>JBAPZR010000860.1:0-1597 GCA_049285335.1 Xanthobacteraceae bacterium | reverse complement strand
ACTCTGGATCTTGTGATTAGAGCTGCGCGGCAAGAAGCAGTCGAAAACATCTTGCTGTTTATCAGTTGGGAATACGAACACCGCATTGATGCCATACTCGATACCCTGAGCGTATTGCCGATTCCGGTCTATCTAGTGCCCGACGATAAAGCTGTTCGCTACCTCGGCCGGATCTGCAGCATTGGACCAGTACCGATAGCTGAACTCAAGCGGGCGCCTCTTAGCAAGCTGGAACGGGCGCTGAAGCGAACCGTCGATCTGCTCGGCGCTGGTGCCGGGCTTTTCTTGCTTTCGCCTTTGATGCTTGCGACTGCCATTTCCATTAAACTGGACTCGAACGGGCCAATCTTGTTCTCACAATGGCGCAGCGGTTTCAACGGTCGCTTATTTCGAATCTACAAGTTCCGTAGCATGACGGTTCTCGAGGACGGGCCAGTCATTCAACAGGCGACTCGGGAGGATCCCCGTTGCACACGTGTGGGGCGTTGGTTACGTCGCACGAACATCGATGAACTACCGCAGCTGTTCAACGTGCTCCGCGGCGAGATGTCGTTGGTTGGGCCGCGACCCCACGCGGCGGCCCATGATTGTGAATATGAGCAGCAGATTGCCGCTTACGCGTTTCGCTATCAATTGAAGCCAGGAATCACGGGCTGGGCGCAATTCAATGGCTATCGTGGCGAGACGCGTACGGTTTATCTTATGTCGAAACGGATCGAGCACGATCTTTGGTACATCAAAAATTGGAGCTTTTGGTTAGATCTGAAAATTCTTTTAGGAACACTGACGATTGGAATCTGGCGGTCACCTGGCTACTAAAAGGCTAATGGGATTCGGGGTCCTTTAAAAAAAATGCTGGGAGGCTCTTCGTACGGGAGGCGTCGAAAATGCAGCGCACTTTGATCCGGCTGGCGCTTCCAGTAATCGGGAATTTCTCCAGACGCGAAGTTGGAGCTGAGGTTGGCAGCTCCCGATCGGTCACCTTGCCATTGACGGGGCAGAGCAATTCAGGCGGCGACATCTCTCGCATCCTGTTGATGATCGGCGCGCTCGTATATTTGATGAGTTGGGGAACGAGTTCTGCAGATCCTATATCGCTCTGGACAGGCACAATTTTCGCGCGGGGGATCAATCTTCCCAGTGCCGCATTTGGCGACGAACATATTCCAGGGGTATATGGGAGAGACTATATCTATCCGCCGCCGGAGGATCTTGATTATTATGCCAGCAGAGGCTTTGCAGTAGTGCGCTTGGCTTATCTTTGGGAGCGGCTTCAGCATTCACTATTTGGCGACCTGGACACTGTCGAACTCAACCGCATCAACAGTTTTCTAGCTGCTGCGCGTGCGCATAATATGCGTGTGATCCTGTCACCGCACGACTTTGGTCGCTACCGTCTCGACGGCAACAATGCCCTAATTGGCTCAACCGCCGTGCCGATCGAAGCTTTTGCCGATTTCTCATACAAGGTAGCGACTGCCTTCGCCGGCAACGGTGCGGTCTACGGGCTCAGCCTCATGAATGAACCACATGATTCAAATGGCATGTGGAAACAAACCGCGCAGGCCGGCCTCGATGCAATTCGAAGGGCGGATCG
>JBAPZR010000859.1:0-2405 GCA_049285335.1 Xanthobacteraceae bacterium | reverse complement strand
GGTCTTACATGACAATAAGTAGGCAGGTCAGGCTTCACCATTTGCCGCTGTTGGGCATCGAGACCCACGGTTCCTTCGGCGGTAATGGGTTGCCTTTCTGCAAAAGCTCGACCGAGTGCTTGTCCGGCGAACGTACGAACGCCATGTTACCATCGCGCGGCGGGCGATTGATGGTGACGCCGGCTTTCATCAGCTTTTCGCACAACGCGTAAATGTCGTTGACCTCATAGGCAAGATGACCGAAATAGCGAGCCTCGCCGTAATCCTCGGTGTTCCAATTGTAGGTCAATTCGACAAGCGGCGCCTGGCGCGTGGCTGGGCCCTTGGCGACGAGCTCGTCGTCGTTCGGCGCCGCCAGGAATACGAGGGTGTATTTATTCTTATCGTCGACGCGGCGGCGGACCTCCTTAAGGCCGAGCTTATTGCAATAGAAGTCGAGCGCTGCATCGAGATCGCGTACGCGCAGCATTGTATGCAGATACCGCATGTTCGAACCTCCGCTTCCTCAAAACTCGACACCAGCTTTCAGTAGAGATCATGCCTAAACAAGAAGACTGAAGCTAAACGTCTGGTAAAGATAAGTCATTTCGCTTTATCGGACTATGGCCGAAAATGCATTACGACGCCCGTTATTATGAAGTTGGCCGGAAAGAATGATCGCCGCGGATCCCGATAACGCAATAGTGCGCCTGAGCGAAATGGTTCGTGCGGCCGGCGCGATTGTGCCATTTACCGGGGCGGGCATCTCGACCGAGTGCGGCATTCCTGATTTCCGCTCACCAGGCGGGTTGTGGACTAAGAACCGGCCGATCGACTTCGACGCGTTCATGTCCAGCCAGGAGACGCGCAACGAGTCTTGGCGGCGGCGCTTTGCCATGGAGGATCAATTCGACGCCGCCAAGCCGAGCCGAGGTCATCGGGCCATTGCCAACCTCTACCGTGCCGGGAAAGCGCCGGCCGTGGTCACGCAAAACATCGACAATTTACATCAAGCCTCGGGAATTCCGCCAGAAGACGTCATCGAATTGCACGGCAATACGACATTCGCTCTGTGTCTCAAATGCAACGAACGCTACGAGATTGCATGGGTGCGCCGAACGATGGATGCCGGCAATGGCCGCGCGCCGGATTGTCCAGCCTGCGGCGGCCATATCAAGACGGCAACTATATCGTTCGGTCAGGCCATGCCCGAAGCGGCAATGCTGCGCGCGCAGGAGCTAGCGCAATCCTGCGATCTTCTTTTGTCGATTGGCTCGTCGCTCGTTGTTTGGCCGGCCGCAGCTCTTCCCCTGATGGCTAAACGCAACGGTGCCGCGCTGATCATTATCAATCGCGAGCCGACCGACTTCGATGAAATCGCCGATTTGGTGGTTCGCCACGATATCGGCAGCGTCCTGGAACCCTTTTGTCGCACAAACGCTAACATGAAATCCACCTTTGTGCACAGGGAATGACGGTTTTGTCCCAGTGTTGCATTTTTGTCCTTTCGCGTCGGATTGCGGGTGTTATCTTCAATTTCCTGAAGATTCGCGATGCGCCCGCGGGGCGCCAGCAAAGAAGCGGCGACCACGCGCCATGGCGTCGGATGGGATCGAATCAAAGTCGAGTAAGCGGGCTCTCGAACCGGAAGCACTGCTTCCCGAAGAGGGGGTTTCCGGCCCTATTGAGATATCTGGCGTCATCAAGTGGTTCGACGTCGCAAAGGGCTACGGCTTTATCGTCCCCGACAACAGCATGGCCGACGTGCTGTTGCACGTAACGTGCCTGCGTCGCGACGGCTATCAGACGGCCTATGAAGGGTCGCGCGTGGTTTGCGAAGTCCTGGCGGGGCCAAAAGGTCTTCAGGCTTTCCGGGTCATCTCCATGGATGAGTCCACCGCTATTCATCCGGCGCAGATGCCATCACCCCGGACCCATGTTACGGTTGTCCCTACGAGTGGTCTCGAGCGAGTACAAGTCAAATGGTTCAATCGGCTTCGCGGGTTTGGGTTCCTGACGCGGGGGGAGGGCACGCCCGATATCTTCGTTCACATGGAAACGCTACGGCGCTTCGGCATGACCGAATTGCGGCCCGGCCAGTTCGTCTTGGTGCGACACGGCCCCGGCCCGAAAGGCCTGATGGCGGCCGAGGTCCATCCGGAGAGCGGACCGGTCGGACCGGCATCGCACTAACGATTGCTTCCTTTCTCACGGGACGATCACTCTGTTTGCGCCGCCTTGCGGTAGTCGCGCTCCTTGCATGCTACGCGGTTCTCGGGAACGTCACGGCGCCGGTCCGCGCGGCCGGGCAAGACACCATCGACATTGTAACGCGGACCGGCGTGCACGCATTCTCCGTGGAGCTTGCGACCACTCCAGCCGAACAAGAGCGCGGGCTGATGAATCGCAAAGAATTGCCAGAAGGC
>JBAPZR010000858.1:0-2263 GCA_049285335.1 Xanthobacteraceae bacterium | reverse complement strand
GGCGATTCGCGCGGCCTGGCGGCCTAGCTGGCGCTATGGGAAACGCCTGGGATACACAGCGCCGCCGATCGGGCCCTCCGCCTGGCGCCGGTCGCCCGCGAGGTCTCAGAAAGATCCCGCGCACCCGTCATAACAACGGTTTCGGTAGCAAATGCGGTAGCAGCGGGCGGTCGCCACTGCGCCACGTTCTGAAAATCAGAACAAGATCGAGCACTTGGCGCGAAACGACGCGCCGAGCGCAACGGTCTGCAAGTCCGTTAGCACCGCCGATCGCCAGCGGCTCGAGCTCGGCGCCAAGCCTACGTGGGGCCCAATGAATGCATCGCGTGGACCATCCGCGCGATCGGCCGATTTCGCGACCCCCGGGGGTAAA
Source organism: Xanthobacteraceae bacterium (assembly GCA_049285335.1). Lineage (GTDB taxonomy): Bacteria > Pseudomonadota > Alphaproteobacteria > Rhizobiales > Xanthobacteraceae > BOG-931. Next base: position 1,890 of record JBAPZR010000858.1, on the reverse strand, counting down.
ATCGAGGTCGCCGCGCCGCCCATTTTCTCCTCGCACGATTTTTTTCCAAAACCTCCGGGGATGCCGCGCGAATTTTTTGGGTCTGAATGGACCCAGGTGACTCAGCGACTGCCGTACGTTCTTTTTTAGCTCCGAAGTCGCATCGGGTTTGTTATTGAGTCACTACAGGGCGCGGTGTAGGCCGCCTTACAGCATGAGGAATCAAAACCTCATTAAATCATTTGCAAGCGTAATGGGTCCTGAATAATATTTCTTCGCCTCATCAATATAGCGCTGATAGCTATCACTAGGATCGACGGACGGTCCAAGATGAGTCATGACCACGGCCTTGACGTCGGCCTTCGTTGCCATCTTGCCGATATCCTCCGGCGTCACGTGCTCTTCGTGCATATGGCGGAGAAAGCCTTCCTGCTCGCTCGGCGATTTTGCCTGCCAGGCGCCGTTCTTCTTAAATAATTCAACAACGTCCTCAGGCGAGGTTGTTTCAGTGACGTAGAGGTCAGCACCCCTAGCCAATTCGGCCACCGCATCCGAGGGGCCGGTATCGCCGGTAAAGAAGACGACGCGACCAGGTGTTTCAAACCGATAGGAATAGGATTTGTATTTGCCATAGGCAGGAGCCCCGGGCTCAAAGTGGAAATGGGTGTTCTCGACTGCGGTCACTTTAACGTTGGCATCCTTGTATATGACGCCCGGCATCACATCATGGCCGTGGAAGAGGTCGGCTAGGGGTCGTTTCTTGCCTTCGGACCAGCGGATTTCGGCATTCGGCGTGAGATAATCGATCGCGCCTTTGACCAAGGCTTCGACGCCGCTACCATAGATGTCGATGGGCTCGGCGCGTTGATATTCCCATTCCGATGTAAGCAGCGTCGCGAGACCGGCCGTGTGGTCGTCATGCGCGTGCGTGATGAAAATCTTTCCGACTTTGCGGAAGTCATAACCCGCCTGGACGATACGACGCGTCACGCCGTCACCCGCATCGATCACATAAAGCGTACCGTTCACGACCAGAAGATTTGACGACTGAGCACGATCCTTAGTCGGCAAGGGGCCGCCGCGTGTGCCGAGCGTAATGAGCGTCGTCGCCGTTTTGCTATTGGCTCCATCGCTCGCCGTCTGCGCTGTAATCCGATTTACCGGTACCAGCAACGCGATCAAAGCACCGGCTAACAACCATGATTGCTTGATACCCATAACATTCTCCCGCATTTTGCGTTCGCCGCGGAATTGCACTCACAGCGTCCTGCCGGCGCGTGTTTCTGAATGTGTGCCTTTGATGGTGGTAACAGAGCAAAATAGCTATTTTGAACCAGCGAAGATTGCATACCAGAATAGCATCGTATTTGTGGAATTGTGCCGCCGCGCCGATCGCCCATATAGTAGCGTCTGCGCATTGTCTGAAGTCCCACTTAACGGACATACGGCGTGCGCGCTTTGTCAAGCCCTGCTTCGAGTTCCCGGTTGCCACGAACAAGCGTCGCATCGAACGACAATGAGCGCCGTACAATCCGCCGTTGCCGCACCCACACAAAACACGTCGCCGACCAGTTATCGCGACCTTCTGGAACCAGTTCCCGATGCGCTGAATGCGTTGAAGATTGATGACGCGCGAACTGCGGCAAAGACGCAAGGCGGAGAACAAGTCGCGCAGTATTACTACCATCACCATCACCACCATCATCATCATCACGGCGGCTTCGGCGTTTATATTCGCTAGTAGGACGGTGATCTTAAAACGCCGTGAAACGCTCACTGTTACGGCGGCAAATTAAAAGACTTCCTCCTTATCCCGCCCTTTTAATTTTGGCGGTGCCTCTGGCTGTGGTCAAGCCAGCTCGCAACCCTTTTTATTGCTGGCGAGGGACACTGGATCACGGGCGGACTCGT
>JBAPZR010000857.1:0-2554 GCA_049285335.1 Xanthobacteraceae bacterium | reverse complement strand
GTGATTTCCAATCATCTCGAAAACGAACAGCGATTTAGAACCCCAGAACTGCTCGTGGAGCACGGCATTAGGCGTGCGATGAACGTAATCCTTCAAGGCGATGGCTCCCCATATGGCGTATTGGAGGTCGATAGTCGCAGTGAGGGAGAGTTCAGTCAGCACGACATCGCTTTCCTTCAGGGTGCCGCAAACATTCTGGGCATGGCTATCGAACGGCAGCGGTACGAAGGGCGGCTGAAGGACGCCCTCGACCGCCATCAGATTCTTCTTAGGGAAATTACTCACCGCGTCAAAAACAGCCTTCAGGTCGTGACAAGCATGCTGCACCTCCAAGCTAGTGCTTCGGACGACGCCGCTGTCGCTAAACATCTTGCCGAGGCGTCAAGTCGTGTTTCGGCCGTCGGACGCGCTTACGAGCGATTAGCTTATGATGAAAATGTCGAAAAGATCGCACTCGATGCGTATTTGAAAGACGTTTGTGCTGACGCGATTCGCGCCAGTTCGCGCTGTCACCTCGACTACACTGCCGATTCGAGTGTGCGCGTCGATGCCGATCGCGCCATTCCCATTGCATTAATTGCAAACGAGCTCATTACAAACGCGGCAAAGCATGCATCTCCGGAAGGGTCTGGCCGAGTTGCGGTGAGGCTTAGTCAAATGGCAGATGCAACGCTACTGCTGTCGGTAAGCGACAATGGACGGGGACTACCCGTCGATTTCGACATGGCGAAATCCAAGGGCCTCGGAATGCGAGTTGTTGTGGCGCTTACAAAGCAATTGGGCGGAAACATCACCCATCACTCAGGTGTGGACGGAACCGATTTTATTCTGTCGGTCACCACTTCTAACCCCAGACGGGGTTAGGTTTATCAGAACCAAAACCGCCGAAATCGGGCCTGTGGACCGTCATTGAGCGGCGGGTTGATTCGTCATCAGAGTTCCAATCAATCAAACTGGAACGTCAAATCGCATGCGGGTTATGGCAAAAGGAGCGGCGCTTCATCCTACGCCTGCTTTACCTTGAAAGCAGACATCAAGCCGAGTACATAGCCCCTTCGCTGTGGGCCGCGCGCCCTGCCTGGAGCCATAGGCGGGTCAGCGATGCTTCCTCACGCGGCGGGCGCCAAAATGCGACCAACGACAAAGCTACTATTGAGGTGACGATGTCGATTTTGCGAGGGCGCGCTAGCTCACGCAGATGCGATCTGCGGCGCCGGCGTCGCCGGCAAAACGGCAGACACACCGCGGCGGCCGCTCCAGCACCGAAATGGTTACGCTGGTGATGCGGTCTTTTTTCACTTCGATGTCGCACAGCGGCGCCTTGGCTCCGCCGAAAGCCTCGGCTTGAAGCTTTAGCGTGCCGACGTGTTGTCTAAGCAGGGCGGTTCCTTGCCTGATCGGAGCAAGCTTCCTTGAAATCGAGATAAAGCGGAGTCTGAGTCACCGGTGCGGCCGGCACCGTCTTGATCTCGACATAGCCAACGTCACCAGACGGCCGGCAGGCGACGATCACGGCACCGACAATGGCCGCACTCGCCAGTAACGCACCGCTCGATGATGTCATAGGCGATATCGAGGTCGAACTTGAACTTCGCCCTCCGATATGCAGCTTGATAAGTCGCGCTCTCTTTGTATTCCCGGCTGGTCCCCTTTAATTGATCGAGCCGACAGTGGACGAGCGTCATATCGTCGCCGCGCCCGTCCCACGGGGCGCGCGGATGACATACCCTGACATTGCCGTTCTGCCAGTGCATTAGACGACTCGGTCATTTGGCTGAGCAATTTCACGCTTATGCCAATTGCACTGGCCGATGCAAGTATTCCTAGACCTTCGACACCGCCTCCCACGGCCTGAGCGCGTCCCCATTTGTTTAATGGCTCGTTCCTGACTAACCCTCGTCAATACGCGAGCCTTCGACGAAGCGGGGGGCCTGTGTGATGAGAAGTATAGGACTATGACATGAAACGTCGTGATCTCATCCGCTTCGCGCTCGGCATTGGCCTCAGCCTGATACTCGCAAATGCCCAGGTAGCCGGGCAAACGCAACCGCCATCGAAGAACGTAGTGGCAGACGATCCGATGGCAGCGGTGCGCAAGTACGTCGATGCCTTCAACCAAGGTGACGCGGCGGCGATGGCGGCGACTTTCGCTGTCCCAGGGTCAATCCTTGACGGGATGGCCCCGCACGTCTGGCAGGGGCCAACAGCGACGCTGGATTGGTACAGAGACGTTTTGGCTGAGGGGAAGCAACATGGCGCTTCGGATTATTTCATCACTCTCGGCGAGCCATTGCACAACAACGTCACCGGCGACAGCGCCTATGTCGTCGTTCCCGCAACCATGACGTTCAAAGTGCGCGGCAAGCAGGTTACGCAATCCGGCGCAGTATTTACAGTGGCGCTTCGCAAGCTCGCCGACGGGTGGCGGATAGCGGCCTGGGCCTGGGCGAAAGGCACCCCTCGATAATAGGTCCTCTGGTCAGACTGGTCATTCGGGCAGACGATGGCCACCTGAGATTCTTTGCAGAGCAAATCGAAACGCACGGCCTCCAAT
>JBAPZR010000856.1:0-2376 GCA_049285335.1 Xanthobacteraceae bacterium | reverse complement strand
GCCCTATCCGGATCGACTCTAGACGTGGACTGACCTCGACGGGAACCGTTCTTCGGCGAAGTGAGACGGTGCCTTGATTATCCCATTCGAATCCGGTTGGAATCGCTCCACGACATACGAGGCTAGTTTCGCCGGCGCATCAAGGATCATGAAGCACGCTAAGATAAAGTTGCCGTGGTCGTTACGATGGAAGTGCTTTGGCGGTCCAGGAAATACTGAAAAAGGAGAGACGCCAATGTCCATCCAGGACTCGCGCCCAAGACTCGATCGTCGCAAATTCCTCGCCGCAGCCGCTGTAGCAGGAACCGGCGGCGCCGTTGGCCCTGCAAACGCGACAACCGTAACCACTCCGGACATAACGACCCGACCGGTCTCTGCATTGCCGCCGAATAGCTACGTCGCGGCGAATGAGAGCGGCACGCCGCAAGTGCCAGAGACGGAGAACGGCAGACCCGGCTCCGACTTCATGGTCGACGTCATCAAGACGTTGGACATCAAATATCTGCCGGCCAATCCAGCTGCAAGCTATCGCGGCCTGCACGAGTCGTTGATCGACTACGGCAAAAATACCATGCCGGAATACTTAACTTGCATGCACGAGGAATCCGCCGTCGGCATGTGTCACGGATATTTCAAGGCGACGGGCAAGCCACTCATGACGTTGGCCCATGGCGTGGTCGGCCTGCAGCACGCCACTATGGCGATCTATAACGCCTGGTGTGATCGCGTGCCGGTGCTCGTCATTGGTGGCAACGACCTCGATGCCGCCCATCGTCCGCCGCTCGTACCGACCTTTCACTCTGCCCAGGACATCAACGCTATCGTACGCGATTACACCAAGTGGGACGACACTCCGGTCTCACTGCAGCACTTTGCGCAGTCTTTCGTGCGTATGTACAAAATCGCAACAACGCCGCCATACGGTCCTGTGACGATGTCGCTTGACGGTGGCTTGCAGAATGAGCCAATCCGCGATCGCGGCGAACCGCTCTATATTCCAAAGTTCTTCGCGGCGGCGCCCCCGCAAGGCGATGATGCCGCCGTACGGGAAGCAGCCCGCTTGCTTGCGAACGCCGAATATCCCGTCATCGTCGTAGATCGCGCGGCGCGCACCGCCAACGGCGTATCGCTGCTGGTCGAGCTTGCAGAGCTGTTGCAGGCGCCGGTGGTCGATCAGGGCGGCCGCATGAACTTTCCGAATACCCATTATCTCAGCCGCCCGGCGAATGTTATCTCCCAAGCCGACGTCGTGATCGGCATGGAATTGTCCGACTATTGGGGCACGGTAAACGGCTTCCTGGATAACGGCGATGACGGGTTTGGCCGCAACTTCAGCAAGATTAAACCTGGCACCAAACTAATCAGCATCAGTTCCGTAGATCTTCTCACCAAGTCGAACTACCAGGACTTCCAGCGCTTCCAGAGCATCGACATCGCGATGCCGGGGGACGCCGAAGCGACACTGCCGTCCCTGATCGAGGCCGTGAAATCTGCCATTCCGAATGATCGCAAGAATGCGATGCTCAAACGCGGAGATGCTATCCGACAAGCGCATATCAAGGGCCTCGACGCGACCAAACAAGCGGCGGCCGTAGCGTGGGATGCTAGTCCGATCAGTACGGCGCGGCTTTTGATGGAGCTTTACGCTCAGATCAAGGATTCAGATTGGTCGCTGGTCTCGACATCCGGCAACACCAGTAGTTGGGCGAACCGATTGTGGCCGATGGAGAAGCATTACCATTGGCTCGGTGCATCCGGCGGCTATGGCGTGGGTTACGGTGCGCCAGCCTCGGTTGGCGCCGCGCTTGGCAACCGTGACCTCGGCCGGTTCTCGGTATCGATCCAATCCGACGGCGACCTGATGTATGCGCCGGGCGTACTCTGGACTGCCGCGCGGCATAAGATTCCCTTGCTTGCCGTGATGCATAACAACCGTGGCTATCACCAGGAGTCGATGCATGTCTTGCGCTTCGCCAATTTCCGCGACCGCGAGGTCAATACCGGCAACGACCTGGGGCCTATCGGAACCAGCATCATGAATCCGGACATTCAGTATCATCAACTCGCGCAATCGCTGGGCTGGTGGGCGAAAGGCCCGATTGTCGATCCAGCCGATCTCGGCTCGGCGATCCAGGAAGCCGTCGCCGTCGTCAAATCCGGCCAACCGGCGCTGGTCAATGTGATGACACAGCCTCGTTGAGAAGAATGATCATGCGCTTCGATCCAGCCGCCGCGATCGTGTCATTTGCCGGACTGGCCGTCGTCGTTGCACTCATTGTGAGCCCGGCGCTCGCCCTGGCCGCCTCTGCGGAGAAAGGCAAGACAGCTTTCGTCAAGCATGGATGTTGGCAATGCCACAGCTTTGACGGACAGGGC
>JBAPZR010000855.1:0-3931 GCA_049285335.1 Xanthobacteraceae bacterium | reverse complement strand
GAATAGGCCCTTAAATTCAGATATGCCTCCCGATCAAAAAATGGAATGAAGAAACCGATCTGAGGACCAATTCCCGCGACCCGCGATTCAAAATTGCCAAGTCGAGCACCTGCACCGCTATCAGCGCTTATCTGATTATAGAAATAACCAACTGCGCCGATGTGAAACTTGTCGTTGAGATAGGGCGAAATTGCCCAATCCAGGTGAGCGTCAGTGCCGCTTTGATATTGCGTGTAGGGATTGATGAAATTGTAGGTCAGGCCGAACACCACAGATCCTTCGATTCCAGCCTTCTCGTTGAGATAGGTGTAACCAACGCCTCCATCGGTCGCCCAGTGGCCAAGTCCGAGAGCTGATAATCTCGTCAGTTGATAGGCACCAACCGGCACGCCCGTGGTCGCATAGACCATAAAGTTATTGACGTCCTTATTCCATTTCAACGAAACGGTCGGATATAGATCGCCAAATCCGAGGACTTCGTCGGAGTTAGATCCCGACAGTGTATTGCCTCCGGGACCAGTGAGCGTTGCGGATACCGAGGTCGCATTTTTTCCATAGACGAATGTCGTGCCAACTGCCGCTTGTGCACCGAATATCGGCGTTTTGAACGCGTAAGTTGGCGTGAACATGAAGAAATCTGACGGTGACTTTATGCCGGTTTGAATCGCACCGCCGCGTTCAAAGTCACTGCCACCGCCACCGCTGGCCCCCGCGGACGCATGATAGTAGGCGCTTTCGAACGACCAGCCCGGGTCCGAAGGTACGGCTGCAAAGCTTCCGTACTGACCGGGAAGCCAAAAGCTCGTGCCCGCTTCATCTGCACTGGCAGTACGAGAAAAATAGCAGGACGAGAGTGCCGCAAGAAGGCACGCTAGCTCCACCAGGATGCGACGAATTTCCCATTGTCTCATGTCCGCCCCCCCGGACAAGGCATCAGGCTGGTCAAACTAGCATACCTGAAGGGGATCGCTACGTGTTCGGGCCTTCTGAGTCCCGGCAATGCCCTCCGAGAGCGGACATTCGTTAAGGCATTTGTATATAATTCCACCTTGGCGTAGCCCGCAGGTGGAAAAGCGGGGAAACGGATGGACGAGCGCGTTGAAGTGCGTGTCGCGCTTACCGACTCTGAGCAACTCTTCCGAGCGCAGGAAGTGAACAAGCGAATGAGGGAAAAGGCGGCTCACGCGTGCCAGGTGCTATGCCGGGCTCGCATAGTCGAGGAGATACGATTGCGGAGGGGAACGCCGACTGCAGAGCACCTAAAGCTAGTCCTCAGCATCATCGATGGGCCGCGTTTTCCATGAAGGACGAATCCCAAAAAGAGGAGGTTCGGCGTCGGAAAATGCTGCGGCTCGTGGCTACGCTAATCACATGTTAGGTCGCTTATCCAGCATCGACCAGCAACCGGAGAAACTCGAATGACCGCCCCTGACGACTGGAAGAAGTCCGTTCGGCGCAACAAGCTGCTTGGAATGTGGGCCGCCGAAAAATTGGGAATCACAGGCCGGGATGCTGAGGCTTATTCTGACGCGCTCGCTGTGGGTACGCTCGATCCTGAGCGCGCAGCGACGTGCTCAGCAAAATTCGCAAGGACTTCGACGCAGCTGGAGTAGTCCAATCGGATGAACAGATCCTACACGTCATGAATGAGCTCACGCTCCAAGCGGGGAACCAACTGCCAGGAACGCCAGGAGGTGCGACCGATGCCTTGGCGGTAATGCTCGCGCAAAAACTCAAGTCGCAATGAGGCCGACCTTTGATTTTTTTGCGTGCTGCTTTTTCAATGGTTTGCGTGGCCGGCTGGATTGTTCTTATTGGCGGAGCACTCACCCATTCGCAGGCACAACAATTTGTACCTCCGCCTCCGCCGCCTGCACCACCACCGCCACCCCCCGTTTTCAATCCATCATCTCCGTACACTTTACCTAGCGTTAGAGAGACCCCAGTCTCGCCAGCATTGCCAAGTAAGCTTCCGAACTCCTCTTTCTGCAGCGTCTTTCATTTTGGACCATGCTTCCCGCACTACCTGCCGCCGATCAGCCAGGATCTGCGCCTGACCATAGTTTCGACCGACGACTCAGCCAATACTCCCGACGCGGGTGTCGGCAAAAAAGGGGACGACGCTGATAACACGGCGCACGAAAAGGCCTTGGATTCGATTACCGAAATGTATGCGGCCCTGCGCGCATGCTGGACACCGCCGCCGAAAGACGAGGCGCGTCACGGCATGGAATACACCATTCGTTTCGCCTTCACGCGCGACGGTGAGATCATCGGCCCGCCCCGCCGGACCTATTCTAGTCGCGAGGCTTCGGATGAAGTGCGCAATACCTATCGCGACGCCGTCGACGCGGCGCTTAAGCGCTGCACACCCCTGCATTTTAGCAAGGGTATGGCTGGCGCAGTGGCGGGTCGTCCGATCGCCATCCGATTTGTCGACGAGCGCACGCTCGCCAACTCGATCGACAAGGCGAAATCGATACAATGAACGCGACGCCGAACGCGGGGGCAGGAGAAAGCCGTCAGATCGATAGCTCTGACGGTCAGCCGACGTAAGCTGCTCGTTCTTGGGCCTCGGCCTCACTTGCAGTCTTGGGTTCCGCAGGTAATTGAAGAACCGTAGCCCTCTGACCTTCCACCAAGACTGTCAGAAGAACGATTTGCCCGTCCGGAAACTCCAGCGCATCGTGATGCGCCGTTAGACGTGCTTTGTTGATTTGCCGAAAGATTGCTGTTTTATGCGCGATCGTTTTGCCGCGCCAGGCTATCAAGCCAGTTGGTACGCAACGAACTTCGTCGGCGAAGGACAACTCTGTTCCCGGTCGAATGCAAACCGCTACATTCACATCCTCCTGTGCTGCAAACCCTCGCGTGCCCGTGCCGAAGTTGTGTGTCGTGAGCTTGTCACCAACTTTCGCCGGCCGCGACTTGACGCTATGGAGACTGAAGTCACACATCTCTGAACTCCCTAATGCCCAGCCAATCGAAGCCTAAATAGCAGGCCATCTCCTGGCGTTGATCCAAATCAATTTTGATAGCCGACGATTAACGATACTGTTTTCCAGCGCTCTGAAATCGGCGGCGTGAAGTCCTTGGCGGCGGGCTTAGAGCGGGCCCCCTCGGAGTCTTGGGAGGCTGTACACATGGGTATCATCAGCTGGATTGTTCTAGGTCTCATTGCCGGATTCATTGGAAGCAAGATTGTCGAGAGTGAGGGCCAGGGTCTTTGGCTCAACGTTGCCCTTGGAATTGTAGGCGCACTCGTTGGCGGGTTTCTATTCGACCTGTTTGGGGCTTCTGGCGTTACAGGCCTGAATATCTACAGTATGATCGTTGCAATTGTGGGATCGATCGTTGTTCTGCTGATTTACAATACGCTGACAGGCCGCCGCCGAGCTTGATACATCAGAAGAACAATGGCCGGTGTCGCCTAGTGCAGAGCGTCCGTCGGAGCAACAAAATGCCAAGTGTTTCTCGAAGTTACATTGCACTGGCCGTAGTTAGTCTCAGCCTCGCCCTGTCGGCGTGCGGCTACAACACGATCCCGACACTCCAGGAGCAGGCCAAGGCGCGGTGGTCAGACGTTCAAAACCAATATCAGCGCCGCGCTGATCTCATCCCCAATTTGGTATCAACTGTGCAAGGCTATGCCGCGCAGGAAAAGAACGTTCTCACCGCTGTAGTAGAGGCGCGAGCAAAGGCGACGCAAATCAAGCTCGACGCGTCCGATCTTACCGACCCCGCCAAAGTGAAAGCATTCCAGGACGCCCAGAACCAATTGACCGGTGCCCTCGGCCGGTTGTTGGCAGTGAAGGAGAATTATCCGGATCTCAAATCCAACTCCAACTTTCTGGCATTGCAGTCGCAGCTCGAAGGTACCGAGAATCAGATCTCAACGGCGCGGCGTAACTACATCGATGCGGTACGTGCC
>JBAPZR010000854.1:0-2035 GCA_049285335.1 Xanthobacteraceae bacterium | reverse complement strand
CGTGTTGATGATGCCGCCGTGGCCACACGAAGTGATCACTACGAGTCCACGATCTCCCACCCTGAAGCAAGTCGCATGCTCGTGCCAGTGTTGGTCAGGCACTGGCTTGCCAGCGAGTTCTTCTGGCGTGAAATGGTGATCCATATAGGCCTTGGTGTCGCAGCCGATACCGTCATGGATTCCATATTCCACCCAGGTGTTCGGGAGCACGTGCTCGATACTCGTGCGCGGCACAGCCCCGGTGGTGAACGCGTGGTCTTCCACCACGATCGGCGCTTCCGATAACACGGGTTGCACATTCAGCGCTTGCAGCTTGTGTCGATCGAAAGGGGTACCATAATTGGTGAAGCTGCCGTCGGGCTTACGGAGAAACCGGTTGCAGAAATTATCCTCGCCGCCGGTGTAAAGCCGCAAATCCTTTCGCATACTCGATCGGTGAGTCTCGAGAAAACCTATAAGGCCGCCGACATGATCATAGTGACCATGACTGATGATGAGTGCATCCACATTGCCAACGTCGATCTTCATCAGCTCGAGATTGTTCGCGTATACCTCTGGTGTAAATCCGAAGTCGAGCAGATATCGGCGTGATTCCTGCCCTTTGCGCGATTCGAGGTACAAAGCGAGCCCCCACTCGCTCGCAAGGGTCTTGCCCTGTGCCGCTTCCGGGAACCCTACACGCGTGACCGTTACGCCTGGCGCCTCGAAGGGTCGAAGAAAGAGGTCGTGCGCGCTTTCGGTAACCTCTCTGATTGTAACCTCATCGACCACCGGTGCTTCGATCCGAACAGGCGCGGCAGTGGCGGACCGATTGAGCGGGATGCCACACGTGAACAGCGAACCGCCCAACAAGCATGAATGTTGCAGGAAGGTACGGCGGTCTAGAAATCGCGACATGATCAGTCCTCCCACTTGCTCGCCGAACGTTATGCGTCGCGATTTTTGAGGTCAAGTTCCGCTTTTGACCCGAAGCGGACATTGCGATCGCGGTCGCGGTGCCTTTCGCTCATGACGCCGAACAAATTGATTTGGATCAACGCCATGAGATGGCCTGGCTATTTAGACTTCGATTGGCTGGGCATTAGGGAGTCCAGAGATGTGTGACTTTAGTCTCCACAGCGTCAAGTCACGGCCGGCGAAAGTTGGTGACAAGCTTACCACATACAACTTCGGCACGGGCACGCGAGGGTTTGCAGCATCGGAAGATGTGAACGTAGCGGTTTGCATTCGACCGGGAACGGAGTTGTCCTTTGCCGCCGAAGTTTGTTGCATACCGACTGGCTTGTTCGCCTGGCGCGACAAAACGATCGCGCATAAAACAGCAATCTTTCGTCAGATCAACAAAGCACGCCTAACGGCGCATCACGATGCGCTGGAGTTTCCGGACGGACACATCGTGCTTCTGACAGCCTTGGTGGAGGGTCAGAGGGCTACGGTTCTTCAATTACCGGCCGAACCCAAGACTGCAAGTGAGGCCGTGGCCCAGGAACGCGCGCCTTACGTTGGCTGACCGTCATCGCCGTCGATGTGACAGGCTTTCTCCCGCCGCTCGCGGTAGGGCGCGCTGTAGCTTCGTACGTTTCTTGGTGGAGTTTCCGCATTTTCGCCGACGATCGATAGGAACGATTGCCAGGGTTTGGGAGATAATTATTCTGATATTTGAGGTGTCCAAGCGTAACCCCAAAGGGCCGATGGGAGGAACTTCATGCTACAAGGTCAAAAGCATTGGCGCGCTACACATAGCTCTTGGTGGCTTGCCAGGTCATATGCATATCGAGACGGAGCCGGGGGTTGAAGTGTCTGCAAAGACCGTTGACGAACTCCGGATGGTGACATCGTGGCCCGAGAATTTGGTAATAACAACGCCAGAGGAGCACTATGCCGAAAGCGTAGTAAAATTGAGTAAGGTAAGTATCGCCACTCATTACCCACCGAGACGGTAGGGTGCGGATTAAGTAAGCAGCCGTTGCCGCTTAGTCCCGCCAACTACAACATCCGCGCGCGCGCTCGAACGATCAGCTGCTTAGCTCTAGCG
>JBAPZR010000853.1:0-2221 GCA_049285335.1 Xanthobacteraceae bacterium | reverse complement strand
CGCGACCCTCGCTGCTGGGATATACTTTTGCCCTTTTGGCGATCCCAATCATCCTGTCAACGAAAGCCTCCAATGCAAACGATGTTCGCGGACGACCCGGCTTGACCAAAGCGCCAAAAGTATCGGCCAGTCGATCCGCCCGGTCGCAAAGCTTCGCCACCGCGGATCGTGCTTCGTCCGCCGCCTGTTCGAGGCTTTCCTTAGCAGCAAGCCCAAGAACTGAGATGCCGGGAGGGACGTTAAGGCCATCGATCCACTGATGGCCCTCTTTAGCAATTTGCCCCAGGCTGTCGCGATAGTCGCGTGCCGTTGGTAGCCAGGGCACTCTCACTGCATCGCGGATCGCCAGCGACACCCAATGCACCAAGTACTGAGGATCGACAGTCTCGCCGAGACGGTCTTGGAGCCGTTCGATCTCTTCATCAGTGAGCGCGCGAACGGCGCTTGATGGATCAATCGGCGCCGAGCTCTTGGAACTTTTCTTTGGCATGGCGAACACGCGTGAGAGACCCCAATCGATACCAATACGCCGGTTTATTCTGCCCGACATTAGCTCCTATTTTTTTCTTTGTCCCTGTCGCGACTGGCTTGAGCGCCGTCAACTTGGATATCCGAGGATTAATCGGCGGCGGCGACTTACATATCACCGATGTTGAGATAACCCGATCGAACAGGGGCGGTGCTGAACGCGAAGGCGAGGATTCGCACAGCGTATAGTCACATCTCTTAGAAAACGAGAATCGAGCCGAGGGCGAGCGGTTGTGGTTGGCAGCTTCGCAAAGTTCGCTGCAATACCCTTGCGTCGTCTTTGCTGATCCTAAGCCGACATTAATCCTCAAATAATCGAAAGAGAAACTGAACACGTCGTCGAGCGTTATATCCTCCTCGGCAAAGAGGAAATGCCACGCCGCTGATCGCTGTTACTGTCGGCACACGCCATTGAAAGTGTGGCAATACCATCCAGACCGACAAAGCTGATGAGGGGGTCCGAGGGGATTTCCGAGGGTGCGGCATACGCACATTTGTTTGACTAAACCGTCAGTGCAAGTTGGGAAGTGAGCGAAGGTGCGGGAGGAGCTTATCCTTGCTTGAGCCGATCCGGCGGACACGAAAATCACGGTTAGCAACACGGCAAATTTCTTCATACTTCTTCTCCCCGGGCGTTCTTTATTACGCTAATTGACACTGTCTTATTTGATGCAGCGCTCGATGGTGCACCGACTGCACTCAGGGTGGGGCCTTCCAGTTTAGACCGTAGATCTCCGTCATTTCAATCAGCGATGTTCGCCGTCGGACGCCACCCAGCCTCTTCTTCATAAATAAAATTAGGCCACCCCTGGCGCGCTCGTCAGAGTATGCAGTTAATAGACTGGCTCCGGCGCGGATCTACCGTCGGGGCCTTTTATTTGGTTCGTGCTATACTGCGCACATGGCCCGCGACAGACGCTTGCCGCAGGGGAGTAGAGGCCATGAAGGCCTTACTGATTTGCGGGATTTGCGGTGTACTCCTCTCTGAAACAGCCATTGACTGTGGTCAAATTTACTTTAACTGCCGAATGCAGTGTCCCGGTGTCGGCTCCGAGTCCTCCACGTGTGCCAAGAGATGCGTTGACCAAAACAATGAATGTAAAAGACAATGCAACTCCGGCAGGGATAGCATTAAAGCTCTGCCGTAACCCCATGTTGGGTAAGATTTTTTCTCCAGCTTTTCGCCCTTGCTGTCCTTCACGACGAAGCACGCGCCGATGAATCGACCAAGGCGGCGGAAGAAGTGGTTTTTTTACGCTTCGCCGCCGGTTCTGCTGGCGATCAGGGCTCGCATCTCCCGATACTCCGCTTGATCGATATCGCCTCGCGCGTAACGCGCGTTAAGAACATCTAGCGCCGTGCCAACCTCTGGCGTGGCGGTGTCATGGCGTCGGATGTCTTGCGCGGTGGCCCACCGCAGAGCCGATAAGATGACGGCGACAAAACCGATAATGGCAAGAAGCGCAACGAAGGGCCCCTGCACAATCCATGCGGCGACTGCGATAAGACCGATATTGATGAGAAGCGCAACGAACGGCAACTGCACAATCCATACCATGATGGCGATAATGCCCACGAGAGCGAGCAGCGTGAGGAAAAGGCCCATTGACATGCTACCTCCAAGGAAGGATGAGGCAGGTTCCGTTTACTGCGGAAGCGCAGCGTGGCCCTCGGCCGTCTCGCGGCGCACGTC
>JBAPZR010000852.1:0-1773 GCA_049285335.1 Xanthobacteraceae bacterium | reverse complement strand
ACCTACATTTGACGGTACGCCGATGTCCAGAGTCATCTTGTCGGTGATGTTGGTTTTGTCTTTGGCAATGTCATCAGCGATGGCACGCGATCCGACTGGCAAGTACGCCAACAGTCCGTTGGCAAGTTGGTTCGAGGCGATTCATAACAAGATGGGTGCTTATTGCTGCAACAACGCCGACGGCACACCTGTCCAAGACGGCGATTGGGACATCAAGAAGAATCACTACTGGGTACGGCTCAATCTGGGCTGGCAGATGGTGCCAGATGGTGCGCTGGTGACAGAATCCAATAAGTTCGGCAAGGCCGTGGTTTGGCTTTACGACGACCTAAATAAAACATCGCAAATTCGCTGCTTCATGCCGGGCAGTGAAGTCTAAGAGGAAGGCTTGTGAAGCATTCGCGGCAAACGGGTTATAGAAACTTTGTCACTCCATTTTGCTATGCCGCTTCGTTTTCTCTTTTCTTCGTGATTTGGTCGGCTTCTCCCTCAGTCACGGTGGGCGCAGAAAGTAATCTCTCAGCAAAGTCCGATGTTGTTCCCTCGGCAAAAATTTCATCCGAAGCTGTTCGCGGCTACATCAATTGGATAAGCCAGCGGACCGGGTGGCTTGCTGCTGGTGTGCCTCCCATTAAAATCACTTCAGTCGCTCGCTTGAGAGAGTTATCGGCTCTCCCCAGCGATGCGGAATGGATCCGACCAGCAGCGTTTTATTCGAAGAGTGAGCATCTAATATATTTGACTGATAGTTGGAATAAAGATGACCTCGTTGATCAAAGCATACTGGTGCACGAACTAGTACATCATCTCGAGATAGAAGATCACATTCAATTTGCATGCTGGGGCCGCTATGAAGCCCAGGCCTATGAATTACAAGTTCAGTGGTTGCGCACTCAAGGCGTCGACGATCCAAATGGTCTGCTGCACGCATCCGAAGCATCTATCGAAAGTCTTGCTGAGTGCCCTTAGCGTGGAAGTGGCCTTCTGGGGACGCGGCCGAGGATGCCCGGAACAGAATGATCGGGTACGACAGTAGCAGGGCGATGCGCTTGACGACGCAAACGTTTGTTGGTCCCTTTTGGGCAACGAAACCCAGGGAGAAAACTATGTATCGGATATGCCTTCTGCTGCCGCTCGCTGCGCTCGCAGCCGTATTGAGCTATGCCACGCCTTCATCGGCCCAAACCATCATCGATGAGTGGCAAAGCGTAAAGGTACCACCACCGCCGCAGCTCAAATCTGTTACGCTCGATCCCAAGACCACCGCGCTTTTGGTAATCGACGTCATCAAGCAGACCTGCAACGAGCAGAGACGTCCTCGTTGTGTTGCGGCCGTTCCGAAGATGGAAAAATTACTCGCCGCTGCGCGCGCGAGTGGCGTCACAGTGATTTACAGTCTGTTCCCCAGTCCATCACCGGCGACGTTCCCCAATCCAGTCATTAGTGATTACGTTTCAGCGCTTGCGCCGAAAGGCAACGAACCTGTAGTGACGGCGTTTGTCGACAAGTTCATGCTCGGAAACAAGGATACTGGCCTTGAAAAGATGTTGAAGGATAAGCAGATCACAACCCTCGTTCCGATAGGCGTGGCCTCGCATAATGGCGTCCTGTTCACGTCAGTGATGGCCGCTTTGCGTGGCTTCAATGTAGTCGTGCCAGTAGACGGAATGGCGGGTAATAACGCCTATGAGGATCAGGCCACAGCTTACATTTTGACGAGTTCGCTCGTTTACAAGATCACGTTGACCAGCGTCGATATGATCAAGTTTCAAT
>JBAPZR010000851.1:0-3294 GCA_049285335.1 Xanthobacteraceae bacterium | reverse complement strand
GTCGGATATCGCTGGTACGGGCATGTGCCTCCATGCCCTCCAAGCGCGAGATGCGCGCTGCGACCGCCGCAATCCTTCGGTTCGCCTCGCGGGTCATGCGCTGCCACGTTACCGTCTTCAAGAATTTTCCCACGTAGAGGCCGCCTGTGTAATGCGCCGCGCCCTTCGTCGGCAGAATGTGGTTAGGGCCGGACGTCTTGTCGCCGAAGGCGACTGTCGTCTCCTCACCAAGGAATAACGAACCGTAATTGCGTAAATGCCGGAGCCACCATTCCGCATCGGCGCACTGCACCTCAAGATGCTCAGGGGCGTAGGCATCGACGGCCCGAGCCGCTTCTTCCCGGCTATCGGCGACGAGGATCTCGCCATAGTCGCGCCAGGCAGCTTCTGCGTTCTTGGCATTCACTTCGGGTAAGCTGCCGATCAGCCGTGGCACCAGGCTCATCACATCGGCGGCGAGCTCAGAGGAAAGCGCGATAAGCCAAGCGGGCGAATTGTAGCCATGCTCAGCCTGGCCGACAAGATCGGCGGCGACGATCTCTGGATCCGCGGTCGCGTCAGCGATGATCATGATCTCCGATGGCCCTGCGAACATGTCGATGCCGACCCGTCCGTAAAGGGCACGCTTGGCCTCAGCCACGTACTGGTTGCCGGGGCCGACCAAGATATCGGCGCGGTGCCCAGTGAAAAGGCCGAAGGCTAGGGAGGCGATAGCCTGGACGCCCCCAAGATTGAGGATCGTGTCTGCACCGCAGAGATCGAGGGCATAGAGCACCGCGGGATTGATGCCAACACTGGACCGCGGCGGACAAGCCGCGATCACATGCTGGACACCTGCCACCTTGGCGGTCGTGACCGACATGATGGCTGAGGCGAGGTGGGTGTAACGCCCGCCGGGCACGTAGCAGCCTGCTGTAGCTACAGGAATGTTGCGATGTCCTGCGACCAGACCCGGCATAAGTTCGATTTCTGTATCGAGGATGGCGGCGCGCTGGGCGTCGGCGAAGCGGCGCACGTTGTCGTGGGCGAAAGCGATGTCGGCTTTGAGCTGCTGCGGCAGATCGGCTGCTGCGCGCTCACAGTCGGCCGCCGCGACGACAATATCGCCGTTCCAATGGTCGAAGCGGACCGCATAATCGCGTGCCGCCTGCTCGCCACCGCTCTCCACATCCTGCAATATCTTCGCTACGGCGGCGGCGATCTCGGCGTCTTCGCCTCCGGCGCTCCGCGAAGCCTTCTTGAGATATCTCATTTGCTTCAGATTAACTCCTGCGAGCTGACGATCACTGGTGTGATCGCGGGGCGATGGCCGGGCGCCGAAAAACCCCGGCCGGCGGCGGCTACATCGGCTTGTCGTTTGCGAATGCCCTAAGCTTGGCGTCCTTCGCCACCATCTCCATGTACTTCGGCTCGATGAAGCTCTGCGGTTCCGGCGCGGTCTGGAGTGTGCCTGTCGAGACCAGGTACTTGCCGAGCCCCGTGTACCAGGTGTCCACCTTCGACGGGCCGCCTGACCGTTTCAGGATTTCGAGCTGCGCATCAAGTGTATAAGTCGGGCGGGTATCGATCTCGCGGGCTAAGTATTGGCGCGGCAGCGTTACACCGCTCTTCCTGTAGAACTGGTCCATGAGGTCGATGGTGTCTTCTCGGTGCTCCTTCATCCATTTGATCGCCCGGAGATAAACCGCAAGATACTTGGCGACCAACTCAGGATTCTGCTCGGCGAAATCGCGCCGCGCGATCAGCGTGCCGGGCACGATGGAACCCGCGTCGTTGCCGGAGCAAATCACGACCGCGCCTGTCTTCTCCTCCATGGTATAGATGTTGGGCGCCCACAGACCCGCCAGCGTGCCCGTACCCGTGGCGAAGGCCGAGATGATGTCCTGCTGATTGAGATTTACCACTTGCAGGTCCTTTTTGTAGTCAAGGCCCCACTTGGTTGCGCAAGCTACGGCAACATATTCGCCGGTGGAGTTGGTAGTCAGCAGGATCTGTTTGCCCTTGAGGGACTGGGGATTGCTTTTGATTGCGTCAGCGTCGCCCTTCCGGGCGAGCACTGCATTGCCCGCCGATTCGTCGTTGGTGATTCCGAGCGTGACAATATTGAAGCGGCTCGCTCCCAGCACTGCAGGCGCCGAGCCGGTACCGCCCACGTCCCACGATTTCGAGGCCGCGGCCGCCATCTGCGGCGCACCAGACGGAAAGGTCGAGAAGTTTGGCTCGAGATCGAGCGCTTTCCACCAGCCTTTCTCGGTGGCGATGAAGTAGGGTAGCGACCAATAGAGCGCTGGCTGATAGCTCACGCCGATGTTCTCTGCTCGGGCCGGACTGGCCGCGAGCAGAAATAAGCTAGCCCAAGCGGCTACGCCGGTGGCCGCAAACTGTGTTTTTCGTATTCTCATCTCTTCCTCCTGGCGCTGAATGTGCTCGTCTACTCGTTTGCTCCGCCCATCTGTTCGCGCAGCAATTTCCACACGTGTGCGCGCAGATGCGTGAAGCTCGGTGTCTCCATTACCTCCTCGATAGCGCGCGCGGACCACCCGTCTGGTTCCCGCGCGGCGTTTACGTCGATGATCTCGCGCACTCGGCCTGGATGGCGACTCAGGACAACGATCCGATCGGCCAGATAGACGGCTTCCTCAACGCTATGAGTGATAAATAAGACCGTACGGGGGTTGGCAGCCGTGATGCGGATCAATTCCTCCTGCATAATGGTTCGTGTTTGGGCATCGAGCGCCCCAAACGGCTCGTCCATTAGCAACACTTCGGGCTCAATGGCGTAGGAGCGGGCGATTGCTACGCGCTGCTGCATACCGCCCGAGAGCTGATGAGGATAGCTATCCTCTGTGCCCTCCAGCTTCATGAGCCTCAGGTAATGGGCGACCAGCTCGACCTGTTTACGCCGAGAGACCCCTTTTGATTTAAGCCCAAAGGCAATGTTCTCGCCCACTGTCTTCCATGGAAAAAGGGCAAACTGTTGGAACACGACCGCACGATCCGGTCCCGGGCCACGCACCGGGCGGTCGCCCACCAATACCGAGCCGAGGGTTGGCGTTTCCAGCCCGGCTACCATGCGCATGAGCGTGGTCTTGCCGCAGCCCGACGGTCCGACAATAGTAACAAACTCGTGGTCTTCGACTTCGAAGCTGACATCTTCGAGCGCAGCGATAGCGCCATTGCCGCGCGGAAAGAGCTTACTCACATTATCGAAGCGGATTCGGCTCACACGCGTCCCCATCTTCGGGAAAGCCAGCGCTCAGCAGCGCGCAAGGCGACGTCGATGCAGAGTCCCAC
>JBAPZR010000850.1:0-3038 GCA_049285335.1 Xanthobacteraceae bacterium | reverse complement strand
GTTTAGACGCAAGAGAGCAATATGTCCGAGTACATCCTTCTCATGCACGACGATCTTCCTACTGATGCGAACGAGACTTCCTGGGGGCTATATCTCGAAAGTTTACGAGAACGCGGGTGTTTTGAAGGTGGCAGCGAAATCGGCGACGGGATTTGCCTTCGCAAAAGTGGAGCAGTGCCTGAAATAACCGCGCATCTAGTTGGGTATATCCGCATAAAGGCTGACAACATCGAACATGCGCGTTCACTCTTAGCCGGAAACTCACACTTCGAGGCGGGAGGCACTGTGGAGATTCGAGCCTTGCCACACACAAGCTGACTTCCTTGCCGCTTTGAGAGTTAAAACGTTGGCGGGACCGCGCCGCATCTCTGTTGTTAATAGGATGCGGATGATTGAAGCCGCGCTGATTGTGCCCCCAAAAATAGAGCGTGCGCGATCAGCGCCGCAAGGAGGCCGCTGGCAAGGCTAAACGGTTACAGCCGCTGATCGGACCCGCGTCTTCCGCCAAACGTAACAAGGCAGCGCGCGCAACAGCGCAAGCGTGAGAACTGTTTGACCTTAAACAGGGCATAGCCCGATGTCCGCTTGCGGGGGTAAAGGCGGACATCATGATGACGTACTGAATGACCGTGGGACCGAGAGCGCAGGATGCGACAGGCTGAATGTTGGTCCCAAAAATTCGATGAGGAACACAATGGTTGAGAATCTTGCACCTGAAGCTGCGAGTGAAGGTCTGCCTGAATTAAAGAACCCCGACGCGCTCGAATGGGTGAAGACGATCCCTGGTCTCGGGAGAAACAGTCCCGAATATGCTATCCTTCACGTCAATCCACACACAAAGCTAACTACGTTGATGTTCAGAACGCCTATGGCAGTTCACATCAAACCTCACACGCACGAATTGGCTGAGACTCATGTAGTTCTGACTGGCGGAACTCATGTGTTTAAGTCCAACGCGACGCTTTACCATATCGAAAATGGCGGCTTCTTTCGCATGCCGGGTGGTGTAGTTCATGAGGCGTGGCTTCCGGCGGGGTCACAGACCTTGAATATCCTGGAAAGCGGTTGGGCGGTGAATTGGCTGCACGGTGGTCCTTCTGAGGAGGATATGGATCAATTTCCGCCCACAACTGCTAGGTAATCCACGAATCGAATAGTAGATACCAATGTCTGCTTTTGATGCTGTAGCGGCCCACCTGGGTCTAGCTGTAGAGGCGCAACATGTCACGCAAACGCCTTGCAGTACTGTTCGTTGTCTATTCCCTCGCGAGGTGGGTCGTGCTGCTAACGCTCTACCTGCCCAGCTAGGCATCGCTATGTAGCGCCCCAGCCAGCGCGCCTTGAACGGTTGGCGCTCGTCCGGCCGCAGGTCCTTGCCGACGAGATCACTGCTTCGTGTGAGGCGAATATCGGAAAATCGATAGATGACCGAGGTAAGATGACGCGCCCCTAATTTCGCTTGGCTGACTGAAGTTGCCGCATTTGCCCGGTGAAGGAGTGATTATGACAAGGACAACCAGACGAACCTTTACCGCAGCCTCGCTGCTTGCGACGCCAATGCTGTTCTTGCGAGGGAGTTCGGCATCGGCTCAGTTATCTGAGATGCCGCCGACGCAGAGGTCGGAAGCTGAACAGATTCCCGTCGATGCCTACGTTTACGGCTACTCGCTGATCACCACCGAGGTGACACGGGTGCAGATGTCCAACGTCGACAAGGTCGAAGGCATGCACGCTCCAATGGGGCAGTTCGCCAACATCGAGCGCTACCCACCAGCCGACTTCCGTGGGGTTTCGGCGCCAAATGCCGACACGCTTTATTCGGTCGCTTGGCTTGATCTGACTGAGCCGCAGGTTTTCAGTCACCCAGATATGGGTAAGCGCTTCTATCTGTTCGAGATGACCGATCTCTGGATGACGGATTTCAATTCGCCTGGGACCCGCACTGCGGGCGGTGACGCTGCAAACTACTTGATTACCGGGCCGGGCTGGACTGGCGAGGTGCCGACCGGCATGAAGCAAATCAAGTGTGCCACTCGTTACATGGTGATACTTGGGCGCACTTACGCCGACGGCACCGACCAGGACTATTCAGCCGTCAATGCATTGCAGGAGCAGTATAAGATCGTGCCGCTCAGTGAGTATGGCAAGTCTTACACTTACCAAACGCCCCCGGTAAATCCGAACCCTGGCTTCAGCATGACCGACAAGCCGCAGTCGGTGATCCTCGACATGGATACCTCCGCGTATTTCAACATGATGGCGCGGCTAATGGGCGGTGCGGCGCCTCCAGCGCCTGAAGACGCTCCGATACTGGCCCGCATGGCCAAGATTGGTCTCATCCCCGGGCAGCCGTTCGACATTGCAAAGCTCGATCCAGCCGCGCAGGCTGCCCTCAAACACCTCGGCAAGATCGCACTACAGCGCATCGAGGCCAACAAGGACAGCTTGGGCGCAATGGTCAATGGTTGGGTTATAACCAGGGGTCTTGGCGTCTATGATACCAACTACATGAAGCGGGCGGTGGTGGCCGCTTTCGGTTGGCCAGCCAACCTGCAGCAAGATGCCGTCTACGCGTACACCGAAGTCGACAGTGGCGGGCGGAAACTCTCCGGAGCGAACAAATATACGCTCACGTTTAAGGGTGAAACGCCGCCCGTCGACGCTTTCTGGTCGATTACAATGTATGAAATCGACCAAGGATGGTGGTTCGTTCCTAACGCCCTGAACAAGTTCACCGTCAGCCCGCGCAACAATTTGAAACCCAACGCTGACGGGTCGGTGACAGTCTACTTCCAAAACGAGACACCGGGCGCGGACAAGGAGGCAAACTGGTTGCCAGCACCGAAGGGCGATTTCATCGCCATGCTGCGCATGTACTGGCCGAGGCAAAACGCCTCCTCAATCCTCAACGGGACGTGGAAGCCGCCGCCAGTGGAGAAAACATAGTCGGCCGCCCACACTGAATGTCTGCTTTTGGCCCATCGCGTCACTTCGCTGCCGCGCAGCAATTCGGCCGCTTTCGGAGCGAAGCCGACATG
>JBAPZR010000849.1:0-57143 GCA_049285335.1 Xanthobacteraceae bacterium | reverse complement strand
GTAAACTACCCTCACCTAGCGAAATACTAAGCAAAAACAAGCTGATAATTTTTGGGTGGTGGGCCCGGGAGGACTCGAACCTCCAACCAAGCGGTTATGAGCCGCTAGCTCTGACCATTGAGCTACGGGCCCGCCGGCCGCGTTGGAGCGGGCGATTTTCATGGGACACATTATACCGGGTCAGCCCTGCCGGCTCAGCAAGAATACCGCCTGTTCGCCGAACAGATTCCAGAACCACCACGGCATTTTCAGCCGCATGCGGCCACCCCATGCATTGAGCGCCACGGCCTGCTCCATTTTGGCGCCGGCGACGCGGCACAATTCGCGAAAATCCTTGATGCTGCAGAAGTGGATGTTCGGCGTCTCATACCAGGCATAGGGCAGATTGTCGGTATGCGGCATGTGACCGCCGAAAAATATCTGGAGGCGGATGCGCCAGTGGCCGAAATTCGGAAACGAGACGATGCCATGGCGACCAATGCGCAGCATGTGCTCGAGCACGAGTCGCGGCTGGCGCGTCGCCTGCAACGTCTGCGACAGGATGACGTAATCGAAGGCGTCGTTAGGATAGTCTTCCAGGTCGGCGTCGGCGTCGCCCTGGACGACGGCAAGGCCCTTGGCGACGCATTCGTTCACACCTTCGCGCGATAGCTCGATGCCGCGGCCGTCGACGCCGCGGCTTTCCAGGAGCCGCAATAACTCACCATCGCCGCAACCGACGTCGAGCACCCGCGCGCCGGGCCGCACCATGTCGGCGACGACCAGCAAGTCGACACGCGAGCCGCCCGGCCCGCGCGCGGACTCCGCCATGGTGAGATCGTATTTGAGGCGCGACAGCATTGTCATCTCGCCGGCAAGCCGCGCACTTTGGCGGCGCCTTCCAAAAATCCGTGCACGATGCCGAACAATTCCGGCTCGTCGAGCAGGAATGCGTCGTGACCCTTGTCGGTCGTGATTTCGGCAAAGGAGACGCGCGCGCCCGCAGCATTGAGCGCGTGCACGATGGCGCGCGATTCCGATGTCGGGAACAGCCAATCGCTGGTGAAGGAGATGACGCAGAAACGCGTCAGCGTGCCGCGAAACGCATTCGCCACGACGTCGTCATAGTCGCCCGCCAGGTCGAAATAATCCATCGCGCGCGTCAGATATAAATACGAGTTGGCGTCGAAGCGTTCGACGAAAGTGATGCCCTGGTGGCGCAGATAGGATTCCACCTGAAAATCGGCGTCGAAGGAGAATGTCGGATTGTCGCGGTTCTGGAAACGGCGGCCAAATTTGCGATGCAGCGCGGCGTCGGAAAGATAGGTGATGTGCGCGCCCATGCGCGCGACCGCTAGCCCGCGCCGCGGATTGGTGCCTTCGGCGAAATAGCGCCCGCCGCGCCAATCCGGATCCGCCATCACCGCCTGACGCCCGACCTCGTGAAAGGCGATATTCTGCGCCGAATGCCGGGTCGATGCCGCGATCGGCAGCGCCGCGAAGACGCGCTGCGGATAACTCGCCGCCCATTGCAGCACTTGCATGCCGCCCATCGAGCCGCCAGCGACCGCGAATAGCGACTCGATGCCGAGATGATCGAGCAGCATCGCCTGCGCGCGAACCATGTCGCGCACGGTGATGACCGGAAAATCGAGACCCCAAGGCATGCCGGTCGCCGGATTGGTCGAGGCCGGACCCGAAGAGCCCATGCAGCCGCCGACCACGTTAGGACAGATCACGAAATAGCGTTCGGTATCGATGGGCCTGCCCGGCCCGACCATCGTCTCCCACCAGCCCGGCTTGCCGGTGACGGGGTGGTCATTCACCACGTGCTGATCGCCGGTGAGCGCATGGCAGACCAGAATGGCGTTGCTGCGCGCGGCGTTGAGCGCGCCATAGGTGTGGTAGGCGATCTGAAATGGCGCGAGATCGACTCCGGCGTCGAGCCGCAGCGGATTGGCCGCGCCAAATCGCACGACCGGCGAATGCGGTTCGTCCGCTTCGCGGGCGCGGTCCGCAAGATCGAGTGTGGCGCTGGCGTCGGCCATGGCTTCGCGATTGGGCTCCGCTACCTGAAATACCGCATTTTGCGATGCGGCAGACCGCAAACGGGCGGCCAAAAGCGCGTAAATAGGCCGCTTCGCCGGGGAGTCAACGTTTTCTTTGATTTCGGCCTTTGCGGCACCTATCAATCGGGCCGGATTCTCGAGGCCAGGCCATGCCGAAACCGCCGCGCAAAACAGGACAATCGCTCGCCGATCTGCGGCGTGAGATCGACCACATCGATTCCACGATGCATGAGCTGTTGATCGAGCGCAGCCAGATCATCGATCGCCTGATCGCGGTGAAAAAGACCGAGGAGACCGGGTCGGCTTTTCGTCCCGCGCGCGAGGCCGAGATGATGCGCCGGCTGGTGCGCAACCATCACGGTAATCTGCCGCTCGATACCGTCGAGAGCATTTGGCGGGTCATTATCTCGACCTTCACCTATGTCCAAGCGCCGTTCGCGGTTCACGCCGACCTTTCCGCGGGGGACGCCCTGATGCGCGATTCCGCCCGTTTCCACTTCGGTTTCACGGTGCCGTTCGTGCCGCATATGGGCGCGGCGAGCGTGGTCGAGGCTGTCACCGAATCCAAGGGCGATCTCGGCTTGGTGCCAGCCTTTGCGACGAGCGGCTCCGGGCCATGGTGGGCTGCGCTCGAATTCGCAAGCGCCCCGAAAATCATCGCGCGGCTGCCCTTTGTCGAACGCGCCGATCACCCGGCCGCGCTACCGGTTTTCGTGGTCTCGCGCGCCGATCCCGATGCGATGGTGACCGAAACCGAGGTCTGGAGCATGCGGATTTCCGGCTGGAGCGCGGGCGCTGTCAATAGCCTCGCCGACCTCGCCGACGTCATCGCAGTGCCGGACCGCGCCTTCGATGGCGCCGCACTCCTTGTCTCCGTCCGGCGCGGCGCGATCGACGCTGTTTCCGCCAGCTTGGTTAAGATCGGCGCGTCGATCCGCTCATCGGCTCTCGTCGGCAGTCACGCGACCCGCTATACGGTGCCCGAGAAATAGGCCCTTTCCAAACGGGCCAGATCGCTGAGCAGGAATTTTCGGAGTTGGAAGGCAATGTCCGTCTCGCGTCCAAAGCCACGCCCCGGCGTCCTTGACATCGAGGCCTATGTGCCCGGCAAGAGCAGCGCGCCTGGTGTGGCCAAAATATACAAGCTGTCGTCCAACGAGACGCCGCTCGGGCCGAGCCCGAAGGCGATTGCCGCCTACAAAGAGTGGGCCGATCACCTGGAGGACTATCCGGATGGCTCGGCAAGCGATCTGCGACAAGCGATCGGACGCGCTTTCGGGCTCGATCCCGACCGCATTGTTTGCGGCGCGGGCTCCGACGATCTCTTGCACCTTTTGGCGCACGCCTATCTTGTCGACGGCGACGAAGCCATCCACACCACGCACGGTTTTCTCATCTATCCGATCGTGACGCTCGGCGTCGGCGCCAAACCCGTGGTCGCGCCGGAGAAGGATCACACCGCGGACGTCAACGCCATCCTTGCCGCGGTGACGAAGAAGACGAAGATCGTTTTCATCGCCAATCCGAATAATCCAACCGGCACGTGCCTTTTCTTCGACGAGGTCAAGCGCCTGCATCGCGGGCTGCCGCCGGACGTGCTGCTGGTAATCGACGCAGCCTATGCCGATTATGTGCGCCGCAACGACTACGAAGCCGGCATCGAACTCGTCGCCACTTCGGAGAATGTCGTCATGTGCCGCACGTTTTCGAAAATTCACGGGCTCGCGGCGCTCCGCCTCGGCTGGATGTTCGCGCCGGCGCGTGTGGTCGACGCCATCAATCGGATTCGCGGCCCATTCAATGTCACCGGGCCGGCGATCGCCGCCGGCATCGCGGCCATCGAGGATGTCGAGCATCAGGAACGCGCGCGCGACCACAACACGCGCTGGCTTGATTGGCTGACGCGGGAGATCGGCAAGCTCGGCCTGAAGGTCACGCCGAGCGTCGCCAATTTTTTGCTGATCCATTTTCCGGAGACCAAGGGCCGCACCGCCAAGGACGCCGATGCCTTTCTCTCCGCGCGCGGCCTGATCTTAAGGCAGACGACCGCCTATAAATTGCCGAATGCTCTGCGCATGACGGTGGGCAGCGAGGAAGCGAACCGGCTCGTGGTCGCCGCGCTCAAAGACTTTATGGGCCAGTTGTGATGAGCGCGAGCGAGAGGGGATGACCGTGAATAAGCCCTCGCTTTTGATCGATCGCCTCGCGCTGATCGGCGTCGGCCTGATTGGTTCGTCCATCGCGCGGGCGGCGCGTGCGCAAGGCGTCGTTGGCGAGATCGTCGCCACCGCGCGGTCCCCGGCGACGCGCCGACGCGTTGCCCAACTCGGCCTTGCCGATCAGGTGGTCGAGAGTAACGGCGCTGCCGTGGCGGGCGCCGACCTCGTCATCGTCTGCGTCCCGGTCGGCGCCTGCGGCGAGGTTGCCAAGGAGATCGCGCCCCATCTCAAAGCGGGCGCTATCGTCTCCGATGTCGGCTCGGTCAAGGCCGCGATCGTGCGCGACATGGCCCCGCATCTGCCCACCGGCGTGCATTTCGTGCCGGCACATCCGGTCGCGGGCACCGAACATTCCGGCCCCGATGCCGGTTTCGCCGAATTGTTCGTCGACCGCTGGTGCATTCTCACGCCGCCCACCGGCAGCGATGCCGCCGCCGTCGAAAAGCTCGCCGCCTTTTGGCGCGCGCTCGGCGCCAATGTCGAAACCATGCCGCCCGAGCACCACGATCTCGTTCTCGCGATCACGAGCCACTTGCCGCATCTCATCGCCTATACGATCGTCGGCACCGCCGACGAACTTGCCGAAGTGACGCGCTCCGAGGTGCTGAAATTTTCCGCCGGCGGCTTTCGCGATTTCACCCGCATTGCCGCGTCCGACCCGACGATGTGGCGCGACGTCTTTCTTGCCAATAAGGAGGCGGTTCTCGAAATGCTGGGCACGTTCAACGAGGACCTCGCGCAATTGACGCGCGCGATCCGGCGCGGCGACGGGGCGGCCTTGTTCGAACAATTCACGCGCACGCGTGCGATCCGCCGCGGCATCGTCGAAATCGGGCAGGATTCGCCGGCGCCCGATTTCGGACGCGCACATCCCGGCCTGCCGGTCGAGCCTTTGCCCCGGCCCTACGCCGCTTCCGACGACGATTGATCGCGGATTAGTCAGCGTCGAAAATCGGCGCGGATCGGCGAAGCTGACGAATGGCTTCAGATTTAGCCTCGGCTTTGATCTCATAAGCGTCCAAACTGATGGAGCAGAGCCGCCAGGCCGATGTCCGCGGGCGTTGAATACCTTCGCCCGATCCATTTTGCCCGCAGTGCCGGCGCAAATCGAGCGACGGAAGAAAACTCACGAGCACGACGCACTTCAATCAGACATTGAAAAAGAATTATTTGCAACCACATGGATTTAAACGATTCGACAGACGCTTTTGAATTCGCGCGAGAGCCAATTTCAACGAGCGTATAGATTCTTTCACGTCTAAAATTGTTGTTTGTTAATCGCGTCACTTCATAATCACAAACTAATTTTACAGATGACGTCACCATCTAGTTCGACGCGCTGCAGTCATGGCGCATTTCTAAAACGGGACACGGCCGGGGGGCACATGGAATTACGCACAACGGCGGATGAGGCCGACCGTGAACGCAATTTGGTTCACGTCAGTCCATACCTTCAACGCGACAGCACTAAAATCAATCTGTCTCTGAATGAGAGCCATATTCAGGTCCCCGAAAGGGTCAGGACTGCAATTGCAGCCGCCCTCAACCGTCTTCATGAATATCCTATCGGACTGGAACCGAAGGTTATCGAGGAGGTGGCGGCGTTTTATGGTGTCGTCCCTGCACAGGTCGCGATTACCCACGGTCTCGACGACGCGCTCGATCAACTGATCGAGTCATTTCGCGATATGCGCTTTTCGATATTCGAGCCGACATTCTTCGCTTACAAGGAGCGGCTGAGATTGAGCAAGGTGCGGCACCAGATTCTCCGGCTCGACGAACACTTCGCGATACCGAAGGACACCCTCAGTCATTTAGGAAAAGAGGATTTCGTCCTTCTGGCCAATCCCAATAACCCGACAGGAACGGTATTTGACGAAGCAGTAATCGACCAGCTGCAAAATAATTGCGGAAAGATTCTCGTCGATGAAGCTTATATCGATTTTTGTGGCCAACAGTCTCGAATCGGTCGAATCGACGATCGGACTTTCGTGTTCAGATCCTTGTCGAAAATCTTCGCTCTCGCGGGTCTGCGATTAGGATTTCTGTTTGGAAGCGAAGCGAACATGGCGCCGATCAAGAATCGGCAGTGGTTCTGCAACATCAGCACTGTTGCGCTCGAAGCTATTCGTGCCGTCTTACGGGATCCGTTCATCAGCGAGCACGCCAAGCTCGTCGTGCAAAGTCGGGAACAAATTCAATTCGCCGCAACTGAGCTCGGATTCCACGTCCGCGAGGGCTTTGGCAATTTCGTCCTCATCCGGCATCCGGACAGCCAACACCTCGTGCTGTTCCTCGATTCGCAGGGCATTTGCGTCACTGACACCGCCGTCCATGGACTCGAGGATCACGTGAGGATTTCGCTCGGGACCGCCGCCGAGAACGGCGCCCTCGTAGAAGCACTGCGTCGTTACGCCTCCCAATTCGGGATGAGCAGCGACGTTGCCCGACGTTTGACCGCCGTTTTGCCGTTTCCTCGTCAGACCGCCGAAGTCTCCGCCGTCCTAGGCGTTTAGCGGACGCAAGGGATGGGCGTTGAATCTAGCTATTGAAATCTTGGCTGGATTGCTTGCCGGAGGCAGCGCCGGACGTAATGTTAAGTCAGAATATGACCGCGGGGCGATTCTGATTGGGATAGATCCCGTTGTGACCCGCGCAGGCAGGCAAGAGAATATCGGAGCTCGCGGATAACACTCTCTTCAATTGAAGCCATCGCGCTACGCCTTGACTGCCCTCTCCCGCGGATCCGTCAACGTCGGGAATCGGCGCGATCGACGAAGCTGACCAGAACCTCCTGGGTATCGAGCGGCGGCGCGGGAAGCTGGCTGCGGAACGTCAACGCTTCGCCCGCCGGCAAGGTCATGCGCGCCGGCGCGACCGTCCAGGAATAGATTTGCTCGTGCTCCGCATTGCGAAGGGCAAATTGCAGCTGCGGAACCTCTTGCATATCGGCGGTGCCATTTGAAACGTCGCCACTGATGACGAGGATGGCGCTGTTGCCATGCTCCTCGGTCACGGCGCTGACACCGTCGAAATCGACGCCGCGAAGATTCACGGGCAAGCCAAGCCGCGCGTAGAACGAGGCCGTCTGCGGCATAGTCCGAACTAAATCGGTGCGCCGGCCGATGATGATTGAATCGGCAACGAGCAATCCCAGGATGACGAGCAGCAGCCGCGACACCGGCAGGCGCCAGTGTCCGCGCCGCCGGCGCGCCTGCTCCGCGACCATCGTTGCAAGGCCGGCAACGAGCTCGTTACCGGCCGCATCATTCTGTGCCGCGAGCGCCTGCTCAGCATCCCGACTCTCGAACGCGATGGCTTCATGTTCGGCCTGGTCTTTGATTTCGTGATCGTCCAACTGCTGGAGCAGGGCCGCAAGCGCGGCGTCAACGGTCGCTACCGGTTGCGACACCGAGAGAGGCTCGTCGGCCCGAGGCGCCGACACCGATGCGAATAACGGGGCGAATACCGAATGGTCGGCGGCTGTGCCCGACGGGTCTGCCGGCACATCCCATAGCGTTTGTTCGTGGGCGATGTCGCCCATGGCCGCAGGCGCCCCTCCGACCCTGTCGTTGACCGCAGGTTCCACCATCGGCTCCGTCATGGCCCCGGCAGACGACCCAGCCTCCCATGCGGACTCCTCGGCAACGGTCAGCGCAACGGCCTCGATTGCGCGCCGCACCGGAGCCAAAGCATCGGCTGCGGCCAGAAGTTTCGTCGCCTGGGGCCATTCGGCATGCCAAATCCCTCCGCAGCGCTGGCAGCGGAGCCGCCGCCCGGCGGCGCGCAGGCTTGCACTATCGATGTCATAGGATGTAGCGCAGTTCGGGCAAACGACGAGCATGGGCGACTCAAAAGGGATATGGGCAAGCCTAACCGTGGATTTGTTAACGAATTGGAAACCATGCCCGCCGCGCTCCTGTCCCGCGGCGCCCGGTGTTAGATTAGCGCCGGCGCTAAAGCGCGGCCGAGGAGACGAATCGGGTCGCTTGGGGCCTTGCGGAGGACTGCGTGATCCGATTTGAGAATGTCGGCTTGCGCTACGGCTTTGGCGCGGAGGTCCTGCGCGACTTGAGCTTTTATATCAACAGCCGCTCGTTTCAGTTCCTGACCGGACCCTCCGGGGCCGGCAAAACCTCGCTGCTGCGCCTGATGTTTCTCTCGCTCAAGCCGACGCGCGGCCTGATTTCCATGTTCGACCGCGATACCGCGACGCTGACCAAGGACGACCGCGCCACACTACGCCGCCATATCGGCATCGTGTTCCAGGACTTCCGCCTGCTCGACCACCTGACCACCTACGAGAACGTGGCGCTGCCGTTTCGCGTGTTGGGCAAGGACGAAGCGACCTACCGCAATGAAGTCATCGAGCTATTGAATTGGGTCGGTCTTGGCGAGCGCATGGACGCGCTACCGCCGGTGCTTTCCGGCGGCGAGAAGCAACGCGCGGCTATCGCCCGTGCGGTGATCGCGCGCCCGCAGCTCTTGCTTGCGGACGAGCCGACCGGCAATGTCGACCCGAATCTCGGTCAGCGCTTGCTGCGGCTGTTCATCGAGCTCAACAGATTGGGCACGTCCGTTGTGATCGCCACCCACGATATCGCGCTGATGGACGAATACGACGCGCGCCGCCTGGTCCTGCATGAGGGCCGGTTGCATGTCTACGAGTGAGCGCTCCGACACCATGGCGCAGACATGGACCGATCGGGAGGTGGCGGCGACAAGCGAGGTCGAGCAACGACTGCAGACGCCGATCGTGCCGAGCGGCTCGATTGCCGGACGCTCGCTCACCGCCGTGGTCGCTATCATGACCTTCCTTGCCGCGCTGGCGACCGGCGCGGTGACGATGGTGATGAGCGCCGCGAGCGATTGGCAATCGGACGTCGCCCGCGAAGTGACCATTCAGGTCCGGCCCATTTCCGGACGCGATTTGGAAGCCGATGTACGCTCCGCCGTCGCGCTGGCGCGCGCAACCGTGGGCATTGCCGATGTGCGCGCTTACACCAAGGAAGAATCGGCACAACTTGTCGAGCCATGGCTCGGCTCCGGCCTCCAGCTGAGCGATTTGCCAATCCCGCGCATGGTGGTCGTCAAGCTCGTCTCGGGCGCGGCGCCGAATTTCACCGATTTGCGAAAACAGCTTGCCGACCAGGTGCCCAGCGCCAGCCTCGACGACCACCGCGGCTGGATCGCTCGCATGCGCACCATGGCTGATACCGCCGTGATCGCCGGTCTCATCATGCTGGTGCTCGTGATTGTTGTGACGGTGCTGTCGGTGACCTTCGCCACCCGCGGCGCGATGGCGACCAATCGTCCGACAATCGAGGTGCTGCACTATATCGGCGCCACGGACAAATTCGTCGCCGGCCAGTTTCAGCGTCATTTTTTGGTTCTGGGCCTCAAAGGCGGCGCCATCGGCGGCGGGGTCGCAATGGCGCTGTTCGGCCTCCTGCAAGCGCTCGATACCTGGCTTGCGGGGACCCCAGGCGGCGACGAGATGACGGCTTTGTTTGGCAGTCTCTCGATCGGCCCCGGCGGCTATATCGCGATCCTGGTGCTGATTGCGCTTATGGCCCTCGTCACTGCGCTGGCATCGCGCCGCACCGTCGGCCAGACGCTGCAGACCGTCGACTGAGGCACTTCGACAGATTCAGCCGCAGCCCAAAATGCGCCTATAATTGCCACGATATCACAGCCGATTCTGGCGCTGACGATTGGCGGGATGCTCGCGGCAATGCCTAGCCTGAGGAGCGCGGTTCGAACAAGGCATATCCGATCAGTCGGATTGAAGCTTGTTGTGATGACCGCTTTCCTGCTCGCTGCCGGTTTCGTGTTCTTCATCTGGCTGCTGCCCAGCCAGGAAATCGCGCTCAACCGCAATGCCGACGGCATCGTCGTGCTGACGGGTGGCGATTCGCGCGTCAACGACGCGCTCGAATTGCTGGCGTCAGGCCGGGGCAAGCGGCTTTTGATTACAGGTGTCTATGCCGGTACCACGACAGGCGATATCGCGCGTGAAGTCGTCAACTACAACCACATCCTGGCGTGTTGTGTCGACCTCGATTATTCCGCGCTGAACACGTTCGGTAACGCAGTGCAGGCGCGGCGCTGGGCCATCCAGCACGGTTTTCATTCGCTGATCGTCGTTACTTCGGCTTACCACATGCCGCGCGCGCTGGCCGAGCTGTCGCACCAGCTGCCGGACGCCGCCCTGATCCCCTATCCGGTCGTTTCCGACCGGCTGCGCATCGAGCCGTGGTGGTCGAACAGCGCGACCACGAAACTGGTCTTGTCGGAATATATTAAATACCTTGCCGCGAAGGTGCGCAGGCATTTCGACTCGGTCTCGACAACAAGCTGATCGCGGCGGTCAAGCGAAGCCAGCTGAAGCCAGGTTTTGCCAAAACCGGCCAGGCGAAGAATTCCCAAAGGCCATCCGTGTCTCGATCGTCAGTGATTTTGGTCCGTTCGCTTCTTTTCAGCGTACTGTTCTACGCGAACTTGATCGCTCACATGATCGTGGCGTTGCCGACATTGGTGCTCCCCTATCCGGTCTTGCGCGTCTTTATTCGCTCTTATGCACGCACCAGCCTTTGGCTGTTGCGCGTCGTTTGCGGCATAAGCGTCGCGTGGCGGGGAACCGACAAGATTCCGCAAGGCGCCTGCATCGTCGCCAGCAAGCATCAGTCGGCCTGGGAAACTTTTGCGTTCTACGCCCTGCTTCATGATCCGGTTTATATCCTCAAACGTGAGTTGATGTGGATTCCGCTGTTTGGCTGGTACATGCGCAAGGCCGGCCTTATCCCGATCGACCGCAGCGCCGGCATGGCAGCGCTCGCTCGCATGACCGCTCGCGCGCGAGCGGCTCTTGTCGGGGCGCATCCGCGACAGCTCGTCATTTTTCCCGAAGGGACACGCCACGCGCCCGGCGCCGCGCCGAACTACAAACCAGGCATCGCGCATCTCTACAGCAAGGCCGGCGTGCCTTGCGTTCCGGTCGCGCTCAATTCGGGATTGTTCTGGCCGCGCCGCTCGCTGCGCAAATATCCGGGCACGATCATCGTCGAGGTCTTGGATCCGATTGGACCGGGGCTCGACAAGGCGGTGTTCTTTGCACGCCTGCAGGACACGATCGAACAAGCGAGCGCGCGGTTGATCCGAGAATCGGAAAATCGGTCGCCGGCGACCGGCAAAGTGGCATCGGCGAATAGCGATCACCGACCCGGCAGCTGATTTTCGCTTCCGGCATGTTGATGGCTGATTCCGGATTCGTGTGCGCCGGTCAGCCGCTGCGCCAATCGATGCAGATCGCTCTCGCGATAGCCGAGCGCTTCAAGCGCCCGCACCGTCTCTAGCACGTAGTCGCGGTTCGGACCGGATTGACCGTGGCCCTGCCGCACGTGATGCAAGCTTTCGGCAAGCGTGAGTCGCCCGGCATATTGCACGTGGCTGCGATCGACGATGTAACAAAGCGCGCGCACGCGCCGCCGTGCGCGGTCTTCGAGCTCGATCTGGCGCACGGTTTCGACATAGACGGTCGTGACCTGTTCGCGCCCGCGCAAATAGGCGATGGTCTGGGCGCGGGAGGCGGCGGCGACTCGATAGGCGATACCGCGGCACATGCCGCCGCGGTTGAGCCCGAGCACAAGACCGGGCCGCTCCGGCGTACCGCGATGCACGAAGGAAAACACGCACAAGGCGCGATGCAAACCGATAAGCCGGGCGTGGACCCGGTCGACAAAGTCGAAGCCGGGACGCCACATCAGCGAGCCGTAGGCGAAAATCCACAGATCCTCGCTACCGGTGTTGACCGCCGTATTCTGCTCGACTGTTTTGTTCATTGCGCTGGTCGACCGCTTCCGGCCTGATGAGGGGTTAGATGGGCACTATGCCCCATATGCGGCGCCCTTGCCGGAACAAGCCCTTACGCTCGATCTTTGCAATGCCACGACTAGGACGCAATTCTCCAGATTGAATCGATTGTCCTTTTATCATCTGGTGGAACATGATCCCGCCGCAACGACGATTTCGATCCCGGATCGCCCCCAAAACCGGCTTTTTCCGGATCATCCCATAGAGGCGAAGATAGGCAATGTCCGGGCAATCGCCCTTAAGCATGATGCAATCGGCGCAGCGGCCAGCGCGCAAGCGCCAAGCTGCGTCGCGCGGCCGGCGGCTTTGGCCCTTCCTTGTCTTGGCCATCGTTATCATTGCCCTGCCGGTCGGCTGGAACACGCTGTGGTCCTATGCCGCTTCGATTGCCAACGAAGCTCTCGCCGGCTGGATCAACCGTGAGGCGGCGCTTGGCCGCGTCTACGCCTGCGGTTCGCAAACGACCGGTGGTTTTCCCTTCGATATCGTGATGCGCTGCGACAAAGCTGCGGCCGCTTTCAACAGCAATCGTCCGCCGTTCAACGTCAATGCCAACGGATTTACGTTCTCGGCGCAGTTGTTTCGCCCGACACTGCTCCACGGCGAAATCGACGGCCCGGTCACGGTTGCTGATCCGGGGGGGCCGCCGATCTTCACCGCGAATTGGTCGAAAGCCCAGGTCACGCTGCTCGGCCTACCGCCCGAACCGGAGCGGGCGACGGTCGCGCTCGCCGCGCCGCGCCTCGATCGACCCGGCGGCGGCGATGGCGGAATGATTTTTCAGGCCGATCAGATCGACGTCGACGGCCGCATCATCCAAGGTTCGGCGCGCAACAATCCGGTGATTGAGGCGAGTGCAAAATTCGCGGCGGCGACGGCGCCGCGCTTTCATCCGCTGCTTGCCGAGCCGCTCACCGGCGAGATCGATGCCATCATGCGCGGCTTTAAGGACTTCTCGCCCAAGCCGTGGCCCGCTTTGTTTCGCGAAATGCAAGCGTCTGGCGGCGGCATTGAGATCAGATCGTTGCGCGTCGAACGCGCGGATGCAGTGGTTCTCGGCAATGGAACGTTAAGCGTGAACCCTCACGGCAAACTCGACGGCGAGCTCGAAGTCACGGTCTCCGGCGTCGAGAACATCGTTCCGCTTTTGGGTATCGATCAATTGATCGGGCAAGGCGTCGACCGGCTCACCGGCGGCAACGGTTCGCCGGCGCAAGGGCTCGGCATGCTCGATCGGCTGCTGCCCGGCTTAGGCGGCGCCGTTCGCGAAAGCGCCAACTCAAGCGTGATCGAGAGCATCAAAAAAATGGGCAAGCCGGCGCAGATCGACAATAAGCCGGCGATAGCGCTCCCGCTGCGCGTCGAGGACGGCATTATTTACGTCGGCGTTATACCGGTTGGCACGGTGCCGGCGCTGTTTTGAAATTATGCCGGCGATATCGGCCGCCAACCGTGGCGACTTATTTGGTCGCGGCGCGGGCGCGAGCGCCACGGCGCTTCAACATCAGCACGTGGCTGCCTTCGAGTATCAATTCGTTGCGTTGATTGCGCAGCTTGATCGCAAGATGGAGGATCCCGCGGTCGTCGTCCTTGGGTTCGACCGCCAGCACCGTAAATTGCGGGGTTAGTGTATCGCCGACGAAGGCCGGCCGCTTGTAGCGAACGTCATTGCCAAGCATGGCCACCATTGAATCGGCAAGTTCTCTGCTGATCGGCGCGGCGCCGAGCGCGCACAAGCCGAGAAGCATAAGGCCGTGGGCGATCGGCCCATCCCATCCTTTCGCTCGCGCGTAATCGGCATCGTAGTGAATGGGATGCGCGTCGCCGGTCATGTCGGCGAACGCGGCGAAGTGTTGCTGTGTCAGTGTCCGCGGCGAGGATTCGAACGTTTCGCCGGGCTGAAAATCGTCCAGATACCGCTGCCGCATCGTCGCGAACCCGCTGTGGAGCGTCATCGCCGCCGCCATTGCCGCCGCCCATCTTTTGCGCGGTGCAGAAACATTCGCGGCATTGTGCGGCCGAGTGTGGCCGCGCCGCCACAGCGCGTCAAAATCTGGCAAATAGTCCGATTGAGGCAACCGCGCCACAAAAAAGAACCCCAAGCAGTTTAAGCGCTTGGGGTTGCTGAGTCATTGCCTCAGCTTAGGCTACGAACCGGGCGGCAGGGGTGTCGGGGGATGGGGTGCCGCCCGGTCGAGCCGATGTCAGGCAAATTCTGATCAACAATCATTTAACGTCACGCATTCTCGTACCACGTCGAACAAGCGCCGCCGTTGATTTAAATCAATGGCCGAACAAAAATGAAAAAAGCAGGTGCGTGAACGGAAGATAACAGCCGCCGGCTTTGCTTTTCGCGGTTTAGATTTCGCCGATTCCGCCGCCGGCGGGACAGCGACGCCGAGTCCGGGCCATTGCCGTCGCAATGCCCGTCATCGCTGGCGCGCAGGGCCTGTCCTCCTCTTCTCGAATTGAGGACACCCCGGAGTCGTCGCGGTCGTAAACGATTCGTGCCGCCCGCACAGTCCGGTATCGCCGCGCACCGCGCCATAGGCCGAGCTGAGAATGTTGAGGCCGGGAATCGCGCGTTCGAGCGCGGCCGGCGCGCCGGTAAAAAACCGGCACGCGCCGCACCGCGCCGCCGGACGGGGCGTTGTCGTCAATTGATGGCCGCCCAGTAGCTGCCAAAGACGATCACCGACAAGAGATAGCCCAGTATGACATTGACGGCGACGCCGGCGGTAAAGGACCAGAATGGCCGCCAACCCACCGCATGCAGGTCGCGAAAGCGCGTGGTAAGCCCGATGCTGAGGAAGCAGAAGATGAACGTCCAAGTCCGCAGCGAGATCAGCGGCGCCAGCACGTTCGGCCGCACCGCGCTGTTGAAGTCCGCACCGCTGAAGCTGCCGGTAAAGGCGGTCATCAGAACCGAAGCCGCAAAGAAGCCGATGACGAATTTCGGAAACCGCCACCAGATTTCGCGCGCGTCCGGCCTGTGTCCGCTCTGTCCCTTCTCCCACACCAGCGTCGCGATGGTGGCGAACACGAGCGACCAGATGCCGATCCACAAATCGCGGCCGATGACCTTCATCAGCGTAAATGACTTGATGGCCGCGTCCTCGTTACCGGCCATCTTGCCGTAGGTTGTCGCCGCCGCGAACCCGGCGGCGTCGGCAAATTCCGATGTGCCGATCCACGCTCCGGCGACACCCGCCGGCAGCCCCATCGCGCGCGAGACAAACGGCAGGATCAGAATCATGACAAGCGCCCAAACGACGACGAGCGTCACCGACGTATAGAGATGATCCTTCTTGGCGTTGACAGAGGCGGCGATGGCCATCGAAGCCGACACGCCGCATACCGCTCCGCCGACCCCAAGCACCGCGGCAAGCCGCTTGTCGATGCCGAAAACGCGCGTGCCAATGAAGTAAATGACGAGGCAGGTGACGAGCGAAATGATCGTCGCCTGCACGATGGCGACCGGTCCGGCCGTCAGCACGAGCGTGAGCGGGAAGGTCGCGCCCAGAAGTACGATGCCGGTCTTGATGAAATATTCGACGCGGAATGCGCTATCCATCCACGCCGGCAAGCGAAACACATTGGCAACGATCAAGCCGAGAATGAGCGCGACCAATGGAGCTTCAAGATTGAACTGCGCCGCATTCGCCCAGCCCGCAATGGCGAACATGATGACGGAACCGACATAGAGAAAGATGAACGCCGGCACGAACTCTCTTAAATTCGCACCCATGATCGCGGCGCCTACGCCGAACAAAATGAGCCAGAACAGGAACTGAAAGAGATAAAGGTAGGCGTTGTGCGCAAAGTGATCGGCAAGTTGGCCGAGCGAGGTCCACTTCAGTCCGCCGGGATTGATGGCCAGCGCCTTGAGGATATTACTGTCACCGGCCTGGAACAGCAGAATCGCAAGCACCATCAGCGCGAAACCGAGCCAGACGGCCCACCAGTCCTCCTTGAGATAAAGCTCTTTCCAGCCCACATGCCGGGGTTTTGTGTCCTCGCTGTTTTCATCCCAAGATCGACCTACATCTGCTGTCATAACCCCGGCCCCATTATGTGCTCGTTGTAGTTTGAGTATCATGCCCGCGCTGCACGCGGTGCTTGGTGTTATCGTAGCGATTGAATTGTGTTTGATCGACACCCGTCGCTAGCATGCAACTTGTTGGTCGCGCATTCGCGCGCTCATGCATATTTCGAAATGCGACCGCCATTAGCAACTAAAATTTAGTGTGCGGCGCAATACGTGAACGCCACATGCGATGCGTTCCACGGCGATGATTTATTCGAGAATTTTATTGCTGGCCCGCCCACGACAACGATATTCCATCACTCGTGCGGACAGACGCGATTCTGGCTTGGGAACTCCACGCCACACTTGTGAGTTCCACTATCGGGAGTCGCAACCGCAAAACCAGCAGCTATCGTCCGCCTCAATTGCGGCGAAAAGAATAGGCGTGAGAAGGGTGAATAAAGCAAAGGATTTGCGGCTATTGCGTCATCTTCCGGCAAGCGCCTGGGCGCGTTACGGCATCGCGCTTGCGGCCTTCCTCGTCAGCTTTTTTCTTCGCGAGGCGCTGGCGCCTTGGCTGTCTTCGGACCGCGGCATCATTGTGTTTTTGCCGGCCATCCTTTTCGTCACATTCTGTGCCGGCCTCGGCCCTGGACTATTGACCACGCTCTTGTCTGGGATCGCTCTCTGGTACGTTTTCCTGCCGCCCTATTATTCGTTCGCGTTCAGCCTTGACACGGCCGTCGGCCTGGCGACGCTTGCTTTTGGCAGCATCGCCGGCGTTACGCTTGTCCATTTGCTGCAGATCGCGACTGCGCGGGCCAAAACCGAGCAGGAAAGGTCGGCGGCCCTCGCCGCGAGCGTCACCGCCGACCTTGTCGGCATGACTCAGCTCAACAATTTGAGCAGCCTCCTCGTTCGTGAAGGCAAGGATCTCAAAACGTGCCTGAATCACGTGCTCGAAACGGCGATCGCGATCACAAGCGCGGACAAAGGAAATGTGCAGCTGTTCGACGGGAATGCGGTCGCGCTCACGATCGCCGCGCATCGGCGCTTCGAAGATAATTTCCTGAAGTTTTTCGAGGAAGTGCGCGGCGACAACACCGCCTGCGGCGAAGCAATGCGGTCGGCCGAACGCGTGATCGTCGAGGACGTAATGCGCAGCGAGATATTCGCAGCCGCCGAGCCTTCCCTAAGGGTTTTGGTCGACGCCGGCGTGCGCGCGGTCATGTCGACGCCTTTGACGAGCGGCAATGGCGGCCTGCTGGGCATGATCTCGGTTCATTTCATGAAGCCCCACCATCCGGCCGAGCCGGAATTGCGCCTCATGGACCTTTTGGCGCGGCAGGCGGCCGACTATCTCGAACGCAAGCGCGCGGAGGAAGTCGAGCAATATCTGGTTCGCGAAGTCCAACATAGAAGCAACAATCTGCTGGCGGTCATTCAGGCGATTGCGCATCGAAGCCTCTCCGGCGAATATTCATTGGCGGATGCAAAGGCGGCCTTCGAGGCGCGGCTTCAGGCGCTGGCTCGCGCCAATCGGCAATTGACACGATCGAGCTGGAGCGGCGTCGATCTAACCGACCTCGCTCGCCTGGAGCTTGAGCCGTTCGGCGACCGATCGACTATTCGCGGCATCAATGTCATCCTCGACGCTCAGCACGCGCAGAACTTTACGCTCGCGTTGCACGAGCTTGCGACCAATGCGACCAAATATGGCGCGCTGTCCAACGACCGCGGCAAGGTGATGGCGTCCTGGGCGGTAATGAGCGAAAATCAGAACAACAGACTTAATTTCAAATGGCAGGAGACGGAAGGGCCGCCGGTTGCGGAACCGACCCGGCAAGGCTTTGGCTCTTCGCTGATCAAGGGGATGTTCTCGAACGTGCGCTTCGATTATGCCCCCGAGGGACTGACGTGCGAGATCGATGTTTTGCTGCAGCCCAGCGCGCCAAGCGCCATCAATACGATCCGTTCCGGAAATCAAGCGCAGGTTGGCAGCTGATCGGGGCGCCGCGTTGCTCGCGCGCGTCTCTATCTCACCATCGCAGGTTTCGGCGCGTGACGGTGTCGACGATAGTCGGCCCGTCACGTCCACCAAAACTCGTTTCTCTACGGTTGGAAATCGCGCCGCGAAATCACAAGTAACATCTTTAGAAGCTACATGGGCGGCGTTACGCCGTCGCGCCCGGCGCGCCAAGCGCGACCTTGCAGCGTGCCGTCCGGTTGCTTGGCTGCCGCAACGAACACTTTGGCGCCGACTTTGAGATCGCTCTTATCGCCTGCGATATAAGCGACAATCGGCGTCGTGGCAGAAACTAATATTTTCTGTTCGCCGTCTTTGTATTTCACCGTCAAGGTCTGCCCATCGACTGCCGTCACGGCATCGGCGATGTTGCCGTTGGTCATTGAGCTGTTCGGCTGAAGATCCCAAGGGTAATGTCCCTCACCGGTGCCTCGCATCGATTCCGGGAAGACGTGAACCTCAAGCGCGCGTTGCGTGCCGTCCGGCTGCGGGAGTGCGGTGACGCCGACAAACGAGCCCGGCTTGACATCCGTCAACGACGCCTTGACCACTCCCGCCACTTGGGGGTTCGGGGCGAGCGTTATTTTTTGCTCGGCGCCATCACGGGTCTTCACGACATAGGTCGAGCCATCGGCGCTCTCGATGGTCCCGCGAACACGCACGATGTCCTCGGCGTATGCAGATCCGCCGCCCACGACTGGTAGCGCGATCGCTCCTAAAATGAAGCCGGCAAATATCGCAATTCTTGTTTGGTATTTGACTGTCATGTGTTTCCTCCACTGCGGTTGATTGCACGCCGCCAGTTTCAATCTTTTGCCGAAGCGTAATCGACCCGACATCGTTTACCCCGCCGGATAACAACACCGCAGTCGTCCTAAAATTCAATGGCCGGCCCATATTGCGAATGGGCCACGTTACAAATGCGTCACGATTGCGGCGCCGACCTGTTAACCAACTTCCACATCTCGAAAAAATTGCCTCGGCCGATTCGTTCTTTGCTAATCGCGGGATTGTGATAAAAATCCAATCTCTTGGCACCCATGTAATGTGGTTTGCTGCTCCTCGGACTCGG
Organism: Xanthobacteraceae bacterium; assembly: GCA_049285335.1. Classification (GTDB taxonomy): domain Bacteria; phylum Pseudomonadota; class Alphaproteobacteria; order Rhizobiales; family Xanthobacteraceae; genus BOG-931. Next base: position 37,879 of record JBAPZR010000849.1, on the reverse strand, counting down.
CGCTTTACGCGTGCGTGGCAGCTTGAGAAGGGGCTATGTTCAAGAACTTGCGCACCGGCACCAAGCTCATTCTTCTGTGCGCAATGTTTATAATTTCTGTCGGCGTGACCACCTACAGCCTGGTGGTCGAAAACCAAATAGCGATCTCCTTTGCGCGCAAGGAACTCGTCGGCAGCAGATTTCTAGCGGCGTTGCGTAATATTGAGGTTACGCTTCTCAGAGGCAAACCGTTCGATCCACTCGCCACAGAATCCGGCTCGCCCACCGCGAAGATGCTCGGTGCGCTGGCCGCGGCCCAGAGCGACGCCGCCCCCGCGCTGCAGACCGGCGAATTCGTGCAAGCCCTTTCAAGCGCGCTTCGCCGTCTTGGACCAAGTTCTACCACCGACGCCACGGCGATGGATGCGCTGGTCAAGACGCAACAACTTGCCATGCGCATCGGAGACGATTCAAACCTTACCCTCGATACGGATCTCGATAGCTATTACATGCAGAACATTCTCGTCGATCAGATACCGAGGCTGCTCGATCTGGTGGGCGAGCTTCGCTTGGCAACACCCGAAAATGCCGACACACCCGCATCCTCGAACGAGAATAAGGCGCATATTCTCGTCGTCGATGGGTTGATCGGCTCGAGCGTGAGCGAGACCAAAGATGATTTGGCTGCGGCCTATCGCGGCGACGCCGATGGGAGTTTGAAGGAGGCTGTCGATTCGACCTATGCGTCCTTATTCTCGGCCATCGATGCCTATCTTGCCACATCGAAAGCAGGGGCGAGTGATGCTGGCGCCGCCGTGAGCGTAGTTGGCGGCGGCAACGCGGCGGGCGTCGGCAATGGCTCGCAAACCCGCCTCTACGAAGCGGTCGTGAATTCGGCGGATAATGCGTGGCTCGAATCGCAGCCCCAGCTCGACCGGCTGTTGCGATCCCGCATCGAACGGCTGCTCGCAAGGATGCGTCTGAGCCTCGCTTTGACCGGCGCGCTCGTGGGACTGAGCATCATTGTCGCCATCATGACCTATCGGCACATCGTGCGGCCGCTCGAGCATCTCGAGCAGGTCGCATCGACCGTGCGCGAGACAAAGAACTACGATCTGCGCGTTGCGGACAACAGCACCAATGAGATCGGGAAACTCTCGTCCGCATTTGACGAGATGCTTGCCGTATTGGCGGCTGCGCGTGATCGCGAAAGGGCCGAGCAGTCGGAGATCGCCCGGATCGCGCGATTGACGACCATGGGCGCGATGACCGCGTCGATCGCGCATGAGGTCAATCAGCCCTTGACCGCCATCGTCGCCAACGGCCGGGCGGCGCAGCGCTGGCTTGCGAACGCCACACCAAATCTTATCGAGGTGAACGGCGCGTTGAGCAAAATCGTCGATGACGGCCGCCGCGCCGGACAAGTCATCGACAGCGTGCGCACCATGTTCAAGAAGGGCGGCGTCGACACGGATCGCATCGACGTCAACGAACTCATCGAAAATATTCTCGCTATAGCGCGCGGTCAAATTCAAAAGGAATGCGTATCCGTTCGCACGGACTTGCGTTCTGATATTCCGTGTGTGCTCGCAGGCCGAACGCAGTTGCAGCAGGTGTTGATGAATTTGACGATGAACGCCGTGGAAGCGATGCAGTCCATTGCCAATCGCGAACGCCTGTTGGCGATCGACACGGCCGTGCACGATCCCGCCAGTGTTCTCATCACGGTGGGCGATTCCGGAGTGGGCATCGATTCTCAGAATCTGGACCGCATTTTCGACGCGTTCTTTACGACCAAACCAGATGGCATGGGCATGGGTTTGTCGATATGCCGTTCAATCATCGAGGGCTACGGCGGCCGCATCTGGGCGACGCGGGGAGATTCCTGCGGGTCGGTTTTTCACGTCATCCTGCCAAGCGCCTCTTCGTGAAACGCGGCAGTGAGCCGGGCTTTTACACGATGCCCCGTCAGTCGGACTTGGCGGGGCGTTTTCTTAGTTAAAAACCGGCTTGACTTTGCGAAACCAAGAGCGCGGAGAGAACGGCAGAAGGCACGCGCATTGAGGAGTAGTGGCGATGGATCAGACGGTCAGTGCGCCGTGGGGCGTGCTTCTTGCCGGCGCCGCAATTGTCGCCATCATCATCATCGGCGGGATGTGGGCCGTTATCGGTATCTTCTTGCGCGATCTCAAGCGTGATTATCGGATCATGCGCACGCAGATGGACGGAGTGCATATCGCCATCAACAGCATGGCGGTCTCTCTGGCCGAGCTGAAAGCCACCGTCATGCCGCTGAACACCGGCATCAATGGCATGCGCGAAGATATCGAGAGATTGCGCGTCGAGGTCGATGTCATAAGCGGCAACGTCGCGCGCATCGCGAAATTTTTAGGCCACCTCGCCGGGACGCCGCCTTCGTTTCCCTCGGATCTGTTGCCCCGATAAATGCCATGCAGCGGCGTAGACGCCGCAGACTTGGCCGCCGCAGACCTGGCTGCCGGATTTGACCGTCAAGCGTGCGCCGGCCAATGACGCTCGTGGAACCAAGTGCGGTACTCCGTCATCTTCGCGCGCTGTGATGACGGCGCATGCCGCTTGCACGTCGACGCTTCGTCGCTTTGTTCCGATGCGCCCCAGCGCAATTCGACACAGTCGTTCAGATTGTACCCCATTTCGAACGCCGGAGCGCGATCGACCACGTCTTTAAGCGTGAGCGTCCAGGACGAGCCGTCACTGCGCGGGTATGAAAATTTGCGCGACGAAAGCTCCGAGGCAAGAACGCTCTGCAGTTCCGCTTTCACGTCGGCAACGCTTTTGCCGTTGGGGATGACGTAGCGGTCCGACCGCCGCGCGAAATGATCCGGATATCCGCGCACCACATCGATCGCGATCAACAGCCTAAAGTCGCGCGCCGGCGTCGCAAAATCCTCCCACGCACCGTTGGTGGCGAAGATCGACGCGCCGTCCGGCATCGTCGCCTCGCCGCGTCCGCTGTTCTGGAATTTGCGTCCATTCTCGACCGCGGTGACGCGCGCCTGCACTTGCTCTTCCATTGCGGTGATCGACTCCTTCATTGCCCGCATGGGATCGAGCGGCTGCGGCGACATGACGTCGTCCATATGATCGTAGAAATCCTCGGTCGCGAGCTGTGACTGCTCGGTTGAGAAATCGCCGTAGTCCGGATCTTTCGCGATTTCGGCGTTGGTCAGCCGGCGCAAGCCGCCGTTCGCCTCGCGCACGATCGGCCGGAAGCGCTTGAAGCCGGGGCTACCGAGCGAGGGATCGTGCACGAACAGGAAATTGCCGCGCCAAAAGCGCTTGCGCGTCACCGTGCCGTCGGGCTCCGCGTCAACGGCAAGGAAGACACCGGCGGTACCGCCGGACTGCGGCACGCGCCGCACCAGCATCAAAACGTGACCGTATGGATCGGCATAAATGGTGCCGGGGCGCAGCGCGTCTTCCGTCAGCGGCACCGGGTAGAAATCGGTGTTGTCGTCGGTCGCGGCAGTGCGGCCGTTTCCGGATTGAACGCCATCGCCCAGGAACGGAATGTAGTGGTTGAATGAGGCGGCGAGCCCTCCGGTTTGCGGGATAACAAAGCCTTGCGGCTGGGCCGATGCGAGCCCTTGCGGCTGCGCCGCGCTTGGCGGCGGCTGCCCGGCCGAGGGATTGAGGATGTTCACCCACGCAGAGCACTTCGGCGGCCTGCCGCCGCCACCGCGCGAACACCGCGAAAAGCCGAACGGCAGTCCCATCTTGAAGGCAAAATAGGCGCGCAAAAAGTAAGGTTGGTCAGCGCAGTCGGGGCGCATGATCAGGCCCGTCTGGTCCTCACCAAGACCCAAATAGTCGAACAGAAAATTGCGCGAACGATCGCGGATCACCTCATGCAGCGCCGTCCATGACGGTTCGACATTGAGCGGCGCGTCGAAGAGTTTCTCGATCCAGGACGAATACAAATTTTCCGTCGCCCGGTTCCACGTGCTGTGCACGGGCCAGACGCTGCCCGGCGCCCCGTGGGGCGGCGGCGGCTGAGTGTCGCGCACGGCGATATCGCGCGTGATCGTTGCGCAGTCACCCGAGGCGCCGGCGCGCGTGAGCGCGGCGTGCCATGTCCCCGCGGCGGGGGAAGCGACTTCGGCAAACCAGAAATAGGGCGGCCCACCGTGCCGCTCGCGCGATTTGACCGCGACGCTGCCGTCGGGTGCGATCAGCGAAAGCTCGCCGTCGAACGGCTTGTCCGCCGCGAACAGCACATGCAGGGGCGCGCCTTTCCATGGCGCGAGCGGAGCAGGCAGGACCGCGATCTCGTTCGCGTCCTGGCACGCGCCGGCTTGGCCTTCGGCCCGCGCGCTGATACCGGAGAAGATGAAGACGAAAAGCGCGCCTGCGATCAGCGACAGAGCTGAGCCGGCTGCAGCAAATGGGCGTGCGTGAAGCAATTGAGCCCCCCAACCCTCTATTGACCGCAATCAAACATTATTGCGAAAGCGCTTTGGCTTAATAATGGCAGAAAACTCTCCCCCAAGGGGAACCAGTGTCGACGGGCCGGCAGCGATTCTAAGGCTCCTTGGCCAGCCGGGTCGCAAAATAGGCCACCGTCTTGGCGTAGACTTCGGACTCGTTCCACTTTTGCAACGCATTGAAATTAGGAGAACCGGGCGCCCATTGCTGATCGCGCGTCCAACCGTAGCTTTTAAGATAGTTTGCCGTCGAGGCAAGCGCGTTGGGCGAACTGCGGATCAGGTCGCGGTGCCCCAGACCGTCGAAATCGACGGCGAACTTGAGATAGACCGACGGCAAGAATTGCGTCTGACCGATCTCGCCGGCCCAAGCGCCGCGCATCTCGTTCAAACCGATGTCGCCGCGATCGAGGATGCGCAGCGCATCGAGGAGCTCGTCGCGAAATTTATCGGAGCGCCGGCAGTCATAAGCGAGCGTCGCCAGCGATCGGATAGTCGAGAATTTACCCTGGTTGACGCCGAAATCGGTCTCTAGCCCCCAGATCGCTACCAGCACCGGCCCAGGCACTCCATAAGTGTCCTCGATCCGCACCAGGATCGAACCGTAGCGCTTGAGCATATCGGAGCCTTTGCGCAGCCGGTCCGGCGAGACCATGCGGCCGGAGAATTGCTCGAAACTTTGCTGGAATACGTCCTGGGAGTGATCGCGCGCGATAACAGTCGGATCGAAGGTGACCCCGTTCAACGCCGTCGCAATCGTGTTTTGCGAAATGCCTTGAGCGGCGGCTTGCTGCTTGAAGCTCGCGAGCCAACTGTCGAACGTGCCATGCTGGCAATCGTCCGCCATGCCGGGACGGCTACAAAATACGATGCAGGTCAGCCAAACGATGGCATAAGCGATAAGCCGCTCAGGACGCTTCACAGGCATCTCCCATAATCACAGAACCGAAATATCACGGGAACTGCCGCGTGGTTGCAAGATGGCTCGACCTCACGAAAGTGTGCAGGCGCGAGGCTTATTTCGGCGTTGCCTCGGAATAACGGGTGTAGAAGTGCTCGATCCGCTGTTGCCACATCTGCACAAAAACGCCGGACGTCAGGTTATCGACCGATTTCCAAATGTGTTTGATTTCCGGCAGCGTGTTTTCCCAGATCGCGCGCTTGCACCAGCTCTCGCCCTTTTCTTTACCCTCGTCTGTAGCGCACATCGATTTCCACGCCAGCCGGTCTGGATGACTGATGTGCTGCTCCGCACCCTGCGTCCCTTGCTGATGGATGAGATAGAGGTCGCCTAAAGTCGCCTTCTTATGGGTTTCCAGCTCGAACAGGATGGCCGCGGTCTTGAACTTGTAGGCGGCGGCGATGGCATTGTCGCGCGGATCGAGGATATCTCCCGACCCATATCTGCCGAACTCGTAATTGCTGAGTTGGAAAAGCCCGACATACGAGCCGGTGCGCTGCTTCGGATCGAAATCCGATTCGATCTTGGCGACCGTTTTCATGAAGTTGAAATCGAGGCCGAAGGCAGCCGACGCCCGCTTGATTTCCTCAATCGGCGTACCGACCGGAACGTCTTTCAACGCGTCGAGCACGACGTCACTCGGCTTTCGATCGGGTGGCACCTCGGAATAGACGGCGTCGGTGAGATAAGAGAGGCTCTTCAGCGCTTCATCCGAAGCGGCATCTTCTGGCGTGTCATCAGTCGGTCTCAAATCTATCGTGGCGACCACTCTCTGGATTGCGACGTCTTCGTCTTCGGCGGCGGCAAGCCGATCGGCTTTTCCGCCGTCGATTTCTCCGAAATACGCGAGCCGCGGCTCGCGCTGCGAAACCGGATATGCAAGCGTTACCGTCGTTACCACGCCGATAACGCAGGCGACCTGCAAAATTCTAATGGCCATGAGATCCCGACCGCCCCGGCTCGCCTTTGGTCCCTGATGCAGGCGAGCGCTGTTGCGACCCCTACGGCGACTTACCGTACTTTCAGGAGTGGCGGGATTCGGAAGAGACTTGGTAAGACAAGTGAAATCTTTGTGGCGAAATTGGCGCTTTTTGGCCCGGGAGCGGGCAGAAACCCTTATTCGACATGATTTTGCCCGAACCGCTTTCAGTGACTCTTCGTCGCCGCCTGCAGTGCGTCCGGATTGACGACATTGATCGGGCGGCCCGCAGCAAACGCGACGATCTGGTCGAAAATGTCAATGAATTGGGTCTCATATTCCTCGCGGGTGACATAGCCGATGTGCGGCGTGGCGACGACCTGCTCCAGGCGGAACAATGGAAAATTCGAATCGCGAATCGGCTCGTCCTCGAACACATCGACGGCAGCGTAGCCGGGTCGCCCGGCGCGCAGCGCCGCCACGAGCGCCCCGGGCTCGATCAGCGGCGCGCGGCTGGTATTGACCAGGACGGCGTCCCGCTTCATGCGGGCCAGATCCTCCGGCTTGACGATGTGGCGCGTCGCCGGCACGAGCCGCATGTGCAACGACATGACGTCGCAGATTTCGAAAAATTCCGCTTTGCCTCGCGCGGTCGCGTATCCATCCGATCGCGCGCGCGCAACCGAGTCTTCGCGCGCCCAGACCACGACATTCATGCCGAACGCGTCACCATAGCCGGCGACCGTCGCGCCAATGCGGCCATAGCCGAAAATGCCGAGGGTCTTGCCGCGCAATGTCGTGCCCATCGCGGTTTGCCACTGACCGGCCTTGAGCGCCGCCACCTGCTGCGGTAGCTGCCGCGCCGCCGCAAGAACGAGAGCCCAGGTCAACTCCGCCGCGGCGTAGCAGGGAATGCCGGCATGCTGGCTCGACGAAACAACAACGCCAAGACGTGTAGCGGCCGCGATATCGATGTGCGGATAAACACTGCGCTGACTGATGAGCTTAAGCTTCGGCAGCCGGTCTAACAAGGGCGCTTGGATTTTGGTGCGCTCGCGGATCAGAACGAGGCATTCGGCGTCTTGCAAGCGCTGGGCAAGCACGTCGGTGTCCTGCACGTGATCGTTCCAGATCTCAACCTCGTGACCCTTTAGTTTCTCAAAGCAAGGCAGCGTGCGCAGCGTGTCGAAATAATCGTCGAGAATCGAAACCTTCATGAAACGCTCCTTCGGCGCCGCCTCTGCGGCGCCATAAAAAATAGCCCCCAAAACGTCACAAATCGCATCTCTACACACCGTAACGCAATTCATGTAGGTTCGCCCGACGCCATGAGAGCCTCCCGTCGGCAATTTTTGCGTTTGAGCGTGGGCACTGTCGCGCTGACGGTCCTCTTTCGCGACGCTTGGGCGCTCGATTACCCGGAACGTCCGACGCGCATTATTGTCGGCTTTCCGGCCGGCACATCGTCCGACATCACCGCGCGGCTGATCGCGCAATGGCTGTCGCAACAGCTCGGCCAGCAATTCATTGTCGAAGATCGGCCGGGCGCCGGCACCAATATCGCCGCCGATACGGTGGTGCACGCAACGCCCGACGGCTACACGCTGCTCTGGGTCACGCAAACGAACGCCATCAATGCGACGCTGTACGACAATCTCAACTTCAATTTCATCCGCGATATCGAGCCGGTCGCCAGTATTCTTCGGGTTCCAGCGGTGATGATGATCAACCCGTCGGTGCCGGCCAAGACCGTTCCGGAGTTCATCGCCTACGCCAAGGCCAATCCCGGAAAGATCAACATGTCGTCGCCCGGCAGCGGCAGCATCAACCATGTCGCCGGCGAGATGTTCAAGATGATGGCCGGCGTCAACCTCGTGCACATTCCCTATCGCAGCAGCCAGTTTCCCGATCTGCTGGCGGGACAAGTGCAGGTGACGTTCAATCCGCTGCCGTCGTCGCTCGATTTCATAAGGTCCGGCAAGCTGCGCGCGCTCGCGGTGACGAGCGCAACACGTTCGGATGCGCTGCCGGATGTCCCGACCATCGGCGAATTTCTCCCGGGCTACGAGGCGACCGCCTGGTTCGGGATCGGGGCGCCGAAGAATACGCCGGCCGAGATTGTCGAGAAACTCAACAAGGCCATCAATGCGGGCCTAGTCGACCCGCAGTTCAAAGCGCGTCTGATCGAGCTTGGCGGCGCGCCGGCGCCGTTGTCGCCTGCGGATTTCGGCAGCTTTATCGCGTCGGAAACTGAAAAATGGGCAACGATCGTCAGATTTTCCGGTGCCAAACCGGAGTGAGCATATCGGGAAGGCTTCAAATCCCCGTTTGGCGCTGGAACCAGAGGGACGAGATCGCGTTCCCCGAATGCACGGGCTCACATCGAGCAAATAAAGCCTAGGTTGAACTGGACGAGCCCATCGCCGCTCTGCGTCGCGGCAGGCGCGCGGCTGTGGCGGCCATCAACGTTGGCTGATCGAAGGAGAGTGAACAATGAGTGCTCAGGAATCCAGGGCGCTGCGGACGGCTCCGCTTGCGACACCCACCGACCTCAAGCCAAACGCCGTGCGCGACCTTGCCGGCGAGCTCAATATCCTGCTTGCCGACATGTTCGGGCTTTATCTGAAAACCAAGAATTTCCATTGGCACATATCCGGACCGCATTTCCGCGACTACCATCTGTTGTTGGATGAGCAGGGCGAGCGAATTTTTGCGACGACCGACGCCATTGCCGAACGGGTCCGCAAGATCGGCGCAACGACGTTGCATTCGATCGGTCACGTCAGCCGTCTGCAACGCATCCAGGACAATGACGCGGATTTCGTGACGCCGATGGACATGCTCGCCGAACTGCGCGACGACAACAAGCAGTTGACGGGACGCATGCGCGAAATTCACGACCTGTGCGACGAGAGTGGCGACGTTGCGACTGCAAGCCTGCTTGAGGTCTGGATCGACGAAGCGGAGCGCCGCACCTCGTTCCTGTTCGAGGCAACACGCACGACCATGTGACCGCAGCCTCCCCGCCGGGTGGACCGCGGCATCGCGTTGCCGGTTTGCAGCCCACGGCAGACTGATCAAACAATCAATGAGGACGACCATAGAGCGACTGCCGGTCGTCCACAACCCTGGGACGTCGTCTTAATTCTGGCTCAAATACGCCCGAGCTTAGGCTGGTCCTAGGCGGGGATGGGATAGCGTACAGTGCGCACGACCGTTTCGCACATTCGCTTGTGCATCACTGTGCTGGGCTGCGCAGTCCTGGCCGCTTCGCTTTTTGATTGGGCGCTCGCACTGCGCGCGACCGAGCACGGTTACGCGTGGGTCGGCGCCGAATCCTCGAGCGCTCCCGCGCTCGAGACCGCGGAAATATGGCAGGCGTCGGCTGGCTGCGAACGGCCCTACTTCGTACGCGCGGCGCTGCGATCCAAGGCCAGGCTCAAGAGCTATTACGACCTCGCGCCGGATGAAGTTCGCGCTTGGCAAAATCGCTCATCGCGCGACGAGGTTCTCAAACCAACAACGGAGCAACAGGGCCTCTACCGCTTCGCAAGCACAAGCGATCAAGACGTGCGCCGGCGCAACGCCGAAATGGAATACGAGGCAAGGCTGCACGCGCAGCATGCGGAATGGTACGCCACTGTCTACAAGCTTGAGATCCTGGCAAATCAATGGGAGCATCGGCTTAGCAGCGTTTCGAATCAAAAAGTGATCATCGGCGAAGCGACGCGTGCAAGCTTTGAAGCGACCGCGACGCCTGCCGTCGGACCGGCAAACTCCAACGGCAATTTCGAGAGCCACGTCCTTTCGCTCTTGGGACTCGGCGGATTTCCCGGCGACGAAGAAAAAATCATCGAGGCGGATTGCGTTCAAATCACTCCGGTGAAGAAGATTTTGCACACCGTGAACTATTTCCATGAAATCTGGCGCTGGCCTGTCGATCGCGCCGCGGCCTTTGCAATCGGGTCTGAGCTGCTGCTGATTGCCCTGCTTTTGCCTCCGATCGTCATATGGCTTGTCACCGGCGATCCGGAAGCGGCCAAGCGTTACATGCGTCGCGCGGTCAGGCGTTTCGTCACCAGGGTCCGGACATTTCACAAGAACAAATTCACCGTCCGCTCTCTGGCCGTCATCCGTGCCGGTTGGACGCGCGCCCGCGTGTTCCTGACCACGCTCTTCAAGCACCGCGCTGGCGAAACATCCGCGGACGCGACATTCGGGCCACTTTATTGAGCGAAGGCTCGCCGCGCAGACGCAAGGAGGCGCAATTGATCGCCGCGGAAGGCGGCTGCTGTCATGCTACCGAAGGCGGAACCGACATTGGCGTCGATCCTGCAAGCGTCGACGTTCCCTGCAACTGGCGCACCGCCAGCATCCGCGCCGCTACCGAGAGCGTGGACGATTCACCCTCAGCGCGTCGGTCAAGCGAAATCGCCGGCTTGTCCACCGGCATTTCCGCCTGCTTGGAGAAAGCGGTCTTCTTCTCCGCTTCCTTCAGCGAAACCGGCGGCATGAGAGCAGCGACCTGCTTGCGCCCGAAATCCTCCTCGAGATTCGCGAGCATCAGGTAATATTTCTCCAGCAAGCGGTAGCACTCGCCGAATTCGACCGACGACGTGCTCTTGGCCGAAACCTGGCACTTGGCGGCCCGATCGCGATAACCCTGTGCCCATGCCAAATGATCGACCATCGCGCGCTCGCGGGTTGTGACTCTCGTCAGTGACCTTGCTTGCGGTTCCGGCAACCGGTCAAGGTTGGGTGTGGATAAGCCGCGATCACGAAATCAGCGTCCGCGGCTTGCGTGCCAGCCGACGACGGCGTCAGGGACGGAATCGGTCGAGGGGAAATAGGGCTTGACGTCGATCAACGGCGTGTTGTCGAGGCAGTCGACGCCGGCGACGTAGAGCGTATTGCCTTCGATGCGCAGCAATCGCGCCACCGAAATCGCGATCGGATTGGGCCGCGCCGGCGACCGTAAGGCGAACGTGCCGCGCGGCTCGGAATAGTGCCGCGGCGCCTGCAGCACGAGATCGCGGCGCGCGCGGTCCATCCAATAAAGCAGCAACACGTGGCTCACGGTTTCGAGACCTTGCAGGCCCGTGATCCAACGCGGATCGAGTTCGACGCGGCAGACCGCGTCGGATTCGCGCGCGTTTTTCGGACATTGCTCACGGCGGTGCCAGGGCGTGCGCACGCGCCCGATGAAGTACACTGACGCATCGGCATCGGCGGGCAATTCCACGGCAATCTCGCCGCCGCGCAGCGCCGGCCAATCGCTATCGGCCGGCTGCGCCGGCGTGCGATTTTTCGGCTGATCGGGAGCATCTTTGTCGGTCATCGCGACACCGTGGCACGCGGTCCGAGCCTCTGCCAACGCCGTCGGGAAACCGCGCTTTGTCAGGGCCGGGACCTCTATCGAGGGCAGCGTCCCACTCTCATTTGCCCGCTTCGTATGGGCAGGGTGCTTGCGTCCCAACGCTTAACGATATAAAGATATCCTTATATTTAGTAAGAGCGAGCTTGATGATGGAGCATCAGCAACTACCCTTTGCCGGCTTGACGGCAACGCTCAAGGCCGCGGCCGAGGCGACGCGGTTACGCATTTTGGCGCTTTTGGCTGAGGCCGAATTGACGGTTTCGGATCTGACGGAAATCTTGCGCCAATCGCAGCCGCGGCTGTCCCGGCACTTGAGGCTTCTCGCCGAAGCCGGATTGGTCGAGCGTTTTCGTGAAGGGTCCTGGGCCTTCTTCCGGCTTGGCGAGCGCGGCGGCAGCGCCGATCTCGCCCACACATTGATCGGCCGGCTTAAGACAGACGACCCGATCGTGGCGCGGGACCGCGAGCGGCTCGCCGCGGTGCGCACCGCCCGCGCCGCCGCCGCGCAGAATTACTTCCGGCGCCACGCCGCGCAATGGGACCGCATCCGTCAACTTCATGTCGCCGACGCCGCCGTCGAAGACGCGATCCGCGCGGCGCTCACCGACAAGCCGATCCGCGCCCTTCTCGATCTCGGCACCGGCACCGGGCGGATGCTCGAACTGTTCGCCCCCGACATCGAACGCGGATTGGGTCTCGATCTGTCGCTCGACATGCTGGCGCTCGCCCGGGCGCGGCTCGATCGCGCCGGCCTCAAACATTGCAGCGTGCGCTACGGCGATATTTACGACTTGGCGCTGCCGCGCGATTCCTTCGACGTCGTGATCATTCATCAGGTCCTGCATTTTCTCGACGACAGCGCGCGCGCCATCGCTGAAGCGGCGCGGGTGCTGCGGCCCGGAGGCCGGCTCTTGGTCGTCGATTTCGCCTCGCACGACCTCGAATTCTTGCGCGAGGAATTTGCCCACCGCCGCCTTGGCTTTGCCAACGAAATGGTGAGGCAATGGCTGGAAGCCGCCGGCCTCGACGTGGTGCGGCAACAGACCTTGCCGCCCGGGCCGGACGGCAAGATCGCAGTGTCGCTTTGGCTCGCCCGCGATCCGCGCATCTTGCTCGCGGCGCCGGCAAATCTCGAGGTGGCCTAGTGAGCGCGCCGCGCGCCAGCCGTTTCGTCGAGGCCGGAACGCGACGCGGCTTGCGCGTCTCGTTCGAATTTTTTCCACCGAAGACGGCGGAAATGGAACAGTCGCTGTGGGAATGCATCGCGCGGCTGGCGCCGCTGAAACCGAATTTCGTCTCGGTCACTTATGGCGCCGGCGGCTCTACCCGCGAACGCACCCACGCGACGGTCAAACGCATTCTCGCCGAGACCATGCTGACGCCGGCGGCGCATCTGACGTGCGTCGCCGCCACGCGCGCCGACGTTAACTCCGTGATCGAGGCTTACGCGCAGGCCGGCGTACGCCACATCGTGGCACTGCGCGGCGATCCGCCCGGCGGCGTCGGCGAGCGTTATGCGCCACACCCGGGCGGTTATCGCAATGCCGCTGATCTTGTCGCCGGCATCAAGCGTATCGCCGACATTGAAGTCTCGGTCTCCGCCTATCCGGAAAAGCATCCGGATAGTCCTTCGGTGCAGGCCGATATCGACATGCTCAAAGCCAAAGTCGATGCCGGCGCGAGCCGCGCGATGACACAGTTCTTCTTCGAGAACAGCCTGTATTTCCGTTACCTCGATCGCGTGCGCGCCAACGGCATCGAAATTCCCATCGTGCCTGGGATCCTGCCGGTGCAGAATTTCAAGCAGACGAAGAATTTCGTCGCGCGCGCCGGCGCCTCGATTCCCCGCTGGCTCGCCGAGCGCTTCGAAGGCCTCGACGACGACCCTGCGACTCGCAAGCTCATCGCCGCAGCGGTTGCCGCCGAACAGGTGCTCGATCTGGTCGACAACGGAGTGACCGATTTCCACTTCTACACCATGAACCGCGCCGACCTGGTCTACGCGATCTGTCACCTGCTCGGCCTGCGGCCCGATCATTCTCTTCCTCTCCCCGTTGGGAATAGAGTCGGGCTGAGGGGTGTCGGATGAACGGCATTTCCGATGCGTAAGCCGCCCAACCAATCCAACGCGGGAACGACGCTGCGGCGCCTCGCCGCCGAGCGCATTCTCGTGCTCGACGGCGCCATGGGAACGATGATTCAGGCGCTCGGCTTGGACGAGGAAGGCTATCGCGGCGCTCGTTTCGACGCCTGGAACCGGGAAGTGCGCGGCAATAACGACCTGCTCAATCTCAGCAGGCCGGATGCCGTTCGCGCCATTCACCTTGCTTACTTCCGCGCCGGCGCCGACATCGTCTCGACCAACACTTTTTCGTCGACCCGCATCGCGCAAACTGATTACGGCATGGCGGAGATCGCCTATGAGCTCAATGCCGAAGGCGCGCGACTCGCGCGCGAAGCGGCCACGAGCGCACAAGACGAAGACGGCCGCGAGCGTTTTGTCGCGGGCGCGATCGGCCCGACCAACCGCACCGCCTCGATCTCACCCGACGTATCCAATCCCGGCTTTCGCGCCATTACCTTCGACGAGCTGCGCCTCGCCTATACCGAACAGGTGCGCGGGCTGCTCGACGGCGGCGTCGACGCGCTTCTGATCGAGACCATTTTCGACACCCTCAACGCCAAGGCAGCCATCTACGCTATCGCCGAAGAGCTCGCCGCGCGCGCAACGAGCGTGCCGATCATGATCTCGGGCACGATCACCGACCGGTCCGGCCGGTTTCTGTCCGGGCAGACGCCGGAGGCGTTCTGGAATTCCATCGCGCACGCCGCGCCGTTGTCGGTCGGGCTCAACTGCGCGCTCGGCGCGCGGGAGATGCGGGCCCATATCGCCGAACTGTCCCGCGTCGCCGACACGCTAGTCTGCGCTTATCCGAATGCCGGGCTGCCCAACGAATTCGGCGGCTACGACGAAGGACCGGACGAGATGGCGGCGCTGCTTGGCGAATTCGCCGCGGCCGGGCTCGTCAATATCGTCGGCGGCTGCTGCGGCACGACGCCCGATCATATCCACGCCCTTGCTCGCGCGGTTGCCGGCAAGCCGCCGCGCGCAATTCCCAAAATTCCGCCGCGGCTGCGGCTTTGTGGCCTCGAAGCTTTCACGCTGACGCCGGAAATACCCTTCGTCAATGTCGGCGAACGAACCAACGTCACCGGCTCGGCGCGATTTCGCAAGCTCGTGACCGCCGGCGATTATCCGGCCGCGCTCGCGGTCGCCCGCGACCAGGTCGAAAACGGCGCGCAGATCATCGACATCAACATGGACGAGGGCCTGCTCGATTCCGAAAAAGCGATGACCACGTTCCTCAACCTGATCGCGGCGGAGCCTGATATCGCGCGGGTGCCGGTGATGATCGATTCCTCGAAATTTTCCGTCATCGAGGCGGGATTGAAATGCGTGCAAGGCAAGCCCGTCGTCAATTCGATTTCGCTGAAGGAAGGCGAAGAAGCTTTCATCAATCACGCCGAACTTGTGCGCCGCTACGGCGCTGCGGTCGTTGTGATGGCGTTCGACGAGACCGGCCAGGCCGACACGATCGACAAGAAAAAAGCCATCGTCGCGCGCGCTTACGACATTCTGGTGAACCGCGTCGGCTTTCCGCCGCAGGACATCATCTTCGATCCGAACATTTTCGCCATCGCCACTGGGATGGAGGAGCACAACGGCTACGGCCTGGCCTTCATTGAAGCGGCGCGCTGGATCAGGGCAAACCTGCCGCACGCTCATGTGTCCGGTGGCGTCTCCAACCTTTCGTTCTCATTCCGCGGCAATGAAGCGGTGCGCGAGGCGATGCATTCGGTGTTCCTCTATCATGCCATCGCCGCCGGCATGGATGTAGGCATCGTCAATGCCGGCCAAATTGCGGTCTACGACGATCTCGACCCGCAATTGCGCGAGGCTTGCGAGGATGTCGTACTCAACCGCCGCGCCGACGCCGCCGAGCGATTGCTGGCGCTCGCCGAACGCCATCGCGGTCAAGGCAAGGAAAAGAAAGAAGCCGACTTGTCGTGGCGCGAATGGCCGGTGGAAAAACGCCTGTCGCACGCGCTCGTACACGGCATCACTGACTACATCGAGGTCGATGTCGAGGACGCGCGCCGCAAACTGCCGCGCCCGCTCGCCGTCATTGAAGGCCCATTGATGGACGGCATGAACGTGGTCGGCGATCTGTTCGGCTCGGGCCGGATGTTCCTGCCCCAGGTGGTGAAATCGGCGCGTGTGATGAAACAGGCCGTTGCCTATCTGATGCCCTATATGGAGCAGGAGAAGGACGGCCGCGCGCACGTCTCCACCAACGGCAAGATCGTGCTCGCCACGGTCAAAGGCGACGTGCACGACATCGGCAAGAACATCGTCGGCGTCGTTCTTCAATGCAACAATTATGACGTCGTCGATCTGGGCGTCATGGTGCCGGCGGACAAGATCCTGCAAACCGCGATCGCCGAGCGCGCCGACATTATCGGGCTGTCCGGCCTGATCACGCCGTCGCTCGACGAAATGTGCCATGTCGCGGCGGAGATGGAGCGGCAGGGCTTCGACGTGCCGCTTCTCATCGGCGGCGCCACCACAAGCCGCGTGCACACGGCGGTAAAGATCAACCCCAACTACCAACGCAGCCAGGCGATCTATGTCAACGATGCGAGCCGCGCGGTCGGCGTCGTCTCCGCGCTGATGTCGCGCGAGACGCGTACGCGTTATATTGGCGAGGTTCGCAGCGAATATCTCAGGATTGCCGCTGCGCACGCCCGCGGCGAGGAGAATAAGCAGCGACTGTCGCTTGAGGCGGCGCGCGTCAATGCGTTGAAGCTCGATTGGTCGGGCGCTTACGCGCCACCGGCCCCGCGATTTCTGGGCACGCGCCGCTTTGCCGACATTCCCGTCGACGAGCTCGTCGACTATATCGATTGGTCGCCGTTCTTCACGACCTGGGAGCTTACTGGAAAGTATCCCGCCATCCTCGACGACCCGAGTTTGGGCGAGGCGGCGCGGAGCCTGCATGCCGATGCGCAGGACATGCTACGCCGAATGATCGCCGAACGCTGGATCCGCGCCCGCGCCGTGATCGGGCTTTGGCCAGCAAACAGCGAAGGCGACGATATTCTCGTGTTCGCCGACGAGGCGCGCACTGCGCCGATCGCGACGCTACATACACTCCGCCAGCAGCTTACGCGCCGCGAGGGCCGCGCCAATATCGCGCTCGCCGATTTCATCGCGCCGCGACAAAGCGGCCTGCGCGATCATATCGGCGCTTTCGCCGTCACCGCCGGCATCGGCGAAGACGCCGTGGTCGCACGCTTCAAAGGCGCCAACGACGATTATTCGGCGATCATGGCCAAGGCGCTCGCCGACCGGCTTGCCGAGGCGCTGGCCGAACGGATGCATCAGCGCGTCCGCCGGGAACTCTGGGCCTATGACGCGGACGAAACCTTAAGCCACAGCGATCTCATCGCCGAACGCTATCGCGGCATCCGCCCCGCCCCCGGCTATCCGGCGCAACCCGATCACACCGAGAAGAAGACCTTGTTCAAGCTCCTAGGCGGCGAGCGCGCCATCGGCGTGACGCTGACCGAAAGCTTTGCAATGTGGCCGGGCGCCTCCGTGTGCGGACTCTATTTCAGCCATCCGGAGAGTCACTATTTCGGCGTCGGCAAGATCGAGCGCGACCAGGTCGCGGACTACGCCCGACGTAAGGCAGAGACGCTGGCCGCGATGGAGCGGTGGCTCGCGCCCATCCTCAATTACGATCCGCTCGCCGCGAGGCAAACCGCGGCGGAGTAGAAAACTCTCGGCTTACGGCTCGTTTCCCAACCGGCATTGCAAGGAGCAATGCGACGAAGCAATTCAGGTAGGCATGCAATGCTTCATTATTCTGGATTGCTTCGCTTCGCAATGACCAACACGCACTTACGCGGCGATCTTGCGTGCGATCGCCTGTTCGACAAACAAAGCAGCTTCGAGCGCCGCGCGATCGCGGCCGAAGCGGCCGACGATCTGCACACCAAGCGGCAAGCCGTTATCGTCGCTCAAGCCCGCGACATTGACACAAGGCGCTCCCATCAAAGTCCACAGCCGATTGAACATCGGATCGCCGGTTGCGCCGAGCCCATGCGGCGCGGCTCCAGGCGCCGACGGTGTGAGGATCGCGTCGCAGTCCACCATGACGTCGGCGAGCACCTGGCGCGCGCGACTCGCAGTGCGCCGCGCCGCGTCGTAGTCGTCCGCCGTGATCGCGACCGCGCGATCGAGCTGCTCGCGCAGCAATGCGTCGATCCGCTCGCGATGACGTTCGTATTCGAAGGCCAGCGCGCGGATATTCTCGTAGTCCTGGATGACGAATTGCGCGGCGAAAGCCTCCTCAAGGATCGGTAGCTGGTGAATCTCGACGACCGTCGCTCCCGCCGCCGTCGCGATCCGTGCCGCGGTCTCGGCCGCCTTTTGCATCGCGGGGCTTGCCTTCGGCCAGAGATGCGTGCGCGCGAGGCCGAGACGCGGCGCAGCAGGGCCGCTACGATCGACCCGCAGGTCGCGTTGCAAGATCGCCGCGGCGGCGAAGGCGACATCGGCGACGCCGGCGCCGAACACGCCGGCGGTATCGAGGTGCCATGACACGGTCTTCACCCCGACCATCGGGATCAGCCGGTACGAGGGTTTGAGCGCGGCAACGCCGCAGAACGCCGCCGGACGAATGACCGAACCCGCCGTCTGCGTGCCAAAGGCGAGCGGCGCCATCCCGGCAGCGACGGCGGCCGCCGATCCGGCCGACGAGCCGCCGGGCGTATGGGCGACATTATGAGGATTACGCGTCGGCGACGGCACGAGTGATGCGAACTGCGTGGTCACCGTCTTGCCGATAACGATGCCGCCGGCCTGGCGCGTGAGCACGACGGCGCTGGCGTCGGCGGCCGGCCGGTGCCCGGTATAGATCGGCGAGCCGTATTGCGTCGGCAGATCGGCGGTGTCGAATATGTCTTTGAAGCCGACAGGTAAGCCGCACAGCGGCGAGGACGCGAGCCGCTTGTCTTCGGCGGCGCGCCGCGCGCCTTCCAGATCGAGCACAACGAAAGCGCCGACATTCCCCTCATGCGCGGCGATCGCCTCGGCGCACATTTCGAGGACGCCGCGCGCAGTCAGTTCACCGGCTTCGACGCGGCGGGCAAGATCGAGTGCGGACAGCATCACGCCTGCTCCTTCGGGACGACGAAACCTGCCGACCCGCGAAATTTTGCTTTGACTTTCATGTATCCCTGCGCCGGCCGATCTGGCCCGAAAGGCTCGTGTGGTGGATTTGAAGTTCCTACGGTTCTGCGGCGCACTTGTATAGGAACTTCAATTCCAAAGCCCACACTAGAATTATAAGCTTGCTAGTGTCCTTTCGATTCCGAAGTTCGCTAAGAGCGCGCCGCAAGGGATGGCGAACTTCGGAATCGGGACACTAGCCGGGATCAAGGTCCACGCCATGCCCACCTCAATGCCAACGTCATGGCGGCAGTGAGGCTGGCGATCATGGTTAACAGAGTCTTCCGCGCGCAACTTACTGCGATCATTGAATAGTTCTTAACGTAAATGCTCGCATTGTCGCCTTCATGTTGCGTGGCGTTCGGTGGTCGCTCGTCTGTTCCTTTCTCTTTGTTGTGCTGCTTGCTTTGGCTGGCTGCGGCCATTTCTTCTTCGCCGAGCGCGATTCCTGGCGGCACGATGCGGAGGTTTCCTGCCTCAACTCCGGCGCGGTGAAAGAGACGCCACAGCGCGTGCGCATCTCCTCGATCGACGGACCGGGCGCTTGCGGCATGGATTTCCCAATCCGCGTCTCGGAGCTCGGCGACAGTACGCCGCTTGGCTACGACGACGAACCGATCCGCCCGCCCGGCGACATCCCGCAGGGAACGATGGGTGGAATGCCGCCCTCTTGGCCCGGCGCGCCATCAAGTGCACCGCCCTTTAGCCCCATTCAATCGAGCGCAATCCAATCGCACGCGCTGGCACCGGCGCGAGGAAGCGCGCCGCAATCCTACCCCTACGCGACGAAGCCGTCTTATTCGCCGCCGCCACGATCCTATCCGCCACCGGCGACAACGGGGGCCGTCGGCGTGCCGCTGTCGCTCAATCCACCCGGTGTGCCGCTGTATGAAGATGCCGAAGACGACATCGGCATTCCAGGCGGTCCGCCGCATCCATACTACGGCGGCCCTCAATCTCCGTACGATGCTTCGCATGGTTCAACGCCGCAAAATGCGACACCGTCCTATTCGCCCTATTCACCGCCCCCGCTCGGTCCGCAGCGCGCTCCGGGCCCGATCGCCGCAGGCGGTCCGGTCGAGGTCTCGCCGCCGGCGACGCTCGCCTGCCCGATCGTCTCGGCGCTCGACCAATGGATCGCGACTTCGGTGCAGCCGGCGGCGCTGCGCTGGTTTCACCAGCCGGTCGTCGGGATCAAACAAATCTCTGCCTATTCCTGCCGCGGCATGAATGGCGATCCGAATGCGCATATTTCCGAGCACGCTTTCGGCAATGCTCTCGACATCGCCGAATTCGATCTCGCCGATGGCCATGCAGTGAGCGTGCAATATGGCTGGCACGGCACGCCGGAGGAGCAAGGCTTTCTTCATGACGTGCAGGCGGCGGCATGCGATCAATTCACGACGGTGCTGGCGCCGGGCGCCAACGTCTATCACTACAATCACATTCACGTCGATCTGATGCGGCGCGAGAGCGGACGTCGCATCTGCGAGCCGGCGGCTATTCCGGGTGACGTGGCCGCCGCACGCGCGCGCAGCCGCTTCGCCGCGCAGCAACATTATCAAGAACGTCGCCCCGACATCACAGGTTCGATCACGGGCAGAATGCCAAAGCGCGCCGCCGCCGCCGCAGACGACGACCGCCTGCCAAGCGCCGTGCCCGGGAACGATTGACGGTCAACTTGGGCCAAGCCGGCAATGACGATCTCATCTTGCGAATTTCTACAGATGAAAAAAATTAATCTGACAGAAGAATAAATTTCATTTCAATAATTAAATCAAATTGTTAGCTGTGGTCGCGCGGTTACAGCCTCCCGGACCTGCGTGTGTTATCCGTTTTATTTGCTGCGACGCTCGAGCACACCGCGGTTTGGGGAAACGGGTTCATGCGCAAGCACACTTTACCGGCTTCGGAAACAACAACAGTTCTGCACGCGACACCGCACCGCGTATCGCCGCGCAGTTGGCATCACAGGCTTCGCGTGTTTGATGCGACGCGCGGAGCGTTTTGGAGCGCGGCACTTCTGTGCTCTGCCGCGCTGCTGACGAGTTCGTCGGCCTCGGCGCAATGGGCATGCACGACTGATGCAAGCGGCGCTATCGACTGCACCAACGCCGGCACCGGCGCCGGTAGCACTGAGACGACATCGGGCGCAAATCAGAGCATCACTCAGACCAATTCCGGCAGCAATACCGGCAGCATCCTTGCAACGACGTCGGGCAATAACAGCGCTATCACTCAGACCAATTCCGGTAGCAATGCCACAGTCATCGACGCAGATACCTCAGGCAATAACAGCGCCATTACGCAAACCAATTCCGGCAGCAATACAGGCCTCTTTAGCGCGTCGACGACCGGCGTCAGCAGTGCCATCACGCAGACCAATTCCGGCAGCAACACCCTCGGCATCTCCGCATCGACGAGCGGCGTCGGCAGCGCCATCACGCAGACCAATTCCGGCAGCAACACCCTCGGCGCCGGCAGCGCCGTCATGCAGACCAATTCCGGCAGCAACAACAGTGGCGGCATCGCCGCACAGACATCGGGCGTCAATAGCGCTGTCGCAGTGACCAATTCCGGCAGCAATACCGGCGTCGTCTCCGCATTCACGGTCGGCGCTAACAGCGGCGTCACTGTGACCAATTCTGGCAGCAATACCGGCGTCGGCAGCTTCATCTCCGTGTTCACGATCGGCGCTAACAGCAACATCACGGTGAACAATTCGGGGAGGACCAATACCGCCTTATTGACCACGGCTGGCGCGGGCAGCACCGAGACCCTGATCAATTCTGGAATCATCAGCGGCAGTCCGGACTTCGGTGGGATTGCGATTCAGATTTTCGGCGGTCCCGCCACGCTAACCAATATCCTCGGCTCGCGCGTGATCGGCGACATCACTCTGGCCGGCGCCACCAATGCCGTTAATTTCGTCGGCGGCAATTGGCTGTTCACGTTCCAAGACGCGCTCGCCGGCACGACTATCAATACCAACGGCGCGCCATTTGTGGTTTCGGGCAATCAGGTCGCGGTGCTCGATCCGACATCGTTTGCGCTGGCCGACCGCGCGCTGACGAACTTTACCGGCGAGGTGCAGCAAATGCTGCAAGGCCGCTTCGATGGCATGTTCGCGGGTGGCGGAGGTGGCGGCAGCAGTTCGGCGCTGGGTTTTGCCGGCGCTCCATCGACGCAAGGTGTTGCCGATCAAGCGACGCAAGCGTTCGCCGGGATTCCTTCGGTCGCGATGTCTTATGCGTCGAATCCGCGCCCCCTGCTCGGGAAGGTCCCAGCAGCAGCCGCGCCCTATTACGACACGACCATTTGGGCGAGCGGCTTCGGCGGCGAGCGCAAGCAGAATGCCGACGGCGTTGTGTTGCCCGCGACCGATATCGCCTATGGCGGCGCGCTCGGCATCGATCGCGCCTTCGGCCCCAATCTGCGGCTCGGGGCGTTTGCCGGCGGGGGCGCCAGCCGGGAAGACGTCGAGCTCTCCGTGCAGAGCATCGACTCGACTTACGCGTTCGGCGGCGGTTACGGCCGCTTCGATTGGGCGACGCAATATCTCGACTTCTCGCTCTATGGCGGCAGCATCAGCAACAGCAGTACCCGCGGCATTGCCAACAATACGGTGGCGAGTGGCTTTGAAACTGCCACCGCGAGCTATGGCGGCTGGTTCATCAGCCCGGCATTGAGCTACGGCTATCGCATTCCGCTCAATAACAACGTTCTCGTGACGCCACGCGTCAGCGTGCGTTATGTCGGCGGCTCGCTCGACGGTTACAGCGAGAGCGGCTCGGAACAGGACCTCAGCGTCGGCCGGCGCGCGATCAACGATTTCGAAGAACGCGCCGAACTCGAATTCAGCACGCTCAAGCCGGTTTCGTGGGGCGGCACGGTCAAGTCGACGATCAGCGTCGGGGCGATCGGGCTCGAGCGGCTCGGCGATCAGACCATCGACACGGTGCTGTTAGGCCAGAACCTCTCGTTCATAACGCCGGGCCAGGTCAGCGCCGTCGGCGGCGTCGTCGACGCCGGCATTCAATATCACCCGGTAGGGAATGTAAGCCTCTTCATCTCCGGCGAAGGCACCGCAATGAGCGACAGAAGCTATAGCGGCGCCGGCACCGGCGGCATGCGCGTGTCGTTCTGATCCACTTCATCTTGTCCGGCACTCGGGTCTCGCCTCAAGCGGGCCCAAGTGTAGACTCTTGTGCCGAGCATCCCGAGAATTTGAGCGATGCCTGCGATCTCGGATCAAGACTCATAACCTGACCTTGCTTGGGGGGCCCACAGCGAAATAGAGGCGCTCCGCGCCGTCGATCGCAACGGCTGCACAGGGTGTCCGGCAATGCCGCTATCGTCCGCTCGCCTCCAGCTGCCGCAGCACCGCGCTGCTGGGCCAGCAGTCGACCTTGAAGCCGTTGCGTTTTTGATATTCGCCAAGCGCGGCGCGCGTCAGCATGCCGGCCTTGCCGTCGATCTTGTCGTGATAGTAGCCGCGTTCGGTGAGGATCTGCTGCATGCGATCGAGATCGCTGGTCGGCAGTTGTGCGCCATTCGACCATGGCGTCTCGAACGGCCGCGGATCGGCGATGCGGTCGCTCAAATGGCCGACAAACAAGACGTAGAGATCGGAAAAGTTATATTCCTTGATGGCGAAATAATTTCTGGTGGCGAGAAACGACGGGCCGTAGAGTCCGGCGGGCTGCAATAGTGAAGTCGGCTCGGCGCGCTCGACCGCCGATAGCGTGCGGCCATAAGCAGGAATAAAGCCGCGCTTGAGCCAGTCGCCGATCGCAAGCGTGTGATCGGGAACGCCGATGGTGCAATCAACATCGGCCGGCGGATGCACCTCGTAGGCCCAGTGCACGCCGCGCTGCCAGCCCTCGCCGACCAATTGCTTGGCCGCGGACGCAAGCGCATCGGGCACCGAATGCCAGATATCGGCGCGGCCGTCGCCGTCGAAATCGACGGCATATTTGAGAAAATCGGACGGCATGAATTGCGTCAGCCCCATCGCGCCGGCCCAGGAGCTGCGCATGTCGGCGACCTTGACCTTGCCGGTCTGCACTATTTGGAGTGCGGCGAGGAATTCGTCGCGGAATTTTTCCTTGCGGCGACCGAGATAGGCCTGCGTCGCCAAGACCCGGATGGCGTTGCGCGTGTCGACGGAGCGTCCAAAATCCGTCTCGCGCCCGAAGATCGCAAGCAGGATCGTCGGCGGCACACCGTATTGTTGTTCGATGGCCGTGAGCGGCGCGCGGTATTGGTCGTAAAGCTTGCGGGCCTGCGCGGCGAGCCGCTCGATCGCGGGCTCTTTCAGATAATCCGCCGGCGTCTCGACGAATTCCGGCTGGCCCGCGGATGGTTTTTCCGGCCGGCCCGGCAGAACGAGATCGGGCAGCGTCAGGTCGGGCTCAAGACCCTGCGTCGCGGCATCGAAAGTAGCCCGCGAAACGCCGAGCGCCTGCGCTTGCGGCCACAACGATTGCAGCCACGCGGTAAAATCCGCATCGGCGAGGGCCGCCCCGGGGGCCACAAATGCCAGCGCCATAAACGCCGCCAGACATACGGCCAGTGGTCTGGTCAGTTTGGTCAGACATTTTGCCCGAACAAATCGCACGGCTCCTCCTCGTGACGAACGATCTCACCGCACCGCGAGAATAAACAGCCGCGGGAAGCGAAGCATCACTTTGCCATCGAACCGCGGCTTATATGCGCTCACGATCTTGGCGGTGTACGCCGCAAGGAATTTTTTGCGTTCATCGGCATCGAGCGGCGAGAGGAACGGCTGCAGCGAGGAGCCCTTGAACCATTCGGTGATGGCTTGCGGCGACGCCATGACGTGATTGTAGATGGTGTGCCAGATGTCGATGTGACTGCAGACCGGCTTGAGGAGGTCGTAATAGTCTTCCGGCCTCGGCAGGTCCTCGCGCGGCGCGGCCTTGACTTCGGGATGATCCTTCCACGGGCCGCTCTCGCCGACTTCTTTTTGGAAAACGAGCGCCGGTTCGCGGGTATTGTCGGGCATCTGAATGGCAAGTGCGCCGCCGGACGGCAAGGCTTCCACCAAGCGCCGCATGATCGCCGGATGTTTCGGCAGCCATTGCATCACCGCGTTGCCGAAAATCACGTCCGTGCCCGAGTCGGGTGACCAGGTCGCGATGTCGGCCTGCACAAAATTGCACTTGGGCAATCGTTCGCGCGCTTTGCGCAGCATATCGGGGGAGGAATCAAGACCAACGACCTCGGACTCCGGAAAACGCTCGATCAGAAGCTCGGTAGAATTTCCCGGCCCACAGCCGAGATCGACCACGCGCCGCGGGCGCTGCAGCGGAATTTGCGCGACGAGATCGCGCGGCGGGCGCGTGCGTTCGTCCTCGAATTTCAAATATTGCCGCGCGCTCCAGTCTTCCATACGCCTTTCCTTAACGTTTGCCCGTTTTGCGGGCCGATCCTATTATTTTTCTAGAATGCAATCGCTTCGACCGGAATCGATTGCGGCTTTCCGCTTTGGCGGATCATGCCTTAGCAGGACGAAACGCGAATGTCTCGGCAACGATATCGACGGCTGTGTCGGCTGACGTTCTCGGCAAGATTGTCAATCGCGTTTCTTGCCGCGTTTCTTGCCGCGCCCCTTACCGGCGTCGTCGCGGCCTCAGACGTAAACGGCATACCGATCCCTTGCGAAGACATCGACAGCTTGGGCATGGCGAAAATGTCCGCCGACGGGACCATTGCCCTCCGCATCCGCTCGCTGTGGTACCAGCCGGTTGCCGAACACAGTTTCGTCTATGCGCCGGGCGATCCGCAATACGACGCCATAAAGCGTCATCTCGGCGGCATCATGCCCGGTCAATCCAAGCCGGTGCCGCCGCTGTGCGGAATGAATTCCGAGCCGTAACGAGGTGTCATTCCGAGGCCGCGCGAATCATCGAGAAAATTTCTTGTATTTGATTCGTTGCGGAATGACCGAGTCGACGCCCAGCCGACGCATCTTGTCCTTCTCGTAATCCTGGAAATTGCCCTCGAACCATTCGACGTGGCTCTCGCCTTCGAAGGCAAGAATGTGGGTGGCGATGCGGTCGAGGAACCACCGATCGTGGCTGATGATGACGGCGCAACCGGCGAAATCCTCCAGCGCCTCTTCCAATGCGCGCAGCGTATCGACATCGAGATCGTTGGTCGGCTCGTCGAGGAGCAGCAGGTTGGCGCCGGATTTGAGCATCTTGGCGAGATGGACCCGGTTGCGCTCGCCGCCGGACAATTGTCCGACCTTTTTCTGCTGGTCTGCTCCCTTGAAATTGAACGCCGAGCAGTAGGCGCGCGAATTTACTTCGCGCTTGCCGAGATGAAGCTGATCGAGACCGCCGGAGATTTCCTCCCACACGGTCTTCGCGCCGTCGAGCGAGTCGCGCGACTGGTCGACGTAACCCAGATGTACCGACTCGCCGATCTTGATAGTGCCGGCGTCGGGTCGTTCCTGATTGGTGATCATGCGAAACAGCGTCGTCTTGCCGGCACCGTTCGGCCCGATGATGCCGACGATGCCGCCGGGCGGCAGCTTGAAAGTCAGATCGTCGATCAGGAGGTTGTTGCCGAAGGCCTTATTGAGATGGTCGAAGTCGATAACGTTCTGCCCCAGCCGTTCGGCGACCGGGATGACGATCTGGGCGGTCTGCGTCTGCTTTTCGCCGGCTTTTTTCAAAAGCTCCTCGTAGCGTTCGTAGCGCGCCTTGGATTTGGCCTGCCGCGCGCGCGGCGAGGCGGTAATCCATTCCTGCTCGCGCGCCAGCGTGCGCTGGCGGGCTTCCTCTTCGCGGCCTTCCTGCTCCAGGCGTTTCTGCTTCTGCACGAGCCACGACGAATAGTTGCCCTGGTAGGGAATGCCGCGGCCGCGGTCGAGCTCGAGAATCCAGCCGGTGACATTGTCGAGGAAGTAGCGATCGTGGGTCACGATCAGAATCGCGCCCGGATAGTTGCGCAAATGCCCTTCCAGCCACGACACCGACTCGGCGTCGAGATGGTTGGTCGGCTCGTCGAGGAGAAGAAGATCGGGCTGCGCCAGAAGAAGCTGGCATAGCGCCACGCGCCGGCGCTCGCCACCGGAGAGCTCTGCCACATCCGCATCGTCGGGCGGGCAGCGCAACGCATCCATCGCCTGGTCGACCTTAGAATCGAGATCCCAAAGCCCCTTGGCTTCGATCTCGTCCTGCAGCTTGGTCATTTCGTCGGCGGTCTCGTCGGAGTAATTGGCCGCCAGCTCGTTGTAGCGATCGAGGATCGCCTTTTGCGGCGCGACGCCTTCCATGACGTTGTCGCGCACGCTTATTTGCGAATCGAGGTGCGGCTCCTGAGGTAGGTATCCGACGCGCGCCCCTTCCGCCACCCAGCCCTCGCCCGAATAATCCTGGTCGAGGCCAGCCATGATGCGAAGCAGTGTCGACTTGCCGGCGCCGTTGACACCGAGCACGCCGATCTTGGCGTCGGGATAGAACGACAGATTAATGTCTTCCAAGACCTTGCGATTGCCGGGATAGGTCTTGGACAAACCCTGCATGTGGTAGACGAATTGGGGGGCCATTTTGGGGGGTCGGCTCGTTTTCTCTAAGTGGGTTTCGGCGTCCTGCCCGTTCGTGCCGCGCTTGCCTTCGGCGCAGGCACACGCTCAAGCGCACCTACTTCGCGGGAAAAATTCGTCACTGATGTAGCGAGGGCGCGGCCTGCCGGCAAGGAGGCAGGCTTGCCCGGTAATGCCCATTCCGCGCGCGCCGACAGCGGTTAACGCTTCGTAAAGCCTAATCGCGGTAGAGTTCCCGCAGTGCCGAAATCATAACAATTTTTAATGTTTTCTGCCCCACGATGTGTGTTAAACAGTCGTTTGAAAATGAGCCGCGCGTATGAATTCCATATACGAGCGGCCATTTTACGGCGCAGGACCTAGAGGAGCGTTTCATGTGGCATGGATTTTCGCGAGCGCTCCGCCAGCTCTGGCGTGTCTGCCTGGGCGGCGAGGGAGTCTATCGGCCCGATCTGCACTATATGCGCGGACCAGGTCCGAAATGGCACGCCAAATACGGCAGCCTAGTTCAGAAGGCAGTGCCGATCGGCACGCCGACCCGCGCCATTAACGGCATCGCCGAACACGGCGCCTGATCCCCGTTCCGCTTGCTATTTTGCCTGAGCTTTGCACGCAGCGCGCCGCGCTTGTCTTCGCCCATCGGGTGTGAGACGGCTTAAGCTTGCGTGCTAGGCGCGAAGTAAGGGTTAAATAGGGGTGGAAATCATGGCGGCTCGCTGCGCGATCCTCGACGACTATCAAAATGTGGCGCTTAAGGTCGCCGACTGGTCGAAGGTCAAAAACGACGTTGAGATCGAGGTCTTCAACGACCATCTCGGCGGACCCGACAAAGTCATCGCGGCGCTGCAGGGCTTCGAGATTATCGTCGCCATGCGCGAGCGGACTGGATTTTCGAAGCGGGTCATCGAGGCGCTGCCCGACCTGAAGCTTCTCATCACGACCGGCATGCGCAATGCCTCGATCGACACCGAGACGGCCAAAGCCCGCGGCGTCACGGTGTGCGGAACCGGCACTTTCGGCAGCCCGACGTCCGGCATCGCCATCGGGCTGATGCTCGAACTGACCCGGCATATCGGCTACGAAAACGCGCGGATGCATTCCGGCGTGCTCTGGCAGAGCACCATCGGCGTCGATCTCGAGGGCATGACGCTCGGTATCCTCGGTCTCGGCAAGCTCGGCATACGCACAGCCACCATTGGCAAGGCGTTCGGCATGAACGTCATCGCTTGGAGCCAGAACCTCACGGCCGAGAAGTGCGCCGAAGCCGAAGTCGGCTATGTCGGCAAGGACGATCTGTTCCGTCGCGCCGACTTTTTGGCAATCCACGTCGTGCTGTCGCAACGCACGCGCGGCCTCGTCAGCGCCAAGGAGCTCGGTCTGATGAAACCGACGGCCTATATCATCAATACGTCGCGCGGCCCGATCGTCGACGAAGCGGCATTGCTTGCCGCGCTTCTTGACAACAAGATTGCCGGCGCCGGGCTCGACGTGTTCGATACCGAGCCGCTGCCGCTCGACCATCCGCTGCGCAAGATGGACAATGTGGTCATCACCCCGCATCTCGGCTATGTTTCGGAGCAGAATTACCGGCGCTATTTCGCCGATGCGGTCGATGACATTCGCGGTTTTCTCGACCACAAGCCGGTGCGAGTCATAAACTGAGCGTCCTTTCTCCGCTCGCGAAAAGAAGCGCCGAGGCTGCAGCGGACAAGTGTAGTGGATTTGAAGTTCCTATGGTTCTGCGGCACGCTCGCATAGGAACTTCAAATCCAAAACCCACACTAGAATTATAAATTTGCTAGCGTCCTTTCGATTACGAAGTTCGCTAAGAGCGTGCCGCAAATTGTGGGAACTTCGGAATCGGGACACTAACGCCGATGACGACGCGCGAACAAAACGATTTCCTGACACAGACCGGACCCGGCACGCCGATGGGCAATCTCATGCGGCGTTATTGGATTCCGGCCCTACTGTCGTCCGAGATCGCGGAGCCTGACTCTCCGCCGGTGCGCCTGAAGCTCCTCGGCGAGCGGCTGGTAGCGTTCCGCGACAGCCGGGGTCGCGTCGGGGTGATGGACGAATTCTGTGCCCATCGCGGCGTTTCGCTCTGGTTCGGCCGCAACGAGGACAGCGGGCTGCGCTGCCCCTATCACGGCTGGAAATACGACGTGACCGGCCAGTGCGTCGAAGTGCCGTCTGAGCCGGTGGAGAGCGGGTTCTGCAAGAAGATAAAGCTCGCCGCGTACGACTGCATCGAGCGCGGCAACACGATCTGGGTCCATATGGGGCGGGCTTCCGAAAAACCGCCGCTGCCGAATTTCGAATGGGCGAGCGTGCCGTCGTCACAGCGCTTTGTCTCCAAGCGCAGCCAGGAATGCAATTGGCTGCTGGCGCTCGAAGGCGGCGTCGATTCGGTCCATGTGTCCTTTCTGCACCGTCACGATCTGCGCAGCGACCCGTTGCATGTGAGTCAGGGCGCGGAATTTACGCGCGAGACCGACGCGCGATTCGAAGTGGTCGAAACCAAAGGTGGAATGGTGATCGGCGTGCGGCGGCCGGCGACGCCGGGCAAGCTTTACTGGCGCATCACCCAATGGATCATGCCGTTCCACACTATGATCCCGCCCTACGGCGACAATGCACTCAACGGTCACGCTTTCGTACCGATCGACGACGAGAACTGCATGGTGTGGTGCTTCACGCACCATCCGACCCGGCCGCTCAGCGCGCACGAACTCGAGACGATGCGCAACGGCGGCGGCATCCACGTGAAGCTTCTGCCCGGTTCGTTCCGGCCGGTCGTCAACAAGGACAACGATTATATGATCGACCGCGTGGCGCAGAAGCATCACAAGTCCTACAGCGGCGTCAAAGGCATCGCCATGCAAGACGCCGCGATCCAGGAAAGCACCGGGCCGATTCAAGACCGCAGCAACGAAAACCTGGTTTCTACCGATAACGGAGTGATCATGGCGCGCCAGCGCCTGCGCAAGGCGGCGCTCGGCCTCACACGAGGTTACAGTCCGGACGGCCTCGACCCCGCAACCCATGCGGTCCGTTCCGCCGCCCTCGTCCTTCCCGAAGCGGCGAGCTTCTACAACGCCGCCGGCGATGCGCTGATCGCCAAGGCCGGAATCGCGCACGCCTCGGTCTGAGCGTAATTCGCCTTACTGGCGCCGTTAACTCGCCGTTAGGGTTAACAGTCTATTGCTGATCGACGGTTGCAGGCGGGTTGTCCCAGCCTCTGCAGTAAAACTGGCAACTATCGGCAGCGATCGAGATGCCCCCGACCCGATCCCGCTTTCCACGGCTTCTCGCCTCGGCTGCGATCATCGGAATGATCGCGGTGGTGGCTGCGGGATGCCAGACGACGCAAAGCACCGACACGACCGGCTCGCTCGCGCTTGCATCGGCTAACCGGCCGGACGCTGATTGGCATCGCGATGTCGAGGCTTACGGCGAGAAATATCGCGCCGATCCGTCCAATATCGGCGTCGCCTTGCGTTACGCGCAGGCGCTGCGCGCCACCGGGCAGCGCGCGCAAGCGGTTGCGATTCTCGAACAACTTTCGATGCGCAACCCGACCAACAAACTTGTGCTTGGCGAATATGGACGCGCACTCGCCGACGTCGGAAATTATGAGCAGGCGCTTGAAGTGTTGGACCGCGCCCACACGCCGGAAGAGCCCGACTGGCGTATCTTGTCCGTTCAAGGCGCCGTGCTCGACCAGATGGGGCGGCACGACGAAGCGCAACGCCATTATCTCACCGCGCTCAAGATCGTGCCGAACGAGCCTTCGGTGCTTTCGAATCTGGGGCTGTCATACGCACTTTCGAAGGATCTCGCCAAAGCCGAAGAGACGTTGCGGCGCGCGGCAGCGCAGCAACCGGCCG
The DNA here is from genome assembly GCA_049285335.1 of Xanthobacteraceae bacterium. Taxonomy (GTDB): domain Bacteria; phylum Pseudomonadota; class Alphaproteobacteria; order Rhizobiales; family Xanthobacteraceae; genus BOG-931. The sequence continues at coordinate 6,412 of JBAPZR010000849.1, read as the reverse complement.
ATCCGCGCGTGCGGCAGAACCTCGCGCTCGTGGTCGGCCTGCAGGGCCGTTTTGCCGAGGCGGAGAATATCGCCCGCGCCGACTTGCCGCCGGACGAGGCGGCCGCCAATGTCGCCTATCTCCGGCAAATGCTTTCGCATAAGGGCGCGACGCCGGCCGAAAGCCGTACCGCGCACAGTGGCGCTGCGAATAAGGTCTCGGCCAATCAGTGATGCATGACCGCGAGCACGCGGATTGCCGCAGGCCCAAGAATAACCACGAACAGCACCGGCAGGAAGAACAGGATCATCGGCACCGTAAGCTTCGGCGGCAATGCCGCGGCTTTTTTCTCCGCTTCCGCCATGCGCATGTCGCGATTTTCCTGTGCGAGCACGCGCAGCGTCGTTCCGAGCGGCGTGCCGTAGCGCTCGGCCTGCTGCAAAGCCAGACACACCGCTTTGACGCCTTCGAGACCGGTGCGCTGCGCCAGGTTTTCATACGACTGACGCCGGTCGGGCAGATACGACAATTCCGCGGTGGTCAACGTGAGCTCCTCGGCGAGCGCGACCGACTGCGAACCGACCTCCTCACTGACCCTTCGGAACGCCATTTCGACCGACATGCCGGATTCCACGCAGATCAAAAGCAAATCGAGCGCGTCGGGAAAGGCGCGTTTCATCGAAAGCTGCCGCCGCTGGATTTTGTTCTTCAGAAACAAATTCGGGCTCTGCATGCCGAAATAGGCGCCGCCGATCGAGATCGCGAGCTTGATAGTCGGCGGATAGTCCAGATGCACCACCACGAAAAGGTAAAACAGCGAAAACAGCAGCATGATCGCCGGCATGACCATGCGGAAGAACAAATAAGTCACGTAAGGCGCCTGTCCGCGATAACCCGCCTGCACCAGAAGCTTGCGGGCTTCCTCCTGGCCGAACCATTTCGTCAGGTTGAAATTGTCGACCGCTCGTTTCATATACGCGCGCGGCGACTGGCGCAGCGAAACCTTGCCGGTTTGCATCATTCGTTCGCGCTCGCGCGCTCGAATCTTCTCGCGCTCGAGCGCCACGGCCCGCATGCGCTTTCCGAGCGGGTCGGGAACGAGTAGCGGCATGGTTAGTGTCAGCACCGTCGCCGTGGCCGCTATCGCGGCACAGATCGTCATCAGAGTGTGCGAATCGATATAGTCACTGAGCAACGACGTCATTTGCGGACCCGTCAGAAATCGAAATTGATCATTTTGCGCATGACGAAAATGCCGACCAGCATCCACATCGCGCAGCAGCCGATCATGATGCGTCCCATCGGCTCGGTCCAAAGCAGCTCGATATAAGAGGGGCTTGTCAGCCAGACCAAGCCCATGACCACGATCGGAAGCGAGCCGATGATCGTGGCGGAAGCCTTGGCCTCCATCGACATCGCCTGGATTTTAGCTTTCATTTTCTTGCGGTCGCGCAGCACGCGCGAAAGATTGCTCAGCGCCTCGGAGAGGTTGCCGCCGGCGCGCTGCTGGATCGAAACGACGATGCCGAAGAAATTGGCCTCCGGCAGCGGAATGCTTTCGTACAGCCGCAGGCAAGCTTCACCGATGGGAAGGCCGATCGCCTGCGTGTCGATGATGCTGCGAAATTCGCTGCGAACCGGCTCGCTCGCCTCCGCCGCGATCAACTTAAGGCTGTCGAGGAGCGGCAAGCCGGCTTTGATGCCGCGAATAATGACGTCGACGGCATCCGGAAAAGTATTGAGGAATTTCCCCTCGCGGCGCTTCTTGAGAAAGCCTAGCATCCAGAACGGCAAGCCGCAGCCGGCCGCGAAGGCGAACGCAAGCGCCGGCACCGCGCCTATTCTCGACAGGCTCATGAGGACAAACGTCACGGCAGCAAAAATGCCCATCGTCACGAAGAAACGTCTTTTCGACCAATCGAGGCCGGCCTGGGAAATCCGCACCGAAAGCGGCGGCCGCTTGGCTTTCCGCGATCGCTCTTCAAGGTCCTTAAGCGTGCCCTCGATTTGCTCGCGGCGCGATTTTGAAGCCTGGCGCGTCGGGCGCGCCGCCATCGGCGTGGCGCGTGAGACGCTCGCCATGCGCCGTTCCGTTTTTTTCTCGCCGGAAATGTAAGGGTAGATGAAAACCCATGCGACGCCGCCGATCGCGAGCGTCACCAGAAAAAAAACCGCGTAAGCGTTCATGACGATTGCCGCGCGTTAAGCCCTGACCGTTTCATCGCCGGGCTCCGAGGCATCGAGAGCGGCCGCCAGGCGTTTCTCCTCACCGAAATAGCGCGCGCGCTCCCAGAATTTGGGACGGCCGATGCCGGTCGAACTATGCCGGTCGATGATATTGCCGTTGGCGTCCTCGCCGAGCAGCTGATAGAGGAAGATGTCCTGGGTGACGATGACATCGCCCTCTAGTCCGACCACCTCGGTGACATGCGTGATGCGCCGTGAGCCGTCACGCAGGCGCGCGGCCTGAACGATGACGTCGACCGACGCGCAGATCATCTCGCGGATGGTCCGCGACGGCAGCGCGTAACCGCCCATCGTGATCATCGATTCAAGGCGCGATAAGGCCTCGCGCGGCGAATTGGCGTGCAGGGTCCCCATCGAGCCGTCGTGACCCGTGTTCATTGCTTGCAGAAGATCGAATGCTTCGGGGCCGCGCACTTCGCCGACGATGATGCGTTCCGGACGCATACGCAGGCAGTTGCGCACCAAGTCGCGCATCGTGACCTGCCCCTCGCCTTCAAGGTTCGGCGGCCTAGTTTCGAGCCGAACGACATGCGGCTGCTGTAACTGCAATTCGGCGGCGTCCTCGCAGGTGACGATGCGTTCGGTGTCGTCAATGTAGCGCGTAAGGCAATTCAAAAGCGTTGTCTTGCCGGAACCCGTTCCGCCGGAGATCACGGTATTGATACGCGACCGGCCGATGACCCGGAGAATCTCCGCGCCCTCCGAAGAGACCGAGCCGAACTTCACAAGCTGCTCAAGGGTCAGCTTGTCCTTCCTGAATTTCCGGATGGTGAGCGCGGGCCCGTCAATCGCGAGCGGCGGGACAATGGCGTTGACGCGCGAACCATCCGGCAGGCGCGCGTCGCAGATCGGCGAGGATTCGTCGACGCGCCGGCCGATCTGACTGACGATGCGCTGGCAGATATTCAGAAGCTGCTGGTTATCGCGAAAGCGTATTCCAGTCTTCTGAATTCGGCCGGCGACTTCGATGTATACGGTGTTGGCGCCGTTGACCATGATGTCGGCGATTTCATCGCGGGCCAAAAGCGGCTCGAGAGGACCGTAGCCGAGAACGTCATTGCAGATATCGTCGAGCAACTCTTCCTGCTCGGCGATCGACATGACGATATTTTTGATCGCGATGATTTCGTTGACGACGTCGCGGATTTCTTCGCGCGCGGAATCGCCATCGAGCTTGGCGAGCTGGGAAAGATCGATGGCCTCGATCAGCGCGCCGAAGATTGTCGCTTTGACTTCGTAATAAGACTCCGAGCGGCGCGATTCCGCCGCGCTTGGAAGAGCCGGCGGCGAAGGATTGGAGGCTCCGCCGGCATTCGCCTTGCCGTTGGGCGCGCCGAGGATCGGCGCGCCGAGACCTGCAGAGGGAAAGGGCGCGCGGCCTGCGCCCGTCGGAGCTTCGGCCGACGACGGTCCGGCAGCCGCCGGCGTCGCCACAGGTTGCGACGCGGGGATTGTCCGCAAGTCGCCGGACGCTTCTGAGTTACCAATCGGACGCTTGCCAAACACGAACTCAACTCCGGTTACGTCTAGCGGTTCAGTAGCTTTTCGATCAGCGGCGAGAGCAGACCTGCTCGCGGCTTCTTTTGCTCGACCCGGCCGGTCAGCCACTGCGCCAGCTCGCGAATTGTCTCCGCGGAGCGGTGGCCCGAGGAAACTTCGGCGATCATCTGTCCATTATTTGCCGCCGCGCCGAAAAGTTGCGGCAATAATCGCCATGGGTTCTTGATTAAGCGCCTTCGCGAAATCCACCGTCTTGATCTCGGGACGCTTCGGAACACCGACCTGATTGAGGCAATAGATCGGATGTCGGTCGTTCGGCCGCGCGGCCTTGAGAAAGTCGCAAATATTCTTGGTGTTGCGCAGGTTAGCCAGATCGGGCGAAGCTACGATCAGGATTTCGTCGGCGGCAACAAGCGTCTGTTTCGTCCAGCCGCTCCACTGATGCGGCACGTCGAGGACGACGCAGGGCACCGTCGCCCGCAGCGAGTCGAAAATGGCCTCGAATGCGTCGGCGCCAAAGTCGTAGACCCGGTCAAGCGTCGCCGGCGCGGCAAGCAAATTCAAATGATCGGTGCATTTGGCAAGCAAGCGATCGACGAAGGCAGTGTCGACGCGCTCGGGCGAGAAAACCGCTTCCGCTATGCCTTGCGGCGGGTCCTGATTGAAATCGAGGCCCGCGGTGCCGAACGCCAGATCGAGATCGGTCACCACCGAATCGAGAGTGAGATCGCGCGCGATCGAAAACGCGACATTGTGCGCGACTGTGGAGGCCCCGACACCGCCCTTGGCGCCGACCACGGCAATGACGCGGCCTACCGGCTTCGCTTCCGGCGCGGAGAACAGCCCGCAAACCGAACGGACGGCCGCCAACACATCGATCGGCGAAATCAGATAGTCGCTGACGCCGCGCCGGACCAATTCCCGATAGAGCCTGACGTCATTCATGCTCCCGATGACGATGACGCGGGTGCCGGCGTCGCAATATTCGGCGAACCGATCGAGGGCTGCTTAAGATTTCCTCGCTGTCGTTTTCCGATTCGAGAATGATCACATTCGGCGTCGGTGAGCCCTGAAAGGCCTCGAGCGCCGCCTTTAGTCCGCCCATTTCAACACGCAGGTGCACTTTGGCCATGCGGCGGTCGTCGCCGGCAGCCTGGACGGCGGCGGCGGTGTCGTCATTTTCGCAAAACGCCTGCACTGATACGCGCGGCGCCGGCGCGATATGCTCGACGCGGCGCGCGCCGTTGTCGTCGCTGATCTCTTCCCGAACGCTTGAACTAACCTGTCTCATGATGAATCAAACTGCCCGCGATACTATTTGCCAACGTCGCTGATCTTTGCCGATTCCGTATTTTTGGTGTCATCGACACCGGTGGTTTCGCCGGCGGTGTATTTCTGGAACACCATCGTGCGCCGCATCGTATAGGCCGCGGTCTCACCGCGCGGCTGAACGAGATCGGCCGGATTGTCCACCATGGATGCGAGATTTCGTTGCGTGGCGCAGCCGAAATTCCAATGCGGCTGATTCTCGAAGAAGCCCCGATTCCAGCTTGGCCCGATGTCCTCGGGCCACAGCCCACAGGGGCCAGCCTGCGCGGCGATTCTCGGATAGCTGATCCGCGTCGAGGCAACCGCCATGCCCGGGGCGGGATAGGCGCGCACGGCGAGGGCGCGCGGCGGCATTCCGCTCGCGGCGAGGATCGAAACAATCTCGCATATCGATTCGGCCGAGGCGCGCTCGTTGGGGCTGCCGACCGGCCGATCGATGACGATGTCGCCAGTCGCATCGCGTTTCCAGCTTAATCCGAACGACAGCACCTGTGCGCGCTGCGTGGGATTAAGTCCGCCGTGATTGGTGCCGAGGAAAAGCTCCAAGCTGGAATCGGCTTCATGCAGCGTGATGGGATGCCGCATGCGATAGTCCGCCGGATAGTCCGGCCCGGCGGCGATCTGCTGATCGGTATTGCAGGCGGCGAGCCACAGCGCGCAGGCGGCGCTGACGGCAGCGCGAATGGCAAGCCGCGAGCCGGATCGGCGGATCGTCATCGTAGCGAGGGTTTGCATCTTGTTTGTCTCCGCCGGATCAATCGAGAATGAATCCGTATTTGCCGTGGTAACCATCGGGCGGATCGGGAATGCCGCCGACGCCGTAGATGCGATTGAGCCGGCCGAGCAAAACGGTCGCCGGATCGCTTGGATCGGCGAAGCCATCGTCGGGCCGAGAAAGATCTTTCTGCGCGACCGCGCGAACCACATATGGGGTCACCAACACCATCAGCTCGGTGCGCTGATTGAGATAGTCGCGGCTTTTGAACAGCGGTCCGAGAATCGGCAGCTCCATCAGTCCCGGCAAACCATTGATGGCTTGCTTGGTCTGATCCTGAATCATGCCGGCCATGGCGAGCGATCCGCCGGAAGGAATTTCGACGGTCGTTTCCGCACGGCGGGTGCGGATCGAAGGAATGGTCGCCGACGAGCCGGGCGTATTCGGCGTCGTTCCGGGAATGGCGATCGTCAGCGCATTGGCTTGCGAAAGGTCAGACACCTCGGTCATCACTCTGAGGCTGATGCGGCCCTCGCTGAGCACGACCGGCGTGAAATTGAGGCTGACGCCAAATTTCTTGAAATCGATCGAGGGCTGACAGTCGACGGTCCACCCCCGTTGTTGGAACAGCTGAACCCGTTC
>JBAPZR010000848.1:0-3171 GCA_049285335.1 Xanthobacteraceae bacterium | reverse complement strand
GGCAAGCGAAACAACACGATCATCGAACCCGAAGCAATGGACAAGAATGAAGAGAAGGTTGACTTCTATTGCAACCTACACCGGGAAACGACCGTAATGGACGCAGTCAAGGACGTGCTCGGCTTGGACAAATAAAGAGCCTCAACTAGGCGGCGAAACTCGCTGGTGATCACCTCAACATGGCGAAGCTGCCGGAGCTATTGCATCACGCTTTACGCTATTCGAGGCTGCGCTGGGTTTGTTTACACCTCGCGAGGGCGGGAGCTTTCGTCGCGTGCTAGTGGAACAACTTCATCGCGTTGACGAGGGTTTGCAGCACGCCAAGCGCCAACGGAATTCCGACGAAGCACCAGGCTAGAACGAGCTGCAAAGTCGTCGTACCACTTTGCGGATTCGGGCCTCGCATGGACGTGTTCTCCTCTATGCGCCAGCCGGCTCGCCCGCAGCGCCAACGGCCATCTGAGCGATTTCGGCTTCATGATCCGGATGCATGTGAAATCGGCGATGGACGGCCTTGACGAGCGAGTTGCAGATGAAGCCGATCACCAGCAGGCCGGCCATGATGTACATGGTAACGTTGTAGGCCTGGGCTTTCGGAACACCGTGAGTGATGTTGTACTCGCGAATATAGTTCACGAGCACAGGTCCGAAAATACCGGCCATCGACCAAGCTGTGAGCAACAGGCCGTGGATGGCGCCGACATAGCGCGTCCCAAACATATCCCTGAGATATGCCGGCACGGTGGAAAAGCCGCCGCCATACATGCTGATGATTACCAAGAAACAACAGACGAAGCCCACGACGCTGCCAACCGCGCCGGTATACGGTACGGTGCAATACAACGCGAAGCCGAGCACCATGAACACGAAGTAGGTGTTCTTTCGCCCGATATAGTCCGAAGCTGAGGCCCAGAAGAACCGCCCTCCCATATTGAATAGGCTCATCAGGCCGACGAATCCCGCCGCCGCGATCGCCGTAACTTTGCCGGGGAACATTTCCTGGCTCATCGCGGAAGCTTGGCCAAGCACACCGATGCCGGCAGTCACGTTGAGGCAGAGCACCCACCAAATCAACCAGAACTGCGGTGTCTTCAGTGCATCATAGACAAACACATCATTCGCGGTGATCAGCTTCTGAGCTTGCACGGGCGGCACATAGCCGGCCGGTTTCCAGCCCGGCGCCGGCATTCGCACAATGGCGGCGCCGACCATCATGAAGATAAAATAGATGATCCCGAGCACGACGAAGGTCTCGGCGACGCCCATGTGGGTCGGTGTGGTAAATTTGCTCATGAGCCAAACCGAAAGCGGCGAGGCGATGAAAGCGCCCCCGCCAAAACCCATGATGGCCATACCCGTCGCCATGCCAGGACGGTCGGGGAACCATCTAATGAGTGTCGACACCGGCGAAATGTAGCCAATGCCGAGGCCGCAGCCGCCGATCACGCCGTAGCCCAGATAAATTACCCATAGATTGTGGAAGTGAACGCCGACCGCAGAAATCAAGAACCCACCCGCCCAGCATAGCGCCGCGGTGAACATGGCCCGGCGCGGGCCGCCTTCCTCCACCCAGCGGCCGAACACGGCCGCGGAGACGCCGAGAAAGAAGATAGCGATCGAGAAAACCCACCCGAGCTCGGGAAGTGTCCAATCATTGGGGGCCGACTGCGTGATGCCGATGAGCTTCGTCATCGGCAAATTGAACACGCTGAAGGCATAGGCCTGACCGATGCATAGATGCACGCACAATGCGGCCGGGGGAACCATCCAGCGGCTGAATCCCGGTCCGGCGGTAATACGATTTCGATCAAAAAACCCAAAAATCCCCTCCGATCCGCGCGCTTGCGCTGTCGTTGTCATCGTTTCCTCCGGTTGCATTTCATTCCAGCCGATTGCGCCGCATTGCGTGAGGGCAGCATCCAACTGCGTCAAAAAACTCACGCAGTGTCGATGCCTTTTGCGAGGTTCGCTTAAATCGTCGTTATTGATCTAGGTTATAAGAATTCGTCCGCCATCTGGCGCGATGACCGCCTTCATTTCCGGCATGACCTTGTCCAGCCGATTAAGAGCCAGACGCGATTATGCGCGAAATACTTGGCGCCCTGTCACGATCCAGACGAATACGCCTGCGCGAGGCGACAACATCGACGAGGCGGTGATTGGCTTGGGCCAAGGGTAATTGCCGGAGCCTAATGGCTTTTCATATCCCCTACTGCTTCACGCGCCAACTCGCTCAATAGCTTTTGCGCTAACAAATCCAGCGCGTCCTGATCGACGAACGTGCCAAGATGGCCATAGGGGGCGCTCTTAATGCCGTATTTTACGGAACGGACATGAATTGCCTTGCCATCCGATACGTAGGAGCCCTCTATCTGTTTCTTTAGAGATTCGTCGTAGAAAGAGATTTGGTCGGTCGGCATTTGTCTCGCCATGTGTAGCACACAACGACGCACCGGACCTTAATCTGGATTAATGCCGAACGCCGCCGACGGGACTCAGCAAGGACGAGGCGCGGCTAATTGCAGCGAATTTCGCGAAGCTGCCCAGATCTACTGGGTTAAATCCTAAATTTCCTTGTGCCCCTCTTGCCACGAAAAAGGCCACCGGGGTCGAGGCCCGATGGCCTAGTTGAATAACCACCGCATTCGCCCGGAACGCGGCAATTGAATCAAGCAAACAACCAAAGGCCTGACATTAACTTAGATCAATGCATTCCAGTCAAAAGATACGCTGTGCTTGGAGTTCGGACTCATCAAATAATTTCTGCTTTCTAGCTTGAGCGCAACTAAGCATGAAGATCCAACAGTAGCGATGACAACGCTTTTTGCGGCTTGATCAAATCGGCCAAAGTATAGGTATCCAGAACCGCCAGAAATGCTTCGGTGGCGTCGCGTAGAGCGCCACGGAGCACGCAGACGCGCTGGATGGGGCAATATCCCTTGCTCTCAAGGCAGCCGATAACATCGAGCTGATCCTCCGTGTCGCGCACCACCTGGCCGATATTGATATGGCGCGGCTCACGCATCAGCCGGATTCCGCCGTTACGGCCGCGCACTGTGTCGAGATAACCTCTTTGACCGAGATAGTTCACGACTTTCATCAGGTGCGGCTTCGAGATACCGAAACTCTGCGCGATATCGTTGATCGTCGTCAGCTTACCCTCGTTAAGCC
>JBAPZR010000847.1:0-8270 GCA_049285335.1 Xanthobacteraceae bacterium | reverse complement strand
GTCCCGGCCAAGGCGATTATGTTGTCGCCCCAGGATTTGAGCAACGACAAGCGTCTGGTGATGCGATTGGGCGCGTTGAAATTTTAGGATTTCCACAGGAAAAAAGACAAACTGTATTTTTATGTCTTTGGCGTTGTCACTTATAACGACGGTTTCGTTGACGGACGTCAAACCAAATTTTGTCATCGATACTGTTGGCACGTATTTGGAGATCCGGGCGGCTTAACTGCTCCGCCGAACGAAGCCCGTTATCACGACCATGGTAATGCAACAGAAGCGGTTGTTAGCTGACGACGTGGGGCGGAACGGTGTGACCGATGAAACCCTCAATTTCGCTTCCGCCCTCATGATACAAAAAAGCCCAGATCCCAGCGCTAGAATAAAGGGTCGGTTATGGGGGATGAGATGGCTAATCTCGGAAGAATATGGACGGAAATGTCACTATCCGAAAGGACAGCATATCTGACCGATGCATTCCGGCCTAAACCGGAGCCTTTGAAGTATCGAGTTCTGATTAGACTTTATATCGGCTTTCCTCTGGTCCTGGCGGTTTTGGTGTGGTGTCTTGCGAAAGGCGTATTTGCGCAATAATCGCGTCTTTCCGAGATAGAGCCGGGTAATGCCAGACAGCTATTGGAAAGACATATTCAGAGAAGCCGAGGTCGAGTCCAAAAGGATTGATCGCATAGCTATGCTGACCGCTGCGGCGGCAGTTGCAGTTGTTGTTGGAGTGGCGTTCGGCATTTTTGTCTTATTCCAATTGTCATAAACGCCATTTAACTGAGGTCTTCCAAGTTCGCCGCGATCCTTCGCGCCTCGTCCTTAGTGAGCAGCTTGGCCGCCGATCGCCGGCCTTGCTCCTCCTCGAAATAGAAATAGCCGAGCGCCTGGCCGCCGGATCACGCACGACGAAACAGGCGTCTAGTTCTTCGATCGACCAGAGCGGCGGAAAGCGCGGACAGGCAAACCTGGATCAAACCTCAACCGCATAAACGGTGTGGACAAGCCGGGCAAACGCCTTTGCGGGGGACGTAATCACGCTCAGCACGCGGGCGTTGATTGCTTCGCCGCCGAGAGTGACAGGAATCAATGCCCCCAATTTCGGCAGTTCCTCGTGACGGTTGTATTCTGTTTGTTGGTGGCCGTCTTTACGGTGGATATGGAGTGCGTAATACACGCTGGTCGGACGAGCAATCCGCCGTTTTGCCTCTGCCGAGAAGTCATTTAACCGCCCGTAAAATCATAGCTCTGCGCTAAGAGCAGCCATCGTCGTTCATTATCCAAGAAGTCCCGCTTTAGCTGTGGGTCAGTTTCAGCGGCAGCTTTCCGCGCACAATCCTCCGCTTTGCGATAGCACTCGCGCATTTTCTCACTGAGATTGTTCAACATGGCACGCGCCTAGCCAACACCCGGAGCCTATGCTCTTTGTGTGACAGCGGCGAATCATTTCGACCCTGTCGGTCATCAAGCCGCAGGACCATCCGACCTGCATAATTACCGTGCAGGTGTTGCCATTCAGGTCACTGTGGCGGGCACGGCACCCGCTCGAGCTGCAGGACTAGCGGAAGGGCAATCAGCCAAAAAGCCAAAACGTGATGGCTGTCACGGATGCCTCGACCCGGCGCTGGCAGCTTAGGTTGTGGTGAGGATGGCTAGTCGGGTAGCGCGGGGCTCGGCTCTCCAAAAAAGGCAATCTGCGGCCTCACTCCGGATGTAACCCGTAAGATTGCCGACCCGCGCGTCGGGAGATCGCAATGCTAAGATCTCTTCTCGTACTAATCGCTGCATCTACCCTGGCGTGGGCGGCGTTCTTGGCACTCAACGCCCGCTGATCCAAAGGCGGACGCCCCATTCGCGGGTCAATTGTTTCTGAGTAACTCCTGCAACTTCGCGACGTTCGCCGCAATCCGCCGCGCCTCATCGGGCACAAGCAGTTTTTAGCCACTGATCGCGCCCACCCGGTCAAGCTTCTTTCACGTCGGCAACTTTCGCTTTGGGGCGGCACCTGCTTGGAGCTAAGGAAGCGCGCCGAGTTGTCCGAGAAGCCAGTTCAGAGCAGCGGCGGTTTTCTGGTCAACGTCGCCGTTCACTACGAGACCCTGAAGATTTTGGGGGAGATTAGCGTTGCTATTCAGCTGCTCCTGCCAAATCCTAACGATTCGTTGGGTCGCCTGACCGAACGTGTCGGCCTGGACATCCGGCGCGAGCTGCTGCTGGAGTTGACGACGGTTATTGTCGGAAATCCCGGGCTCATTCATGATAAGAAACAGCAGGCCATGATGCAGGTTGAAAACTTTGGGACCTGTATCACCCATATGAACCGGTTGAATGGACTTCACGTGTCCCTCCCTGGTAAATCGGATACGGCAGCTCGGGATTAAACTCCTCTTAAATGCCCGATCAGTAACTTGCGTCACACTCTACTGGCCGGATTGCGCACGATACCCGGCAGCTTCGCAAAGTTGGCCACAATCCGCCGCGCCTCATAAGGGCTGGGAATAAAGCATGGCGGTGGCCGTTTATATTAGGGGAAACGACCATGAGGCTCTCGTTGTTCGTGTTTGCAATTAGCGTCGCCATTGCCGGCATTGGAAATCGCGCCGAGGCCCAAAACTATCCGTGGTGTTCGCAGTACAGTGAAAGCGGCGGTGGCGGTAGGAATTGCGGGTTCACGACGTTTCAACAATGTCTAGAAAACGTGACCGGGATAGGTGGGTTCTGCGAACGCAACACTCTGTATCAGCCTCCGCCCGGACCACATTCGTTGAGCGTCCAAAGGCGCTATCATTACTAAGGCCTACCCCTTCGCAACAGCTCGGCAGCTTCGTCACGTTGACCGCGATGAGTTCATTGGGCCGCTAGATTTCGATCGCCCAAACCTCGATGCCTTCTGCACCGCGGGCCTCAAGCTTGACTTGTCGTTCATGCTTGAATCCGGGTGAGCCGAAGAACGGTTCCCGTCGAGGTCAGTCCACGTCTAGAGTCGATCCGGATAGGGCATGATGAAGTTGTCGCGGTTCGGCATCTTCACCTGCGGCAGCGTTTTGGCGTCCATCACGTCGTCGTCGCCGATCAACTTGTTGAGCGCGAGAATATAAGCGGTGAGCGAATAGACTTCGTCGTCGGTGAGCGAGCGTGGCGCGTTGTACGGCATCGCACGGCGCGTATAGTCGAATATGGTGGTGGGGTAGGCGTAGTAATTAGCAATCGTTTTCACCGTATCGATGCCATTGGTGAGCGGTTGTCCGCCGACCAAAGCAGGGTAATAAGGCGCTACTCCACCTTTGCCTTCCTCGCCGTGGCAAGCAGAGCATTTCTCCGCGAAAATTTTCGCGCCGGTCGCCGGTGTGCCGCTGCCTGGCGGCAAATTGGAGCCGTCGGGCAGGATGGCAATATCCCATTGTTTGATATCGGCTTCGCTGAGCGGCTTGCCGAGACCCGAATTCTGGGCGAATGCGGGGCCGGCGCTTAGTGCAAGCGCCAAGGCGAGCGCGGCCGATTTATGCGTATACATGTTTGATCTCCCCCGTGCTGTCGACTGCCCAGCTTGTGATGCTGTTGTAATGCTGGTTGGGGAAAGCAAGCGGTGTTTTGACCGGGTTAGCCGCCTCGCCTCGTGCCGCTACGAATTCGGCGCGCAGCGGCTGCACATTGCCGCCGTCGTCGTAGGCGCGACTTTGCAAGATTGCCGGCTGGCCGTCCCATCGCCACGGCATGACGAAACGGGTGAAGGCCTTCTCGTGTACCGGCCCCTGCAGTGCAGCTTCGCCCCAGCTGTTGCCGCCATCGGCTGACACCATCACTTTGGAGATGCGTCCCGTACCCGAATAGGCCAGACCGGAGACGGCGTAGATACCAGGGTTATTGAGACTGAGACCGAAAGATGGGTGGGTAATAAAGCTCTTCACCTCCATGACAAAGTGGAAGCGCCAAGTCTTGCCGCCCGGCAAGATCTGCGAATAGTTCTTGGTTTCGAAATAACTGTAGGCCGGTTGATCGATGACCCTGATTCTGCGCACAAACTTGACGTTCATGTTGCCCTGGAACCCAGGCAGCAACAGGCGCATCGGATAGCCGTTGCCTGGCATGAGATGTTCGCCGTTCTGATAGATCGCGATCAGTGCGTCGTCGTATGCTTTTTTGACAGGTACGCTGCGATCCAGGAATTGCGCGTCGGCGCCCTCGGCGACAAGCCATTTCGCTGTCCGATCGATGCCGGCTTCGTCGAGCAGTGTCGATAATGGCACGCCGGTCCATTCCGAGTTGGACACCAGACCATGGAGCATCTGTACCGTTGTTTGTAGAGGCTCTTTTGAGAACATCGGTGCCGAGTTGCCGGCGCATTCGACGAACGCCATTCGGGTGACAAGCGGGTAACGTGACAGCGTCTCCGGCGTGAATTCGAGCGGTTGGCGCACCATCCCGTGAATGACGAGTTTGTGTTGAGTCGGATCGATATTCGGGATGCCGCAATGATTGATCGAGAAGTGCAGCCCGTTCGGCGTTACGGTGCCGCCGAGCAGGTGGTGCGGCGTGCGCGCATGCGAGTTGCGAAATTCACCATTGGGATTGCTCAGCGCCCGCGTTACGTCCTTTTCAAATGGCGACGGCGTCTGGATCGGGGGTGTGTTCTGGCCGAATTCCAGACTCCATGGTGCATCGGTCAGAGGTTCGGCAGCAGCGCTGGTTACCGCTCCGGCTGTGCACATGGTTCCTGTTATGGCGATGCCACGTCCAAGCAGCGCTCTTCGATTGATCAGTCCGTTGCCGGCAACGTCATCGATCGCCGGCGCGCCCAGCCGGCGCCTCCATTTGCTCATTAACTTCCTCCCTGATGAGTGGCGCTATTTGCGCCTTGGCTCACGGTATCGTGGTGCAAGGCCTTGGCGCTGTCCAGGTACCTGAGCCGTTGCCTCTACCGATCGGCACGACCTGAGGCTTACGCTAAGGACGGAGGCATCGAAACGGCCCGACACGGAACTGCCAAAACACTTTGGCAAACCATTCCCGCCTACGTCCGGTGATGTCCACTTCTGACCCGGAGCCCCCTCAAAATCGCGGAACTAAATGCCACGGATCAAATAGCCAATTAGGGGCATTTCCGGCGTCCACTTTTTTGCTAAGCTCTTCCCCTGCTTCAGGAGTCCACTGCTCATGGCTCTGTCCGATGTCATCCTTGCGGCGACGCTGAACGATCTTGCCGAACGCCACAAAGAAAATGGTCGCTACGCCGATGCCGAGCCACTCTACAAGCGGGTGCTGGCGATCAATGCGAAAGCGCACGGGCCCGATCACCCCTCTGTCGCGCTGGCACTGAACGATCTGGCCGAACTCTACAAAGAAGAGGGTCGCTACACCGATGCCGAGCCACTCTATGAGCGGGCGCTGGCGACCTGGAAAAAAGTCCTCGGGCCCGATCACCCCGATGTCGCGCAATCGCTGAACAATCTGGCCGACCTGTACCGCACCCAGGGTCGCTACGCCGATGCCGAGCAACTCTACAAGCGGGCGCTGGCGATCTTCGAGAAACGGCTCGGCCCAGATCACCCCTCTGTCGCGTCGGCGCTGAACAATCTGGCCTCACTTTATAAAGAAGAGGCCCGCTACGCCGACATAGAGCCGCTCTACAAGCGGGCGCTGGCGATCCGGGAGAAGGTGCTCGGCCCCGATCACCCCGATGTCGCGCAATCGCTGAACAATCTGGCCGACCTGTACCGCGCCCAGGGTCGCAACGCCGATGCCGAGCCACTCTACAAGCGGGCGCTGGCGTCAACACCCGAGCGAAAGGGGAGTACACTCAGTTCTTAGATGCGAGTTGGCTGTGGCGCATGGATTTATGACAATGCCAGAGGCGGCCCAAGCAAAGATGAAAGTTCTGAGGCGTACCTCAATATCGCCTAAGTACATCAAGGCTGATGCAGAACTGCAGCATGCAGCAGCTCAATATTTTACCGCCATGGCTGAGTTCTCTGACAAACTTAAGCAAGTTGAAGAGGCTAGCGCCTACCTTAAGCAGAAGCTTGTCCCCAAGCTTGGCTTCGATGGTGAGGTAGAATGGCGAGTGATCGCAGACGAGCGCGTTAAGGGTGGTCTTATCGTCGAAGAGATACAGAAGGAGCCTCCCACCAGGCCGCGAGACTGACAAAATTCTCACCTCTCGGAACGTTCTCCGTGGGATCGGCGCCGAGATTTCGCACGAAGCGGACATGCCGCTCACGCCGGTGAATGTCCGCTCTCGGGGACAAGCGGACATGCGGTTAGGGTGCGACAAAGATAATCGGAAGTAATTGAATTACTATGACCCGCAACCTTGATGTTACGCGTGGTGCGCACCATATCTTGGCTGTCAAAGACTCGAATTCGCGACGTTCTCTGCAAGCTTAATTCTGAACATGACGAGTTTTGGCTAACCAAGGCGTTCAATCGAGCAGCGGGAACTTTTTGATGACTATGAGCGCGCAGTGCGACGAAAGATTCGACTATCGAGCGACGGCTGAACTTTTTCCTGGCAAAAACCACCGGGTACGGTCGCGTCTTCTCAAGTATATGCGGTTTAACCACGCGGCAGATGCGGTTCGTTTCGCTATCGAGAAACTTCCGACCGAAGTTTTCCTCGGAGCCTATTTGGAGGTGAATGAACAGCGATACGACAGCCGTGGAATTCGTCGCCTATATGACCACCCTGACTATCCCTTCGCTCGCCTCGCTAAAGTGGCCTGAACACGGAAACTATTTGATTGATCAAGTAAAGCGCAAGGTGCGCTTATGGCGCAAAGCCGGCAATGCCGTTTGCGGTCACAAATGTATTCGCCTCCGTTTTAAGGTCGCGAGTTCGACTGCTGAGATGTCGACGGGTACATGCTTGCTGCCGACCTAAACAAGCTTGGCCAGCTTTGTGCGAACGTGGTCCAGTTCACCGAGAAGCATTTTCTCTTCACTTTTGAGTACAAAGCGCCGCATCGGATCATCGATCGAGTAGCCGCCGGTATTAAAGCACATCAGGCGTTCCCGCTGAGTTGCGGCGATTGCTTCCTTCTCGAAATTACGTCTCACCTTTTGCTCGCCCAAAGTTACCCCGGTGCAGCAGACGGATAGTTCGACCTCGTCGGCTTCCTTCAGAAGATCATGCAGAAGATGCTCCACCTTGTTACCTTCCGCAGGAGGATGGTTGGCGTGGTCGCCAATCCGCGCCCGCAGGCCGCGAACGCCAGCCTCACCAATGTAAGTGTAAGTATTGCCCCACAACCTAAATGTCAGTTTGTACACCCCAGCCCGTTTCGGGATGTGATCCAGAGCTATGTTTACCCTAATTGGACCGAGGTTGCTCCACATTAGCTTGGTTCTCCGTCGTCGCCGATGTTGTAGTGCGACGTTAGCTACGGAGGCAGGACACGCCGGGATGCCGACGCCCGATCAAAGATTTGTGACTTTGCCACTGGCAATACGGAGCGGCCCACTTCTATGAGTGTGCGCTTAATCTTCACACAACTTGTCGAGCGGCTCGAGTATTGAAGCGATTTCCTGATAATCTCGGGAATCCTTGTCGATGTTCATAAAACCGGTAACAAACGCGACATATTTGTTACCTAGTTTCTCCTCCAATTTATCTCTCTTCTGAGATAGCTCTTGAATTTCTGTCGGATCTTCATCTTGGTCGATCTGGTCATTGAGTTCGACAATTTCGCAATAGGTCTGAGTTTTGAGCTTGTCACCGCTGACGATTTTGACGAAGTCTCGTGCCTCCGACTTCAACTGGTCAACGCTCAGCCGTTGAGCCTGAGCACATATCGGCGCGGCGGAGATCGCCAAAATCGAAACCACGCCTAACCTAACCAGTCCGATGTGATTTGTAGGCATGGGTCGATCTCCAGTCGATCGCTCCGCCCCCTCAACGATTGATGCAATGCTAACGATTTTCGGGATTGCCTTGAAGGCCAACCGTATTGATTGAGTGAGCAGGCCACACGCTTCACCGACCGAAACGCATGAAAGACGAGGCGTGGAGGATAGCCTCCGATGTGGCGAAGTTCTCGGAGCTGTTGCTAAATGGTCCAATCGCTAATGGGCGCCAGTTGTGCCCATCGTCGAAGTACCTTTGCGGCCTTGTACTGGCACGTACATGTACATGCTGTGGTGCTGCATCGCCCCATCATGTCCCCGTGCGATAGCCGATACCGGCTGGGCACTGGATGATACGTTCCTCCGGTGATCGAGCATCTCGTCATATTTGGCAATGGTGGTAAGTTGTTCCTTGGGGACCATGTGCACGA
>JBAPZR010000846.1:0-2275 GCA_049285335.1 Xanthobacteraceae bacterium | reverse complement strand
GTGAAGGGGCGGCAAGTCTGTGCGAGTGCGGGTGGGCAGGACTTTCCGAGCAATGGCACGAAAGCGAAGCGGCTGAAGACGCTGCCGGCCTCGCGTTCTTTGCCGAAGCAAAACGGTTCTCATCACTCGGTGGCGGGATTCACTGACAGTTCGGAGCAAATGAATTCAATCGACGTCCAAAAAGACGGCCATGCATCGTCGTAACACTCACGCAATGCTGGCGAGTCCGTGCTGCGGGGCGAGGACGCGATCAGGCAAGCCATGCATGGCCCCTGCGGTAAGCGGTAAAAACCGCTGCCGCATGCATGGCGGCGCGGCCGGGTCCGGGGCTCCTCGGGGCAACAAAAACGCTCTGACACATGGTGCATATACCCGTGAAAGAATTGAAGAACGCCGGCAGATCCGAGATTTTCTTCGGGAATCGCGCGCTCTGATTCAGAAGATGTCTCTCACTTAGCTGAGCCAGCAAAGTTAGCTTCTCAGTTGGAGATCAAGGTGCGTTCCAAGTCTTGAATCAAGACAGAGCGCCCCAGGCCATTCACTGCCTAACTTTTCTTCTTGTGCCGCTTCCGCAGCCGCACGCCCGGGCCGTCGACGTTCTCGTCGATGAACTCGACACCCGCGGATTCCAGGGCGCGGCGCACGGCCATGTCATTTGGAGTCGTCATTGATGTGTCACTCTCGGCGAGCTCAGCGCGTCAGGTTCGTGTCAACGCCGACTGCAGATGCACGAGCCAAATGGAGCCGCCAACGACGTAGTGCTTTGACCGCGCGAATCTGGCCCGCACCATGTTTTGTAGCTCGCAGTCTCATCGCAGGTCGCTCATTTCGCGGTAATAGCGCAACGTCCCTATTGATAAACGCCTTCTTCCCATCGCCGCAAGCGGTGCAATGTGATTTCCGGCAAGCAGTTAATGCGCACGTTCACAATTGACGTCCCCACCCCCGTCGACGTGTAGCCTGCCATATCGTGATATTGCCAAGCGCCCGCTCCAAAGCGGCGTGGCAGAACTGCTTCCAGCGTGAGGGGGATCGAGCCGGGCAGATAAATTTGGCCGCCGTGGGTATGGCCGCTCAGCAATAGATCGAAACCAGCGTGGGCTGCCTACCGATAGATTTCTGGCGTGTGCGATAGCAGGATCGAAAATGCTTCATCGACCTTTATGCTTTTGAATGTCGAGCTTGTGGCGTGTCGCATCTTGAGGCCGCGGAAGCCGCGTGATCGCGGCTGCGGTCGGTTACAATTGCGTCGGCGCAAAATTTCGACGGCGCGACGAAACGCGGCGGATCGCGTCCAAGATCGCAAAGCAGCCGGAGTTTGTTAGGACGAAAAGATTAGACCGCTTGCCAGCCGAATGATACCGGCGGATCTCTAGCCGCGAGTTCTAATACCGCCGGTACTGTCTGCAGCCCTGTAGGCCCCTTCGGTGTGACTTGAAAATACGGTTTAGCGAAGGTTAATAACGGCCGGCCAGTCGCCGGCTTCGCGCCTTTGTCCGTCCGCTTACAGCGACAGCCCAGCTTGGTCTAGTGCAGGAGGCGAACGTAATTTACTACCTGCCAACCACATTACTCAAAAGCTGGACTGTTTGATGTACTTCGATGAGTTCTGGAACACAATCTGTCGTAGATGGAGGAGGTTGGAGGAATCTCCGAAGCGTCGATGAGTGACAGTGTGAACAACGAGCGTACGATTAGGGAAGCAGTCGCCCTTTTGCTAGCCCTCGTCTTTGTGGCCATGTTGATTCTGAACGCCATATCTTATTGAGGGTCCCCTTCAAAGCAGGTGTACAGCATTCATTGAGACTCATAGCGGGGTTTGGGTCATGTCGGTAGGACAACTAATAAGTGACGAATTGGGAGCAAACGACGGGCGCTTCGACATAAACACCCACAGAGAACCGGCCACGAGTAGCGCCTGGGCAACAGTAGGGAGAGCGCCCGAAATCAAAATTGACGAGAGCTACAGTGTTCGAAACTCGGCCGCGTCTGGAGACAGTCGAGCATTCTACGCGGCGCTTGTCATAGGCTTGTTGGCGGCGACGTGTGGCGTGGGGTGGTTCATTTTGCATGCATCAGCACCGCCATCTGGCTTGGCATCGGCGGGTGCGTCAACTGAAAATCGTCATCCTGATCCCAACCCTGTTTCTCCGAGCTTGGAGCAAAGTTCCAAGGTTCCTTCGGATCGGACCGCTGGTTCCCCGATTTTAGTGCAAAGTCCAAAACTACCTTCGGATCTAATCGCCGACACTCAAAAAAGAGATAGCATTCAGAC
>JBAPZR010000845.1:0-2142 GCA_049285335.1 Xanthobacteraceae bacterium | reverse complement strand
AGGAGGGACCCATATCTTCCGCACGTTCACGCGCGGCGCGATCCTGTCGGCGGCGTTTGCTCTCCAAGCCTATCGAAAACGAGCGTGCGACTTCAGCCCGCACAGGTGGATCAGAAACGCCGCTATGAAAATCGCGAGCGCCGCCTCATATGCATCCAACCCAAAAGAGAGCGGCAAGCACTAACACGACCATGATGTGGCTTATGCGTCAGTCCTCAGCTCACTGACATTGGTAGCAAGCGATGAGGACGCGGCGTGTGAGTCAAAATGAGTCACCCGCCACAGCGAGTTTTTGTTGGTCGACTGTTGAAAGAACGCGCATTGTCCGAACAGGGTAAACTCTACCCAGGCGATTGGTACCATCTTTGATGACCTACAGAAGACGGGCGTGATCGAAGGGAGCACTAGTTAGCAGGAGGGGGACTCATGCACATTCCGGGAGTGATCCTTGCCATTCTTATTGGTGGCGTATCGTTCGACCTCGACGCCTGGGGAATTACCCTGGCGATCTAGGAGTACCCATTTCAAATCACAGCCCTCCCCCATAGAGCAGCGCGCCAAACAGGCTAAGCTCCGCCCATGGCAGCTCGAAGCCTCAACTCGAGAATACGCTGCGGCGGGCTATCGTCTGGTAACGTCCCGGGCCCCGGGGAACTGCCTCACCAGTGATAAGTTGCTGAGAGATGCACTCCGCTGACGACAGCCTTAAAGCCGCGCTATCACTGGCGATCATCAGTCTGCTCGCTGCGGCGATCATCCAGATTATCTGGCCGTTCTGACCGGCCGAAATATCCAATCACCTGCTGCGCGATCGCGCGGCTGAAAGCTCAATAATCGCCAGGCCTCCGCGCCGTTCAGGAAAATCGACCTATAGCCCAGGTCATCTCCGAAACTTTTGGTTCGTGCGCCTGCGTAATCAACACTCCGCACATACGGCACTCAAATGTCGGTGGCTCTGCGAATACACCGATGATTGGCCTTACAGACCCCATGTCTGCACCACAACTTGGGCAGCGTGGAACGGGATGATAAGGTGCTCGCGGTTCATGAGTCCCCGACAGCTAGGCTTTCCCGACCGAGGAGTGAAGGCATTCACGGTGGCAGTTTTTGGGCAAGTGAGCCCTGAGGCCATGAACCAGTCGGAGTTCCATTCGACCGCAATGTGTATGAAACCAAATACAGTGAAGTCGCCGGGGGGCTATGCCGCGAACCCTCTCTCCCCGATGCTGGGACCTCGCCGAGGGCCCCGGATTATTTAACGAGAGGGCGTCCGCCAATCGCACCGACCGCCTTCACGCTGGCGTCAGTGTCAATTCCCAACTAACATTACGGGTGGAATATTTAATGAAGACCAATCAGTTTCGTGGAAAGGACCGCTATTGGGGCAGCTCGTTGTAGTCTCGAATAGAGTAGCCATTCCTGCGCAGCTCATGAATTTAAAGCGGCGCTGCTCGTCAATCCTTTACGATCCCGACAGCGTGGCGGCGGCCATCCGGTAGGCTCTATCGATGCCGCTCGTCGAGCGGCGCGAGCGCCACGACGCCCTGTTCCAGGTCCTCTCACACAACGACATCCAACACTGGGCCGACCGCTTTCTCACCGCGCTGGAGCGGGAGCCGAAACCTCTAAGTCAGCTCGAGGAAATGCCCTCCATGGGTTAGTGCCGTGTCGTCCCCCTACGCCTAAACGAACGCGCCATGCCCCGTTTCTGCGCAACGCACGGCGACTTCAGGGTTGCCGATGCTGGCTTTTCGAAGGGCAAGGCAAAGGACTAAACGCGAGCGCTATGGGAAGCTGCACTCGACAAGGCAGAGCAACGAGCAGAGCCTGACGCGTGGCGTTTGATTGTCGTGAATGATTTCTACTGATCCCTAACGAGCGCCTTGAGCGAGGTGCGGCGCCTGCCGTAACTTCCGGCCAACATCGCCGGTCTCGCGCAATTTCCGTTTCCGTCAGGTCGGGCCTGTTACCGCCGTCACCCTGCTTCACGCCAGGCGGTTGCCGGTATCAAGCCTTTGAGCGCGCCATCATGCAGCTGTATAGGATCGCGTTCGCCTTCCATGGCGAGCCGCAAGACATAGCGGGCCAACTCGTCTGGCTTCACTGTCGTGTTGCCAATCGACTTGAGCGTAAGCCACGCTT
>JBAPZR010000844.1:0-2156 GCA_049285335.1 Xanthobacteraceae bacterium | reverse complement strand
GGACGAGGAGATCGACGAACTGTTCGGGCTCAAAATGGGTGCGGACGATTTCATCCGTAAGCCATTTTCGCAGCGGCTTCTGACCGAGCGCGTCAAAGTAGTGCTGCGCCGCTCCTCGCTCAAAGACGGCAGCGCGCCGAAGGAGGCGGACAGCAAGGTGCTCGAGCGCGGCCAGCTGCGCATGGATCCGGAGCGTCACGTCTGCACCTGGAAAAACGAGCGGGTGACGCTCACGGTCACCGAATTTCTGATCCTGCAGGCGCTGGCGAGCCGCCCCGGCGTGGTGAAAAGCCGCAACGCCTTGATGGACGCCGCCTATGACGATCAGGTCTATGTGGATGATCGCACCATCGACAGTCACGTCAAGCGGCTGCGCAAAAAGTTCAACGCCAGCGACACCGAATTCGACATGATCGAGACCCTGTACGGCGTCGGCTACCGCTTCAAGGAATCATAGGCAGTTCCCTTTGCGCAGGCGCCTCGACGTATTGGTCTTATCCACCGGGACCGCATTCGTTTTGGCTAACCCGCTTCCGAGGCAACGCGCGCAAAGAACTTAGTCGCTTCAGTCTGGACAAAATCTTCAGTGATTTTGTCTAAGGTAAAGCTGCCCAGAGGTGCGGCTGATCCTTTCGTTGCAACATTCACCAATACGGCGCTCTGTTGCTTTTCTGGTTGGTAGGTCATGAAAGGTCTTTCACCTCCGCTCATGCCGGCCTTCACCCCCCGATAAATCGTGAAATGAACGCCAGGATCCTTATCTCCAGCGCGCGCTTCGCACTGCCATCCTGCCTTCCTCAATACTGCCGCAACCTCTTCGAGCGCTGGGAGCACGATAGAGGTTCGTATTCGAGCCCAGTCGTTTTCGAACCTTTCGCGTTCACGCAATCGGTCCTGTTCGGCCTGCTGCCGTTTTTCAAATCCGGCTATGGCGCTTTCCAGTGCCTCTTGGACTTCCTTCTTCATAACTTAGTCTCTTAATTCCAGATTTTTTCGGCGTCCAGCAATTTTGCTGCACTGCATGAGTCCGGTTGGCACAAAGCGAACATGGCGATCGCACTCCAGGATGTCTGCTTTCGGGGGTCAAGCGGACATCGGCCGGACGCACTTAATGTCCGCTTATGACCCATAGCGGACATCGCGTCGCATGGCGGACCAGCCGCTGCGTGCTAGCCTTTGATCACTCTTGCGTGGTCCTGGCCGGGGCGGCACATGCGGCGGCGCGAATTCATCACGCTACTTGGTGGGACGGTTGCCACTTGGCCGCTTGCCGCGCGCGCGCAGCAGCCCGAGAAGATGCGGCGTATCGGCGTCTTGAGTTCACTCGCCGAGACCGATTCGGAGGCCCAGGCTTGGGATGCTGCTTTCCGCAAGCGGCTCGTTGAGCTGGGGTGGATCGATGGTCGCACCATTCATATCGATCATCGCTGGGCCGCCGGAAGCGTAGACCGCATGCGCGCGTTCGCGAGGGAACTGGTCGACCTAAATCCCGACGCGCTCGTCACCATAAGCACTCCAGCGACCGCGGCGTTGCAGGCTGAGACTCGCACAATTCCGATTGTATTTGCGTGGGTATCCGATCCGATCGGCAGCGGATTTGTCTCAAGCCTGGCACATCCAGGCGGTAACATCACCGGCTTCCTCAATATTGAAACCTCAGTGGTCGGAAAGTGGCTCACCTTAATGCGTGAGATTGCACCTCAGGTTTCCCGCATCGGCTTCTTGTACAATCCACAGACAGCGCCGTTTGCCGGATATTATCTCGATACGTTCCGGGCCGCTTCGCCGACGCTTGCAATCGAGGCGATTGACGCCCCAGTGCACAGCACTGAGGAAGTTGAAGCCTTCATGACGAAGCTCGGGGGTGAAGCCGGCGCTGGCCTTTTCGTTATGTCGGACACCTCAATGGTTGTTTATCGCAAAACGATTTATTCGCTCGCCGAGCGCTATCACTTGCCCACAATCTATCCGTATCGTGTCTTTGCAGCCGAGGGCGGCTTGATGTCCTACGGTGTCAATGTAGCCGATCTGCTTCGGGGTGCGGCCTCCTACATCGACCGCATACTTCGGGGTGAAAAGCCGAACGAACTTGCCGTTCAGCAGCCGACCAGATTTGAACTAATCGTCAACGCAAAAACGGCGAAGATGCTCGGCCT
>JBAPZR010000843.1:0-5295 GCA_049285335.1 Xanthobacteraceae bacterium | reverse complement strand
GCTGATTCATCTTCTTCCCCCAACCTCGCCCCTTCGCCGGTACCTCCCCCGAAGTACCCGCCCTCCCGATACTTGCCGACGCGCCCGTCCTTTTAGGAGGACGTGGCGATCCTGGAGCGGGCGATGGGAATCGAACCCACGACATACAGCTTGGGAAGCTGTCGTTCTACCACTGAACTACGCCCGCGCTCGCTTTAAGCATAGCGAACGCGAGCGGCCGACAGCAAGACGCAAACCGGGTGGGGGTACCTACCCTCGCCCGAACTGCTTGCGCAATTCGCCCTTGGCCTGCTGCAGGACTTTGCGCCGGCTTGCCGGCAGGTTCTTGCCGGCGCGATTGATATAGAAAACGAGCATCGACAGCGCCGAGCGGTAGGGATCGGCCTTGCGGCGGCGGCTTTGCATCGCCGAGCGCTTCAACGACGCCGCAATCTTCTTTGGGTCGCTGCGGGTGAAGACTCCCTTATCGAGATCGAGCGCATCGCTTTCGCGCGTCACGCGCGCCGACCAGCGGCGGCTCGAACCGCCGCGTGCAGTTTTGCGGCTTCCGATTCTGTGCCGCGCGGTTTTTCGCCCATGTGCTTGGACCATGACGACGGACTCGCAACAATTGAACACCAAAACCAATGACGGCGCCTCGGCTTGGTTCCGGCGCGGAGCGGTCTATTCGGCGGCGATGGCGTGAGCTGGCGCCTGCGCCAGGCGGGCGAGGCATTTCGCCAAAGCTTCGCCTTCCGGATCGAGCGACGCCGCCGTTCGCGCGCTCGCGACCGCATCGATCGCTTGGCGCACCGGTATCCCGCCGGCGAGCGTCGGTGCGATCACTTGCGCGGCGATGGCGCGATAATTGCCGGCGCCGCGTTTTTGGGTGTCGCCATAGCCTTTGATGAGGTCCGCACATTCGGCCACTTCGATCGCAAGCTCGGCCGAGAGTAGCGCCGCTTGCAGGATTAGCTTGAGCCACGCCTCGATTGCCTCCCGTTCTTGTTGGAAACGGAAGGTTCCGCGCCGCAGCGGGCGGAGCTTTGCAAGAAGCGCGAACCGCAAATAGCCGAAGATCGAGCGCGTATTGATCGCCATGCCCCAATGAGCGCGCGCCAGCGCGGGCAAGCGCTCGGCAACGCCAAGGACGCCGCGCGCCAGAAAGCCCGGCAGGATCGAGCACAATTCTTCCATGCCGGGCTTTAAGAACTCCGTCACCGCGAAAGTTTGATCAGGCTTGACACCCATTTCGCGCACGATGCGCGCAAGCCGCGCTGGGTCGATCTTGGCCTGCGCGACGCGGATCACGTCCTCGTAGGACATGCGCAGCGCGAGTTGGCGCGCGACCACGGCCAGCAATTGCCCGCCGGCGCCGGCTTTCGCGTCGGCATCGCGCACCGGCTTGAGCCGGTCGAGATAAAGCCGCGCATAGGCGAGGTCCTGATAGGCAGCGAGGCGGCGCACGCCCTCGATTATGACGGCTTGCGCCGCAGCGGGCATGGTCGCGATCTCGCGTTCGAGATCAGCGAGCGCGGACGACGGTGCTTGTGGCCGCTTCGGTGCAGCAGCCGGCAGCCGCGAACCGGCGCTCGCCGCCGCGAAGCCGGCGTGAAAGCCGCGCAGATTGGCGTCGACCGCCTTGCCGTCGGCGCGGATCGCCGCCTCGAACGCCTCGGCCGGCATCGGCAGCACCCGCGCGCCGGCCATGGCGCCGAGCATCACGGCGTTGATCATGGCTTTGGCTTCGCGCGCGATCGCTTCAAGGTCGAGCAGCAGCGCAGCCCGCGAATACTTTTCCACCGCATCGATCAGGCGCTGCCGATCGTAGCGGCCGTCGCTCATCGCCATCTTCTCCACGACGAGATAAAAGCGGCTGGTCGAAGCGACGGTCGTGGTGCGGTCCGGCGTGACATAGCCGCCGGCAATGGCGCGCCCGGCTTCCAGCAATTCGCTGGCGACAACGAGATCGACATCGCCGACGCCGGGCGCTAGCGACAGTACTGGCCGCCGCTCCGGCTTCGTCCCGCTCAGCGAAGACATCGCCGCCGGCACCATCTCGATATGGTAGGTCGTGGCGCCGGTGCGCTGGGCGACGCCCGGAATCGACGTCGATTGCACCGGGAAGCCTTGGCTCGCCGCCGCGGCGACGATCCAGTCGGTCAAGACGCCGCCGCCTTCACCGCCGAGCGCAGCGATGAGAATCGTCAGCGGACGGGCGGCTTCCTTCGCATCGCGCGCAGGTCGCTGCCTATCGTCCTTAGCTTGGAGTTTGGCGGCAGCCGGCGCGTTCGGCGCTTCGACAGATTGCGCCGAGACCTCGGTTTTTGGACTGAGCCACTCAATGACGCTGCTCCGCACCTTTGCGACCGCGCGATCCCACCAATTTGGATTGCTGATGACGTCGGCGCGATAAAACGACGGGCAGAGCACGGCGGCATGCGCGACCTCGCCGCATAGGCCGCAGCCGACGCAGCTTTCGATCACCGCCGCCACCGGTTCTTTGCGCAACGGATCGGGATTGGGCTTAACCGTCAGCGACGGGCAGCCCGACAGCCGGATGCAAGAATGGTCGCCGGTGCAAATCTCGTCGTCGACCCCAAAGCGGGTTGTCACCACGCGCTCGCCGCGCTTGAGCTTTTCCGCCTGCTCGACACGAAGGCGACGCTGGCGCGCCAGCATGCATTCGCCGTCGGCGATGATGACCTTGAGCCCCTTTTCGGCGGTGCGCATCGCCTCTTTCAGCGTCGTCACCATTTTGTCGACGCTGTAGGTGCGGACCGTTCGCAGCCATCGGACGCCGAGCGAACGGAGCGTTTTCTCGATGCTGATGCCGGTCGGCGTGCCGGAGCGGTTGGCGCTGCTCGACGGCAAATATTGCTGGCCGGTCGCGGACGCGTAGCCGTTCTGCATGACGATCAGAACGCCGTCGCCTTTGTTGAACATGTTCGAGGCAACGCCGGTGATCAGCCCGTTGTTCCAGAACCCGCCGTCGCCCATGACCGCGATCGGACGCTTGGCCATGTTGGGAGCGACGGCGGCGGCGCTCGCAAGCGACATGCCATAGCCGAGGATCGAATTGCCGAGCGAGAATGGCGCGAATGTCGCGAACGAATGGCAGCCGATATCGGCGCTGATATGGGTCGGGCCGATGTCGCGCTGCGCGAGCTTAATGGCGGCGAAGACCGGCCGCTCCGGACAGCCGGTACAGAAATTCGGCGGCCGCGGCGGGATGTCGCCGACGGCGGCCAGTACGCCTGGTTTGTGCGCGAGCATCGCCTCGGCCTCGCGTGACACCACATCGGCGTCGATACCGTCCGGTCGGGATCGCATCAGGAACG
This sequence comes from Xanthobacteraceae bacterium, assembly GCA_049285335.1. Classification (GTDB taxonomy): domain Bacteria; phylum Pseudomonadota; class Alphaproteobacteria; order Rhizobiales; family Xanthobacteraceae; genus BOG-931. The sequence continues at coordinate 1,975 of JBAPZR010000843.1, read as the reverse complement.
CCGCGATGCCGCGCAGCAAGACTTCGGAAGTATATTCGCCGCTGCGCGTCAGGCAGCCCTTGCCGAGAACCCGCGTGTCGCTGACGGCATCGCGCAGTACGACATTGATCTGTTGCTCGACATAATCGGGCGAGCCTTCCTCCACCACGAGGACGGCGCGCTTGCCGGCGCAAAATTCCTGCACCTCTTCCGGCACCAGCGGATAGGCGACGTTGAGCACGCAGATCGGGATGCGCGATACGCCGTAAAGGTCGGCGAGGACGAGTCGCACCAAAGCGCGCAACAGCCCGTTGGTGAGACCGCCGAGAACGATGAAGCCAATTTCTTCAATTTCGCCTGGGATCACCTCATTGAGCTTCTGCTCGCGGATGAATTTCTGCGCCGCCGGCAGGCGCTGCTCGATTTTCAGCCGCTCTTGCGTAAAGATCACCGGCGGATGGGCCAGCCGGCCATATTCGAAGCGCGGCGGCCCTTCGAGCCGGCGCTGCCCGCCTAGAGGCCGCGCTTGTTGTCCTTGGCGGCGAATTCGCCGGTCACGTGACAGGCGCGCACCCGCAGATCGAGCATCACCGGCGCGTGGCTCGCCTCGGAGAGTTCAAATCCTTTTTCCACCATATGCACGATGGTCGGCAGATCGGGCCGCGGATCGAGCAGCCAGATCGACGATTTCATCGTATAGGCATAGGAGCGCTCTTGAATGACGCTCGCGCCTTCGCCGTAATCCTCGCCGAGCACGATCAATGCGCCGCCGATGACACCGGGCGAGGCAAGGTTCGACAGCGCGTCCGCCGCGACATTGGTGCCGACGATGGATTTCCACGTCACCGCCCCGCGCAGCGGATAATTAATCGAGGCGCCGAGCATAGCCGCCGCCGCGGCCTCGTTGGTGCAGGTTTCGACATGCACGCCGAGATCAGCCAGCAAATCCTCGGCGTCGACCATGACGTCGAGTAGATGGGAGACAGGCGCCACCTGATAGCCGCCGACATAGCTCACGCCCGACTGCAGAAGCGCCTTCGTGACCGCGAGGATCCCCTCGCCGCGAAATGTCTCGCCGGCACCAAGCCGCAGCGCATCCACGTCTTTCTTGAAGGAGCGTTCCATTCCTTGCGTCCGCGGGATTGTCTTTCGGCCCCATATAGCGGCTTTTGCCGAGCGGCACCAAGCGCGCGCCCGCGACAAGTCCTCACGCTGGACGTCCCTTGGTCTAAACCTTGGCTCCGGCTAGGGTGCCGACGGCTTGGGGGGTAAGCTTCGTCAATTGCGTAGGCTCGGATGGACGGCCAGGGTCAAATCATCATCGAGCGGGTGAACCACACTTATCGCCCGCCGCGGGGGCGGCCCGTGCTCGCGCTGTCCAACGTGTCGCTTGAGGTGCGGCCGCGCGAATTTCTGGCGTTGCTCGGTCCGTCGGGCTGCGGGAAATCGACACTCCTCTATCTCGTCGGCGGATTTCTCCCGACCGAAGCCGGCCGCATCCTGGTGGAAGGCAAGCCGATATCGGCGCCCGGCCCCGATCGCGGCATCGTCTTCCAGCATTTTGCGCTGTTTCCGTGGAAGACCGTGCGCGCCAATATCCTCTACGGGCTGGAACGGCAGGGCATGCCGCGCAACGAACGCGAAAAGCGCGCGCAAGGCTTTATCGATCTCGTCGGACTGCGCGGCTTCGAGGACAGCTACCCTTCACAATTGTCCGGCGGCATGAAGCAGCGGACCGCGATCGCTCGCACGCTTGCCTTCGATCCGAACATCCTGCTGATGGACGAGCCATTCGGCGCGCTCGATGCGCAGACGCGTTTGCTGATGCAAACCGAACTGCTCAACATCTGGAAGCGTACGCCGAAGACCGTGATATTCGTAACCCACGACGTGCAGGAAGCGGTTTACCTCGCCGAGCGCGTTGTCGTGATGTCGGCGCGGCCGGGCCATATCAAGGCGATTGTCGAGACGAAGTTCGGCGAGCGCAATCCGGGCA
>JBAPZR010000842.1:0-1897 GCA_049285335.1 Xanthobacteraceae bacterium | reverse complement strand
TCCCGCAACACAATCCATTGCGAAAGACGTTAGCGTACGGGGCTGCGGTAATCGGCTTCGCCGCCATTTGCGGTGTCGTCGTCTACTTCTTCACAGCTGGCCTACTCTATTTGCGCAGCAATCTCTGTGATGCCGGTGGGTCGTCTGCTTGGTGCCGTGACGAAAATATTGCCAAGCTGCCGACGGATGTGCTCAGAGGCCGGCCGATTACGCCCACAGAAGGACGATAATCACTTGGATGAGAGCGCCCGCCAGGAAAGGTACGATATCGAGTGGGTTATCAGGCACCATTTGTGGCGTTCAAACACGTTGGAGTTTTCCGCGCCGCGATGCTTGCCAACCTGCAGGCAACGATGGGAGATTATTTTATCGCGGCTCACCAACCCCGAGATGAACTGTGATGCGGGCTACGAGAAAGGGCTACACACTCCTATTGCTGGCTGGAGCATTGATTGTGCTGACTAAAAGCGCATCTGCGCAGCTGGGACCAGGCGTTCAAATGCCGACGCAAAAAGAACAAAAACAACTAACGCCGGAAGAACAAAAATATCAGCAGGAGCTCGACCAAAAGTACGAGGCGGCACAGAAGAAGATTCCCGATTAAAAGCCATTTGATCCGTGGGCCGACATGCGGTCAGCGCCGCCCGCTTCCTCTTCTAAGAAGAACCCGCAATGAGGCCAGTGGTTTCCGCCGCCCTGGTCAATCGAGGACACGGGCGCTTGCTTCGTCGTGAAGGACAAGAGCGGTCAAAAGCTCGGCTATTTCTATTACGAGGAGGAACCGGCCGGCGGTCGCGGCGCGATTGCGCGGACGTCACGGCACTTCGGTTTAGGGCCAGAAACACACATTCAAGAGTTCAGCTCTCACCGAAAGAATGCATGACGTTGTCGAAATGGCGCAGCAAAACGGATCAGTGACACCCTTCACGACAGATGCTTGATTTGAATTGGTGGCCACGGGACCGCGCGAAGCTTCGGCTCATGCCACCGTGCGGTAGGGTCTAAGCTGGCTGGAGCATACACAAACGCCATTCGCCAGGCACGCCCTTGAGCGCATGCGTTCCGCGATCGGCAAAGCGAGCCCGGAGCCCGCAACTGGGTCGTTGTTTGAGGGCACAGCTCTAGACCCTGTTGAATATGCACTGAGATGCAGGCCACAAAGGTCGGCTGGATCTCCAACGTCGTCATCGGTCTTGATGACGTGTCCCCATCCTTCCTTCGCGAGAAGTCTACGAATAGTCGAGGCGGACCGGCCAGATTTTCCTCTGATATTAGTGACGGGAGATATCTTCTACGCCTGCTGAAAATCAGTTTTGAGTTTCAAAAGATCAACGTCATTGAGACAATTCAACGGCACATTAAAGTCCCTGCGCAAACTAATTCCTACAGCAATTGATCGTGACCTAGCGAGAATGATGAGAGGTGCCGATGCATTATGAAGTCACGGCCAGGATGAAGCCAAGAAGAACGCGACGTCAAGCCCGGCCCTCAGTGTCCGGCAGCGGCGCCAGTTGCCCTGGAGCAATGGGCCTTCACGCCTGCGGCTGCGGCTGCATCGGGCCGGTCTCCGGGCGCGGGCGATTGCGGCCGGCGCCGGCAGTCGGCACGGTGGACGAGCGCGGCGTTGCCGGCTCGATCACCGACTCGCGACTCGGCCGCTTGCCCAGAAGCAGATCCTTGATCTCGTCGCCCGTCAGCGTTTCGAACTCGAGCAGGCCCTTGGCGAGCGTCTCGAGATCGGCGCGCTTGTCGGTGAGGATCGCCTGCGCCTCGGTGTAGCCGGCTTCGACCAGCCGCCTGATCTCGGCGTCGATCTTCTTGGCGGTCTCTTCCGAAATGTTCTGCTGGCGCGCAACCGAGTAGCCTAGAAAAACTTCTTCCTGGTTCTCGCCATAGG
>JBAPZR010000841.1:0-8741 GCA_049285335.1 Xanthobacteraceae bacterium | reverse complement strand
TTCTTGAGATGCTGAAAACAACGCCGCAGCAGCCAAGCATTCTGATTCATACCTGGTCGACCTTGGTCGCTACTGTGATCGGCTTCACCGCCGCCATGGTGATTGGGACCGTCATGGCTGCAGCACTTTGGTGGTGGAACTACCTTTACAAGGTACTCGATCCCTACTTGGTTGTGGCGAACGCAATGCCTAAGACTGCGTTTGTTCCCATTTTCTATGTCTGGCTTGGCGCCACTCTTTCCATCTACGGCATGTCGCTTGCCATTTCTTTGTTTATCACTGTGCTGATGATTTATAGCGGTTTTCAAGGAGTTGATTTGAACAAGATCAAACTCGCTCAGACGTTCGGTGCTAGCAAAAGCCAGATTCTGACGAAAGTCGTCCTCCCCGGAAGTGTTCCGACGTTTATAGCTGCACTGAAAGTTAACGCCGGCTTGTCCTTGGTCGGCGTAATCGTCGGTGAATTCCAATCGGCCAGCTCCGGTCTTGGCTATTTAATTCAGTATGGCAGTCAGATATTCAAAATGAATATCGTAATGACCGCAGTGACCATCCTCATGATCGTCTCATCACTGATGTATCTAGCTATTGCCTGGTTAGAGTCAGCCGTTATGGGGCGCCGCTAGGGCCTATCAAGCTTGACGCCTCCAGAAGGCCGGCAGATGCTGACGATAAAGTCGACAAGGAGAACAGCCATGGCTGCACGGCTTCGTCATATCGCTTTGTCCGTTTCTGATCCGGACAAGGCGGCAAAATTTTTCGAGGACGCCTTTGGTATGAAGCGCGTCGGCAAAGCCGGCATCGGCTGCTATGTGTCGGACGGGACCATCAATGTGGCGCTCTTGAAATATGATGACGAGGTACCGGGTTTCCACAAGGGCTATCACGGACTCGTGCATTTCGGCATGTGGGTCGACAATCTCGAAGAAGCGACGAAGAAGGTGACCGACGCGGGCGCTACCTATTTTGGCGGCCGACCGGACGATAATCCGAACACCTTCTACGAGGTCAAATACAGGGATCCGGACGGCGTCATTTTCGATTTGACGCACAATGGCTGGCGCGGCGCCGTTAAAGAAGTCGTTCCGGCTGAGAACGAAAAGGTCCCTGCGGATTAGTCGGGGCGCTGTGCCTACGTTTCCGACACGCAATGCCCGTGGCATCGGTGAGCTGATCGAATGAGTGGGCATGAGATAAGGAATGGTGCTCGGACTTGTCTACTACTGCTGGCTCTGGCCATCGCGTCGGCGTCAAACCTCCGAGCGGGGGGCTACCCTGATCATTCCGTTAAGGTAATCGTGCCATTCCCGCCTGGCGGCGCGACCGATATAGCCGGACGGATCATTACTCAGAAGCTTTCCGAGCGGCTCGCTCAGCAGTTCTTTATCGAGAACGTCAGCGGTGCCGGCGGCAACATTGGCATGACAATCGCCGCACGCGCGCCGCCCGACGGCTACACAATTCTGCTCGCGTCATCGAGCATTGTCGTGAACCCGAGCTTGTACAAATCGATACCATTCGACGTCGAGAAGGATTTCATTGCTGTCACCAAGGTGGGCGCCTCACCGAATTCCTGGGAGGTCAACGCCGAGTTTCCCACCAAGACGATGAAAGAGTTGATCGATTTGATGAAGGCCAGCCCGGGCAAGTACAGCGTGGCTTCGCCGGGGGCCGGGACGACGCCATCACTGGCGATCGAGATGCTCAAGCAGGCGCTTGGCGTCAGCTTCGTGACCGTACCTTTTGCCGGTGGCGGCCCAATGGCTCAATCGTTGCTCGGCGGATTTACTCCTATCAGCTGTAATGCGGTCAGCAGTACGATTGCGCTAATCAAGGCGGGCAAGGTCCGCGCACTCGCGCTGACCAGCAAGCAACACCTGGAAACTTTACCCAGTGTGCCCACGCTCGATGAACTCGACATTAGGAACCAAGAATCTGAAACAATGGCCGGCGTATTCGTGCCGTCCAGAACGCCGCAACCCATCGTTGACTTGTTGCAGAAAGAAATCGTTGCGATCGTTCACATGCCCGACGTCAAGCAACGCCTGCTGGAAGTCGCTACTATACCGGACGGCGATTCCTCGGCGGACTTCGCCGCTTATGTTAGGGACGAGATCGCTAAGTGGAAGCGGGTGATCGAGGTCGGCAAGATCGATAGGATTTGAACCCCGTCACTAGCGTCAATTATCAGCTCAGGACATCAATGCTTATTCCACCGCGTTCGCTGAATTCAAACTGTCGATTAGCGACGAGCGATAAAGAAATTTTTTGTGCAGCGTGATGTCCTCGGACGTGCGCCTTAATTCATCCAAATGTCGACGGCGGATTCCCGGGTCTCTTTCTTCGAGCAATTTTTTGTTTTGGATGGTTTGAGCTTGGACGTAATCAACTTGCGCCTTGCGGCGCTGTCGCGTGTAGCGATCGAGCACGTTCGCCTCGGCGCGGCCGAACCAGACATCAGCAAGCTTTTCGGCAAGATTGATGGCGTCATGGATGCCACCGTTCATGCCCATGCCGCCAATCGGATTGTTGACATGGGCGCAATCGCCGGCGAGCAGCACGCGACCCTTGTTGAAGGTCTCCGCTACTCGTTGATGCACCGCATAGAGCGCATAATAGGGAATATCATAATCGCCGGACTTCTCGTGGATACCTTGCAGGCGACGCTGGATGCTTGCCATGCTCAACGCTTCCTCATCGGTCTCCGTCTCGGGCACGGGGAAAACGCCGCGCCAGATGCCTGGCGGGCCTCGACCTTTGACTTTAAACAGATTGATCCATTCATCGGGATCAGAGAAGAAATTGCGTGTGCAATAACCCTTGCCAGTGTTGCCGAAGTCGAAGCTGGTGCCAATTTTGATGAAGCGTTCGGACCACGTAAACCCCACGAACGCGATATCGGCGAGGCGCCGTACCGTACTGCTGCCGCCGTCGGTACCAATGAGATATTTTCCAAAGAGTTTTTCTGTTTCGCCGTCCGCCTTAGTGACCGTCGCCTCGATGTGGTCGTCGGTTTGCGTGAGATCGATAAGCTTAGTCGAAAAAAGCACCTCGCCGATGCTGCTCGCCTTTATGTAAGGCAACGCGGCATGCACCAGTTTGTACTGCTCCCACTGCACGACATAAGGATAGGCCACTTCATCCTTGAGAAGGCTGATGTCGAATTCGGCAACCAAAACTCCATTCACGCGGTCACGGAATTGAAATAGCGGCGCCGGCATGCCGCCTGACGGCGTCGCCGAGAACATTTCCATCTCGAGCCCAAGCTCAACCAGCATTTCGACCGTCGGCGAGTGGATCGTGGCCGCGCGTTGATCTTCAGCGGCGTCCGGCAATTGCTCGATCAATGTCGCCGGGATGCCCTTCCTGACGAGCGCGAGCGCCAGCACCGCTCCGACCGGCCCACACCCAGAAACGATCACGCGATTCGCTTGCCGCGCCATTATCTGATTCACACTTTCGAGATTTCAAACGTCGAGGGATGAAATAATTCTTTGATCTCAACCCTGCGAGCGGTCAAACCCTGCTCATAAATGTACTGGGTTAAAGCTTCAATCTCGCGCTTATTTTCAGCGACGCCGTATTTCCAGAAATCCTCGCCCATAATCGCCATGGTTTCGTTAGTCTCGGCCTCGAGCCAGGGTAGCGTCACCATCAGCGCATTGACGTCGCGTAGGGCGATCATCGCCTGCACCTTGGCCTCGCAAAACGCCTTGTAGACGCTTGTCGCCAGCCATGGGTAGTTTTTGACGAGCGTCTTGCGGATGCCGACGAGATGCATAATCGGAAACAGCTTGGTTTTTTCGTAATATGCTTGTTCCGCCTGACGGGTATTTGGAAACAGTCGGGCAATGTGCGGCTCGCCATTGAGGAAGGACGACGGCGCGCGGGCGGCGAACAGCGCGTCGAGCTCGCCGTCACGAAGCATGCCGACCAGCGTCTTGTCGGCGCTGATCGGTTGCAGATCCACGCCTTCAATCGGCTTGAGTGGCGTCCGCTCATGCCGTCCCGGCTGCTCTTGCCCGCCACTGCGCCAATGGATCTCCGACGGCGCAACGCCGTATTCGTGCTGCATCATGGCGCGCATCCAGACGACCGCGGTAATCTGATATTCGGGCAGGCCGACGCGCTTGCCACGCAAATCCTGCGGCCGGCTGATTCCTGCACCGTTGCGGATGTAGATGCCAGAATGGCGAAAAATCCGCGACACGAAGGCTGGGATGCCTATATAGGCCGAGGCGCCAATCGCCACCGTGCGGATGTAGCTCGAGAATGAAATTTCGGCGACGTCGAATTCCTGGAATTTGAAAACGCGGTGGAAAATCTCCTCCGGATAGAGCGGAAGATAGGTCACGGCGCAGCCCTCGACTTTGACAGTACCGTCCCGGATCGCGCGCGTGCGGTCGTAATCGCCGCAGGCGATCGTTATCGGCACGTCAACCATCGGACTTCCTCAAACAAGGTGTCAAACACTTAGCGCGAAGCTAACGGCTTCTTTCAGATCTGTGAAGCGCAGGTGATGGTATTACCTAGTGTCGTCAACGATTTTATCTTTGAAGGGGGCCAGCGGTCCAAATCTCTCGTTCTCGGCGGCATCTCCTTGTTGTTCTTATCTGCCCGGGGTATTTTTCCTGTAAAGGAGCTCGCCATGATATCAACCGTGATTGGCGGCGCTATGCTGCCACATGCCCCGCAGTTCTTCACCCTGCCGGAAACCGAAGACAAGGCAGTGGTCGCGCATGTGCGCGAAGTTGCCGCCGATATCGGCCGGCGATTGCGTGCGCTTGATCCGGATCTCTGGGTTATCTTTTCCAACGATCACGCCGACCAATTCTTCCATACGACCGCCCCACCGTTCACGGTGCATGTCGGCGGCGAGGCGACTGGAGAATTCGCGGGGCGTAAATTCCACTGGAAAATCCCGAGCGAGATTGGCTTCGAGCTGGTGCGCCAGCTTTACCGGCAGAATTTCGACCCGGCCTTCACCTCGACGGCAAAGATTGATTACGCCATTGGCATTCCACTCAGCCATCTCGGTCATACCGACCCCGTGCTGCCGATTTACATCAATGCCTATTTGCCGCCGCAACCGACCATGGAACGCTGTTACGCCTTTGGACAGGCTGTGACTCGAATCGTGACGGCGCTCGACTTGAAGACCGTGATATTGTCGAGCGGCGGCATGTCACATTTCCCTGGCACCGATCGCTATTCGAGTCCCGAACTAACCTGGGATCAGCGAGTCCTGGAAAAACTTTCAGCCGGAAACTTGAAATCGCTAATCGGATTCGACGAAGATGAACTCGACAACACTGGCAATATCGAACTGCGCTGTTGGGCATCCGCTGCTGGCGCGTTGGGTGAGCGCAAGCCTGACGTAGTCTCTATGGATCCAAGTTGGCATCATAATTACGCATCCTTGGGCTGGATCGGCGGCGCAGGGGAAGAACACCGCGCCGCACATTATCCGTCCATCAAACCTGAATTGGTGGAGCTCACATCCGCGCTGCACGGCCTTGCTCACGATCCGGAATTACGCGCCCAATATTTGGCGAATGCCGACGCGTTTGCCGATCGGTTCCGGCTGCCACCCGAGCAACGTGAGGCCCTGGTTAGGCTCGACTTGCCGTCGATGGTGAAAATGGGAGCGCATCCGCTCGCACCTTTTCTGGCGGAGCTACAGATTCGGCGGCTACGGTCGCTAACCGCCAAAGAGGGGAGCTGATCGAACATACGAGATCCGCCGCCCCGGTTGGCACCTCCGACGGAGCTCAGTGATTGCGGTCCAGAGGGGACGGTCCGATTGCCGGATCTATTTGCGATGCAGCCCCGCCGCACCAGATTTCGCGATCTCTCGCGCCACCAGCATCACGGTCCGGCATGCGAGCGTCAAGCTTCCATGACGGGACATGGCGAGCGCAATGTGGCGAGTTACGACCGGGGCGACCAGCTTCGACGATCCTAGACGACGTTCCTTCGCTGCTTCGGTGATGGCATAGGGTCCCAACAAGGCGTAGATGCCTCCCTCAGAGACGATTTGCGTTTGTATGCTCAGCGAATCCGCCTCTAAAGCAACGTTCAGCGAAACACCACGCTCGGCGCTGATCTGTTCAAGGTGATTGCGCCAACTGCTTGGTCGACAAAACAACACTAGCGGCAGATTGTGTAAGGTTGAAAAAGGTACTGTTGGTCGAGATGTCAGTGGATCAGCGGCTGCGCTTACGAGATAAGTTGACGTCTCAACGAGGTAAGTATCGCCACCCATCGGCGACGGACTCGTTCGATAAAGGATAGCAAGATCAACACTGCCATCCTCTAGCCAGTTCTCAAGTTGCGATCCTTGCCCTTCCCGCACAGCGAGCTGAATGAGCGAATAGCGTTCCTTCAGACGCTTATAGAGTGTGCTTACCAGCGGATGCGCCGTTGAGGGCAGACTGCCTATTCGTACCTTCCCGATCGGCGTACCGGTCGATGTGCGCACATCATTGGCAAGCTGATCGGTGCTGATCATCCACGCACGTACCTTCGGAGCGATCCGGTGCCCAAGCTCGGTCAGCACAACTCCTCGGCCGGTGCGTTCAAACAACCGACCTCCGCACTCATGCTCGAGCGCACTAATTTGGCGGCTGATGTGCGGTTGGCTTGTGCCATAGGCCAAAGCCACCTTGCTCAGGCTGCCGAACTCCGCGGCATCGAGGAAGAGCTTCCAGGCGGCGTAGTCCATAACGGCTCCAGCTATATCAATTTACTTATAGCTGAAATGTACGACCTGAGTCTTCAGGTATAGGAAGCTTCTCTGTATTTTCTCGGCACGCGATCGGCACGGTGCGCACTGCAAGGGTTCCGCGGACGATCTGGCCAACATCTCAACGGAGGAAACTCACATGGAAGCGCTTGATCTGAGAGGTCTCGTCCCTGCGCCGGTCACCCCCTTTACCCGTGATGGTGAAGTTGACCATGCGGCCATCCAGCGACTCGGCTCCTGGCTCGCTAGCTTTAAGGGCGTCAAAGGTTTGGTCGTTCTCGGTCATGCCGGAGAAGGCACTTTTCTCACGCCTGATGAGCAGATTGCCGTCATCGAAAGCTTCCTTAAGTCGGTAGACGGAAAGATTCCCGTCATCGCCGGGATCACCACGGAAGGCACGAAGGTCGCCGCGCTGGAAGCAAAACGAGCCGTGAAGGCGGGAGCGCAGGCCGGACTGGTCTACCCCTCGCACGGCTGGCTGCGTTTCGGTTATCAGAAGGGCGCGCCGCAAGACCGCTATCGCGTGATCTATCAGGAAAGCGGCCTACCGCTGATCCTCTTCCAATATCCCGACAATACCAAAGCGACGTACAACCTCGAGACTCAACTCGAGATTTCTGCACTGCCTGGCGTTTTCGCCATGAAGAACGGCGTGCGCAATATGCGCCGCTGGGACACCGAGATTCCGGTCGTCCGTCGCGAGCGGCCCAATCTCCAGATTCTCACCTGCCATGACGAGTATCTACTCCACACGATGTTCGACGTGGACGGTGCGCTGGTGGGATATGGCGGTCTCGCACCGGAGCCACTCATCGAAATGATCGCCGCGGGTAAGGCCAAAGACTACGCGAAGGCGCGAGCCATCCACGACCGGCTGCTTCCAGTGACGCGCACGGTTTATCACCGCGGATCGCACATGGAAGGGTCGGTTGCGCTCAAGCATGGCCTCGTGGCGCGTGGCATTCTCGAGCACGCGACGGTTCGGTCTCCGTTGCTGCCCCTAGAGCCCGGCGCCGATGTCGAGATCACAGACGCATTGCGGTCTGCCGGTCTCGCTACCTCGCGCGCGGCGCGCGCCGCCTAGCAGGTACCTACAATCAAAACGGCGGGGCGAATACGCTCCGCCGTTCAAAACAAGCAAGACAATCCGGCGCAAGTCGCTAACGCGGCGAACTTGGCCGTGTCGTGCACGAAAGTGCGCGGCACCACCAAAGAAAAATAAACCAGGTTGATTCGGAGGATAACATTGTTGATGCAAACACTCGCGTTTGCCGGTGCACCTGGCACTTTCGAGGCGCAAGCCAAAATAAGCGCTCGTTTGGAGCGTCTACCCATCACGCGCCAGATCTTCTGGTTGCGCAATATTATCGGCGCTGCGACCTTTTTCGACGGATACACGATCCTGGCCATCGCCTATGCGATGCCGGTCCTTGTGCGCGAATGGAGACTGACACCTTCGGAAGTCGGGATGATCATTTCCTTCGGTTATCTCGGGCAGCTTGTCGGGGCGGTGTTCTTCGGTTGGCTGGCAGAACGAGTCGGCCGCCTCCGCGTCCTGTTGGTCACGATCCTGGTGTTCGTCTCTATGGACATCGCATGTCTGTTCGCGTGGGGTGCGTTGTCGATGATCTTGTTCCGATTCGTGCAGGGCATCGGAACTGAGGTGCCAGTCGCGAGCGCCTATATCAACGAGTTCATTGGCGCCAAGCGACGCGGTCGCTTCTTCCTGCTTTACGAGGCCATGTTCTTGGCTGGTCTAGTAGGTGCCGGACTTATTGGCTCGCTCCTGGTGCCAATCTATGGCTGGAAGGCCATGTTTATTGTCGGTCTTATACCGTCATGCCTGATGATCCCGTTGCGTTGGTTCATGTCGGAATCTCCACGCTGGCTCGCGGCCAAGGGACGTTATGACGAGGCAGACCGAATCGTTGCCCGGCTTGAGGAGAGTGCAACCGCCAGCGGCCGACCACTCAACCCGGTTGCGCCTATTTCGCCC
>JBAPZR010000840.1:0-2282 GCA_049285335.1 Xanthobacteraceae bacterium | reverse complement strand
GCGCGCGACAGCCTGCGCCGTGACATCGCCCGCCATCGCGGCGGCCTCGAGCTTAGCGGCGTGAAATTCGCCAGCAACGATTGGCACGTTGGAGAGATCGATGCGCCCCTGTCGCGGTGCGCGGGTTACCAGCGGGCAAAGGAGGCCCGCAGCAAGTGCCTCGCCGATTGTTGTCTGGTGACTTTCATTTACCCACATTTAGTGGATGATTTTAGGGAGCTACACTAATAGTTGCGTCACAGGAATCGACTGTGATTCCTTGTCTGGCACCGATTCGCAAGGGGAGCGGTGCCAATGGACGAGGGAACTGAGGCGTGGTTTGATCGTGAGCTTGGTGGTTGCCGTCTTGCCGACGGGCGCCTGAACAAACGGCTGCGCAAGCTGGTGGCGCAGATCGGGAGCGCCATGGGCCAAAGCATTCCGCTGGTGTGCCAAGACTGGGCCAACACCAAGGCGGCCTATCGCTTTTTCGCCAACGACCGGATCAGCGAGGCGGACATTCTGGCCGGTCACTTTCAGTCGACGCGTGACCGCACCATCGGCAGTGACGGTCTGGTTCTTGTGCTCCATGACACGACCGAGTTCACCTATCGAAGAGAAGACGTCGCCGCGATTGGGATCACCAAGAGCATTAATAGCGGTCGTGACCTGATCGGTCGTCCTCGCGCGCACACGGTTTGCGGCATTTTGATGCATTCCAGCCTGGCGGTGACGACGGAAGGGACGCCCCTGGGATTGGCGGCAGTAAAGTTCTGGACCCGCAAGAAATTCAAGGGGACGGCGGCGCTTAAGAAGAAGATCAATCCGACGCGGGTGCCGATCGAGAAGAAAGAGAGCATCCGATGGCTGGAGAATGTGCAGCAGTCCACGGCGCTGTTGGGTGATCCGGGCCGATGCATTCATATTGGTGATCGCGAGAGCGACATCTACGAGCTGTTCTGCACCGCCCAGGAAGCCGGAACGCATTTTCTGATCAGGACGTGCGTCGACCGTTTGGCGGGAGACGGAGATCATACGATTGCCGATGACATGGACGAGGTTGCCGTCAAAGGGCTGCATCGCATCGAAGTTCGAGACAACAAGGGCGATCCCGACGAAGCCGTTCTCGAGATCAGGTATCGCAAGCTTCGCGTCTTGCCGCCGATCGGAAAACAGAAACGCTATCCCGCGCTGACCTTAACGGTGATCCATGCCGAGGAGCGCGGGACACCGAAGAACAGAAAGAAGATCAAGTGGAAGCTGATCAGCGATCTGCCTGTTGCGTCCCGCGCGGACGCCATTGAGAAGCTGGAATGGTATGCCTTGAGGTGGAAAATCGAGGTGTTCCACAAGATCCTCAAATCCGGCTGCAAAGCCGAAGAATCGAAGCTCCGGACCGCTCAGCGTCTGACCAATCTGATCGCGATCTTCTGCATCCTGAGTTGGCGAGTCTTCTGGATGACGATGCTTAACCGCTCAGCTCCCGACGCGCTGCCGACTCTCGCCTTGACCGAGACTGAAATCGCCGTGCTCGATCGGCTGGTCACCGACACGCCTCAAGCGCGACGCAACCTGCTTTCAACTTATCTGACCAAAATCGCCAGGCTCGGTGGTTATCTCGCCCGTGCTAACGATCCTCCACCGGGTAACACAGTCATGTGGCGTGGGTTATCTCGTCTGACCGACATCGTCCTCGGTGCAATGCTTGGAGCAGAAATTGTGGGTAAACGAAAGCCGGCGTAGGCCGCCTTGAGTGGTGGCATGAGGTAGTGGAGGCTGCAATGGAGTCTATAAGGAGGCTCCGTTGGTACATCAGGTCGAGATCATCACGGGAACTGAACGGCGGCGGCGCTCGAGCGAAGACGAGAAGCGCCGGTTGGTGAGCGCGGCGTTTGGGGCGGGCGCGATCGTTGCCCAAGTGGCGCGCCAACACGGCGTTGCCGAGAGTTGCCTGTATGCCTGGCGCAAGCGGTTTGGGGAGAGTCGTCCCGACAACGTCGTGACGGATCGGCCGCAGCTCATCCCGGTTATGATTGAGGATGCCTCGACGCCGGCAAAGGTGCGATTTGAAACGCCCGTGATGTCGCGGCACGCCATCATGACGCTGCCGGATGGCACCCGGTTGGAGATCGGCGCCGAGTATCCGATCCCGGCTCTGAAGGCGTTGGTCGCGGCGCTACGACCGACGCGATGATACCGGTTCCCGCTGGGGTTCGGGTGTGGCTGGCGGTCGGCCGCACCGACATGAGAAAGGGCATGAACGGTTTAGCGCTGCAAGTGCAACAGGCGCTTGGCCGCGATCC
>JBAPZR010000839.1:0-2318 GCA_049285335.1 Xanthobacteraceae bacterium | reverse complement strand
GGAAGTGAACTGGTCCGGGTGCAATACCGGAATTGCCAGCCGCGCCGCCCGCCACCGACGGGTAGCCGCCCGTCGGGAGACCATTTTGAGCGAACAAAGTGCTGGCTGTGCCTAGCATAACCACAGCGCCGAGCACGGTCGTCAGTACTTGCTTCTTCATAGTTTCTCTCCTGTTTGCTTCAAGGTACTCGCAGAGGCATGGTTCCATTGCTTTTTTCGCGAAATACCTGGCGTAGCAATATCGACAAGGTGGCCGTCGGTGAAATGCCGAGTCCTTATGGATTCGATAACCCCCGCCTATGCAATGCGTCGAGGTGCGATCTCGCGAATTGCCGTCGATAGTCGAGCGTTATCGCATCAATACAAATGAAGTATTTCAAGAACAGCGTCCGCCGCATAATCAGGTCAGCGGCGATCCATATGGCAAAAGAGCTGCGTTAGTTCTGAGTGCGGTTAGAAAGCTCCTTCGGTTTACAAATGCTCAGCGCCCAAGTTGTCCCACGTAGTATCCCAAGCGATTTTCTACGTCGCCGGGTCTGTGAAAACCTCGCTCAATCAACGTCTTGATCCTCTCTTGCGCGGCTGGTCGCACAAACGAATCAATGCACGCATCCCACCCGGCTCCGATTTCGACATCGGGCGGCAAACTCGCTGCGTTGACAAGGCGCTTGGTATCGATAATTGCCCGCCTGTCGAACGAGGCGATTCGAGTCGCAAGCGCATCGACGAACTCGTCAAGGTCAGCATCCGGTAACGACCGGTTCACATAGCCGTAGAGCTCGGCCAAGTCGGCTCGAATGTCGTCCGCGCCCAAAAGCACTTCCAGGGCGCGTCCCCTTCCGATGAGGCGCGGCAATCGCGCCATGGGTCCGCCGCCAGGTACCAGACCAGCACCGACTTCGAACTGCGACAGGATGGCTTTTTCACGACTCGCAAAACGCATGTCGCAGGCAAGCGCAATCTCACTTCCGTTGCCAGTCGCCCGCCCCCGAATCAACGCTATCGATACAACAGGTGCACGACTCAGGCGCACGAGGATATCCGGCCAAGCTTGCAAGCCGGTCGGGCCGGGAGGTAGGCCGGTCAGATCCTCGAGCTTTCCAAGGAAGTCTGAATGATTCAGAAAAAAACCTTCAACAGCGCTGTCAAAAACCACGACTTTGACGTGCTCGTCAGTTTCGAGCGCCGTCATGATCTCGGTCATTTGCAAAATGCCTTCCGGACCGAAGATGTTGAGCGGCGGGTGATCAAATGTGACTCGCCAATACGCGGGCGAGCGCCAAGCTAGCCGTATCTCCATGGTCTTTGTTGCTGGTGAATTCTGGTTTTCCATTTTTGTTTCCCTTATCATTCCCATTTCATTTTAGACTTGCCGTGGTTTGACTCGGCGCTTTCATCACGCCGCTTGGTGAGGCGGGCCCACATAGGGAAACTCGGGAAGCAGATCGCTGTGGGGCCCTACCTTGTCCTCCGTCACCTTTCGGTTTGTGAAGACAGCCACGAAGGCGTCACCGGCGTCGTCGGTGAGCGTCCGGCCATTGCTCGGGAAGGATGCTGGGCGGCTGGGGTCATAGGACAGCACGTCCGGCAGCAGTGTCCGTGCCGCTCGCCTTGCCTCCTCCGGTGCATACCCACCCGAGTGCTCCAGAGCATGTGCGAAGACGGAAACGAAGCGGTCATCGTCCGCAGGCTCAGCCGTCAGGTAGGCGTCTCTCTCCGTACCAACAAGAAAGACAGCTTGCGCGGGCAACGCGCCGCGGTCGGCCTGGACCCAGTCCTCGGCCACCCCGATCAGCGTGCGGGCCCACACGCCAACCCGTTTAGTCCCAAAATCTGAGTTAGGCACTTCCAGTACGATGCTGCACACATCTTTGTCTGCGAAGAAATCGTCACCGGTGAACTGCTGGTTGTTCAACATGCCCAGCGTGTCGAAGAAGAAGGGATCGCTGCGCCAGCCCGCGAAGAAGCGGTACTCGCCGGTCTCCGTCACCCGTGCGTCCCGACCCGTCGAGACCGGTGCTGATTTGAGGATAATTTCGCCGCCGTCGCCGGTCCCGGCGGCCTCTGCACCCTCTCCTCGGCGCAGCGTGGCAGTTTGCGAGCCGTCCTCGGAGGCCGAGAATCGCACCCGGTATGCGATATCGGCGACGGCATCGCCGTTCGTGTCGATCTTGAGCTCGTAGAGCGCCTCGGGCGCGAAGGGCTCGGCAGTGGTGGGACCCGGCGGGTTCACGACGGCAGACGGGTGCACGTTCATCACCAGGATCGACTTGCTCGCGTTGCCGGGTTTGGGGAAAGCATACAGATCGGTGAAATCA
>JBAPZR010000838.1:0-3072 GCA_049285335.1 Xanthobacteraceae bacterium | reverse complement strand
ATTGAAAGGAATCTTTCGGACAGCCGTCATCAGCAATCCGGAACAGGCGAGTAGCCTCGTCTTTCTTGCCCTGCTGCAACGCCAGTTCACCGCTAAAGAAATTGGCCTCGCAAGCTTGGCTCTTTTGTTTGGAAGCATCCGGGTCCGTGGCTGCGGCAACTACAGCCTCTGGTGTCATCTGGCCAAGGTAGAGGTGGATGACTGGCGCCGGCCACTTAGTCATGTCGATTTGCGCCGTCGCCTCTCCGAGCCTGCTAGGCAGCTTACTGCGCTTGTTCACGATGTCGAGCCACAGTGCCGTATAGGGGTCTTCAGAATTAAGTGCACTTGCCTGATTGATGTCGGCCAAGGCTTTGGGGAGCTCTCCCGCGTCGAGACTTAACAGTCCGCGAGCAAGATAAGCCTGAGAAAATTTGGGATTAAGCTCGATCGCCTGATTATAGTCTGCCGTGGCGCTACCGGCCTCGCCCTTGTATCTGTATGCGTTGCCGCGGTTGCGGTAGGCGATGGCGAGTGTGGGATCAAGCTGGATCGCCCGATTACAATCGCCGATGGCGCGGTCGTTATCTCCTTTGTCAAGATACGCATCACAAAGATTGTTGTAGGCCATGCCAGACTTTGGATTGAGCTCAATCGCTTGATCGTAGTCGCTGATGGCCCGGTCGAAATCGCCCATATCACCGTACGCTTTGCCACGGTTGAGGTAAGCGTTGGCTAATTTGGGATCGAGCCGGATCGCTTCGTTGCAGTCGGTAATGGCCCGATCAGGATCGCCTTTGTCGGAATACGCCCAGCAGCGGTTGCTGTAGCCAGCGGCACGATCGCCGTGCAGCCGACGAGCTGCTGATCGACCGAAAATGCATTGCCACTGTTGTCACACCAGTCGATCTGTTGCTGCGTTTGGGCGGCGGCCAGAGAAGCATGTAATGCCGACGTCGCCAACATCGCCGCGCCCGCAAGAGCGTACAACCCGTTTCGCATCATGGGCTGCCCCCAGCTTTGGGTTTCACCGCGACTAATTATAGCAGCCACATTACTCAATTCCCTTCTGGGGCTGTGGATGACCGCCCGGCCGGACTACCTGCGCGCTAAAAGTCCAATACGACGCATCGCATCGCAGCAAACGAGCACATTGATGTCCGCTTTGGGTCATAAGCGGACATCACATCACGTTCGCGGCATGTCCGCTTTACCCCCGAAAGCGGACATCGATCACTATGGAGGCAAATGTCCGCTTTGTGCCAAAAACAGACATTCTGCGCCACGCGGCGCGTCTGGTGCGATTGACAGTGCGTTGAGCTAAATCAATGCGCCATCTGTAATCCATTGCTTTCGGTTACGCGTCGCATTCTAAATTGAAAAAGATGCCGCTCCCCCAGTAAGCCCGGGCCGCAGCATATTGGCGGCTTCTTTCCCGTGGATCGCGCGAACGCCATACGACTTTTAAAAGCTTTGGTCGCCGCCGGCGCAAATTCCAACACGCTGATGGTGAAGGCGTGGGTTCACGACATAGCCGTGAGAGATGTGTCATTGCGGGGCTCGGAACTTTCGTCGGCCCTTGCCTACGCAGAGGGACAAGGTTGGATTGGTGATGGCCCCGGACAAGGCTGGACGATTATCACTCGTGCAGGCGAGAGCGCTGCAAGACTTCGCATTGTTTGAGAGGCTTGGGGCGGTGCTGGCGATACCTGCGAGCAACCTCTGAGCGAGCGCCACGCACTTCAGAATCCCCGATAGGTCGAACCGCCACGACCAGGCGCCCTCAATCTATCCCGCCTTCCAAAGCAAGGTGCTGCGAGACCACTTGAGCAGACATATAGTCTTGCCGGCCGCTATACGGTTCGAAACTACCCGCAGAACTTTAACGAGTGGCGAAATCGAACGAATCTTGAGCGAGTTTGGCGACTGCCTCGGGTGTGAACCCGAGCGCCTTTGCGATATCGGCCGCGCGAGCCGACATGCCGAAACGATCGATCCCGAAGGTGACGCCCTTATCGCCGACCCAACGGGACCAGCCGAAAGTTGCGGCGGCTTCGATGGACATGCGCGCGGTTACTTCGGGCGGTAGCACCTCGTCACGGTAGGATTGCGGCTGCTTGGCAAAGAGCGTCCAACACGGCATGGAAACGACCCGCGTGTCTATGCCCCGCGCATCGAGCAGCTTCTTTGACTCGAGCGCGAGCGAGACTTCGGACCCCGTCGCGATCAAGACGAGGTCGGGCGATCCGTTCGCGTCGGCGATAACGTAGGCGCCCTTTTCGACCGGCGCACTTCGCGCGCCTAGAAACGGTACTTTCTGTCGCGTGAGAACAAGCGCCCACGGCCCGCTCTTCGGCTCGATCACGAGCTTCCAAGCTTCCTCAACCTCGATGGCATCGGCTGGACGAATCGTGTTGAGGTTTGGGATCGCGCGCAGCATGGCGAGCTGTTCAATCGGCTCGTGCGTCGGCCCGTCTTCACCGAGAAAAACGGAATCGTGCGTGAAGACGTAGATGTGATGAATACGCGCGAGCGCAGTCAGGCGCAGCGCAGGCTTGAGATAGTCGACGAAGTTGAAGAAGGTTGCGGAAAACGGAAGCAAGCCGCCGTGATACGCGATGCCGTTGTTGACGGCGGCCATAGCGTGCTCGCGCACTCCGTTGTGAATGTTGCGCCCGGCATAGCTGTTGGGCTCGAAGTCGCCTTGGCTCTTGAGGTACGTTTTCGTCGACGGGTCGAGGTCAGCAGAACCACCCACGAGCTCCGGCAGCGACGCAGCGATCGCGTTCATGGTCGCGCCACCTGAATCGCGTGTTGCGACCGCTCCGTTCTCCGGCGTGAACCGCGGCCACGGCAAGCTCCTCGGCAGCTCGCCTCGCTCGATGCGTTCGAACTGTTCGGCTAACTCCGGATTCTCTTTCTTCCATTGCAGATAGGTCGTTTTCCATTGCGCTTCGAGATCGGCACCCTTCTTGCCAAGATCGCGATAGAACGCAAGTACGTCGTCGGGAACGTAGAACGCCGGCTCGGGCGGCCAGCCGAGGCGTTCTTTCGTCTTCTTTGTGTCGTCAGGCCCGAGCGGCTCGCCGTGCG
>JBAPZR010000837.1:0-3803 GCA_049285335.1 Xanthobacteraceae bacterium | reverse complement strand
AGATTTCATCCGCATAGACTTCGGTTGTGGGCGTGACCGGAGCGCCTTTTTTCTTAGCCCCCTCCATATGGAAAGGACCAATCCGGGCTTTAACGGTACGACCAGTGATAAGCAGCACATCAAGCACAGTCTCTCAGCCACCGACGCCTAGGCAGAGCCGCTGCCGGTGATAAGTGAGCCTACGCTCGCGGCCTGGCAGAAAGCGAATCATTTCGGGTATTTCGGATAACGAACCTGTCATTGCGGCCGAAGCTTTATCGGCGCCCGAAGCGCAGCAGCACAAAGACCACGAGTAGTGAAACGATCGCCCAAGCGAGGAAGAATACTTCCGTCAACGTCATCGCGCGGCCACTTCTCCGCGACGCCGAAGTCATCCTCGGTTGAAGTGCATCTTTCGGCCTATTGAGCGTTGATATCGAGCGCGACAACGTTCGTATAACGAGGCGGCCAGACGACGAAACTCACTGCGGCAGGCACGGCACCCGCTCGAGCTGCAACACCAGCCGCAAGGCGATCACCGCCTCGTTGATGTCGCCATCGCGAGCCGCTGCATTCAGGCGTTGCCAAGGCTCACGTTCAAGAATGAGTGGAACTCTCCACCGTCGACCTCACTGTCGGCTCTAGTATTTCATCGAGATAGCCACTGCCGCCGATGCCGCTGTGACGGCGAAACAAGAGGTTTGCTGCGTCTTCGGGGCTGTTATTGTTGGTGATGTTGCGCGTGAAGCGGTAAATTGCCCTAGCCTTCAGCTCCATTACTTCGGACATTATTTCCGGCGTGTGGCCGGCCGACATCACGAAATCGGAGGCTAAATCGCGTGCAATCATAGAATGAGCGGTCGTCAGCACTGCTTCGCGTTTGTCCGGCGGCGCATCATTCAACAGGTTGCTTCACGACTGTTGCCATAGCCATAACGTCAAAGCCGGTTTGGTGTTGATTCATTGTCGGATATCCTTCGTAGCCCTCTCACTCTTGTTGGTGAGTTGTGGAGCATTCCAATTTGCGATGCTGATTACTTTAGTGTCTTGAGTTCAGCCCAAGATATCTGCGCGAACGATTCCTTGAAAAGGCCGTGGCACAACTGGACAAGAGATGCCAGCATTCTTCGGTAGGGACTGATTCCGCATGACGTGTAGTAGGCTGCATACAGCCGGTTAGCACGCTCTAACTTCGTCGGGTGACATCATCGGCGCCCTCCAGCGCTACAAGACTTCCCCGACGGCATCTAAGAGTATCTCCGTGCGGCTGGGTTGCGCTAGATCAAAAGTTGGATCGTTGAAGCGCACAAATTGCATGTGTGTGAGCGCCAGCACACGACTTTAAATTGCAGGCTTCGGATCAGGGCGCCACGCCGCTTCGAACCGCGTTCCGGAGGACCTGTTGGCCGAGCGCGATGCGCTTGCGGTTAGCCCGCGAGCAACGCGCGCTGACAGGGTACTTCTGTGGAGATCCGCCGCCCGGTTACTCGGCGCTGCACGGCAAGACGGGACTGCGATAGCGCAGCCGGTTTTACGCTTGTTCAGATGGAGTTTGCAACGCTTGTGCTGCCGGCTATCGTGGCCCTGTTCGTGTTCTGGCAAACGCTGGTCGAGTATTGCTGATCTCTTTGGAAAACTTAAAGCTGCAATGCTCGCAGGCTTACTCCTTCCGCAAAACCTAGCTTCTGTAGTTTGCGGAGAGGAATTGTACAGCATCCTCAAATAGGCTGTGCGGGTTACTTTGGCCGCGTCGTGCCATTTCAATGATCCGCTTTGCAAGCACCTCACGAATGGGGCGAGCATAGGGGGACCTGGAGAGGGTACCACCCGAACTCTTGACCGCCTCCCAGGCCGCATCAAATGCCGAGACGAGAATTTTGATCTCCTCGGGATCGAACGAGGAGTTAGTTAGTATCGGAGTGATAGGCCCAGCGTCACGGCTGCCTTTGGCTTCGATTGGCGCATTTATTGCTGGATCATCCCTATGCCATCTCCGGCAGCTTGACGATTGCTGCCGCTATCGATCGCGCTTCGTCACGGCTCAGTAGCTTTACGATCGATCGCCGCGTGGGATCATCCTCATAATAGATGTAAGACAGTTCTTGACCCCCTTGGTCCTTGACCACGAAGCAACTCGCGCGATCCTCCACCGACCAAGGTGGCCGAAAACGCCGCGACTCAGGCATGGCATGATCATCCGCGCGATATGCGCGAGCCGCTCCAACGACGAATGTGAGCAGGTCGGCTGCCGTCGTTTTGTGATCAAGGCAAGAATGCTGCCACTAACAATGGTGGCGACGAAAAGCAGGAAGCAAAGATTCGCTTTCCACGTCGGCTTCAATCCGACGGTACCCTCATAGCTGATCATGAATATGCTTAGAACGTCCGTCGACGACCCCAAGGCCGACGACTTCTCGCCCATCCCCCTGTCCCCAACGCCATCATCGGAACCGGGACTCGCGGCGGAATTGAGAACAGTAGATGATAAATTAATGGTCACACGCTTTCACACAGCACTGCTGCGCTTTGATTGCGGTGATCCCGTCGCGGATCGGCGACAACCGGCGCCTCGTCGCGGGTGAGTAGGCTGGCGGCTAGTGCCTATGCCTTCGTAGAAAGATTCTCGGCGATGTATTGGATGAGGTTTCGGGATTTTACCTCCTCCATTCTCGCTCGCTGGATCGCGTCCCTTGTCGAGGATCGAACGCAGCTCCTTTGCCCTAGCTCGCGCCGTCCGGAGTGACCACGGCGGAGACGTTCCTATTCTGATGAAGCGCTGGCGGTCGCCAGTGCGATAGACAAAAACGAATGATTTTGAATCGTCTCCGTAGACGCGCACGCAGAGGCCACGCGCCTCATCGTCCCATAACAAATCTGCTCGCGCAACAGTCTCCACGACTTCATTATTACTCCGGTGAACGCAGCTTGAGGTCCCCCCTGTGGACAACCCGAGCCTGCCCGGCTACGGCTGCAGCTTTGTGAACGCTACGGAAAAACGCAACAGACCGAAAAAGCGCAATAGACCCGAGACGTTCCGCGAACAATTCCTGTCAAATAAGTCAGTTGAGGACGTACCAGCCTAACGATTAAGCTGCCGCGGGGTGGTGGTGGCCGAGGGAGAAATCTCGATGGCGTACTTTCCCCAGACGAATAGCACTGAGCGCACGGCACAAATCGACACTATCGGTTGGGTGTTTGTTGTGTTTGTTATTGGTGTCACCAGCATCACTGCAATCGCTCTATACGCTTCCATATCGCAGTAGGCCCCCGCGCGGCGGCTCTGGGGCTGGCGTTGCTGACACCAGTTTATTTGAGCAAGGCGTGGGGCGGCAGTCGTGTGCGGCCGTGAAAATGCGGGGCCGGCATCATCCGGCCCCGCAGTCAGTTTGGGGGGAACTCGTGGCCCAGGTATTCGGGCCACTAGCACGGCCGAGATAAGTGGAGGCAAAATCCAGGCCGGCTCACTAAATTTTCAACTCCCGCATCCGGTTTCGTCATTGATTTGAGTCAAGGCGGCCGGCGCGCTTGCCGCGCGCAAGCTTGGTCGCGGCAACACCACGTAGCTGTACGGCACGGCGTCAGACTGTCGATACACCATTGGCTCGGTAAACTGCGAATGCCATCGCGGCCAGATTTCATCCTGTTCGCCTTTCGGCTGACTGTCGGTTGGCGTTCGGTCACGCAATAAGTGATCCAGTAAGGCTGCTGCGCCGAAACCAACACCGAAGATCACGATGACAAGAAACAGGCGAATTTTGGTTGCTTCAATCTTGGTTACTGCCTTCATCCCAAAATACGCGATGAGCCCAAAAGCAGCCATATAG
>JBAPZR010000836.1:0-2085 GCA_049285335.1 Xanthobacteraceae bacterium | reverse complement strand
CCCGCTTCCGCGCCGGGCGCCCAGTCAGACAGGATCGAGACCGCTTTCTTGCTGCCGTTCTTGATCGCCCAGTCCGCCATGATCCCGGACTGCTGGCCGAGCGTGAAGCTCGTGCGCACGTAATAGGGGGAGCGCTCGGTGACGACCGAGGTGCCCGACACCATCACCACAGTCGGCACTTTGGCTTCGGTTGCGATCGGCGCCATCGACATGGCGCTCGGGGTGAGACCCGCGCCGAGGAAATTCACTTTGTCGTTGACGATCAGCTCCTGCGCCAGCCGCTTGGCGTTGTCAGGCACGCTTTGATCGTCCCTGATGAGGAGCTCGATCTTTTTGCCGGCGACCGTGTCGCCGTGCTGCGCAACGTAGAGCTTGGTGGCGTCGGAGATTTCCCGCCCGACCGCGGCCGACGTGCCGGTCATCGGGATGACGATGCCGATCTTGACGGTTTCTTGCGCGGCGGCGCTGCGAGCGGTAATGCCGACCGCCGCGAGAACGAGAAGCCCTGTCAACACGATCTTGCTGCGCATGGCGTTTCCTCGACTGGATTTTTTTTGAAAGCGTGAGCTTGCCCGTATTGAACGGCGTGGCCGCAGCGAATGCAAGCGCATTTGACGCGTCAGGGGCGTCGCTGATCTGTCGAATCAAGGGCGGATCTTCGAAACGGCCACGCTTTCCGCGCGCGGCACGAGGATCACGCCGCGGTTGTCGCTCGCCCGCCCTTGAGCCGCTTGTCGAGATAGGCGCCGACCGACGTCATCAGCGGCTCGACTTTGCCGTCGAAGAAATGGTTCGCGCCGGGGACGATCTTCTGCTCGATCACGATGCCCTTTTGCGTTTTCAGTTTCTCCACGAGCGTAGTGACATCGCGGTGCGGCACCACGGCGTCCTTATCGCCATGGATGATGAGGCCGGACGAAGGGCAGGGGGCGAGGAAGGAGAAGTCATAAAGATTTGCCGGCGGCGCGATCGAGATAAAGCCTTCGATTTCCGGTCGGCGCATTAGGAGCTGCATGCCGATCCAGGCGCCGAACGAAAAGCCGGCGATCCAGCAGCTGCGTGCTTCGGTATTGACCGATTGCGCCCAGTCGAGCGCGGCGGCAGCGTCCGATAGTTCGCCGATGCCGTGGTCGAAACC
The DNA here is from genome assembly GCA_049285335.1 of Xanthobacteraceae bacterium. Taxonomy (GTDB): domain Bacteria; phylum Pseudomonadota; class Alphaproteobacteria; order Rhizobiales; family Xanthobacteraceae; genus BOG-931. Next base: position 947 of record JBAPZR010000836.1, on the reverse strand, counting down.
GCCCTGGCTTCGTCCGACGCCGCGGAAATTAAAGCGCAGCGCGGAAAAGTTTCGATGCACGAAGGCGTAGTACAGCTGATAAATGATCTGATGGTTCATCGTGCCGCCGAATTGTGGATGCGGGTGCAGCACGATGCCAATCGGCGCATTCTTTTGTCGGGCGGGATGATAGCGGCCCTCGATGCGGCCGGCGGGTCCCGTGAAAATGACCTCGGGCATTGCTAAGAACCTCGATCCTTGTAAGGCGGCGTCAGGGGCGGACTCGGGACGGCGCGCTTGACGTATCCGGCGGCCGAACGTAACTCTCTAAAACCAAAGGGTATTTTTGGAACTGGCGAAGAGCTTGGCCCGGTGGCAGCATGGGTCGCGACTTTTAACACAGGCCAGGGGTCCAAAAGCAAGCTTAACGAACAAGCCTAAGCAATATGTCCCAGCGCAGCTATTTGGACTGGAATGCGACCGCACCCATGCGCGAGGGCGCTAAGACGGCCTTCGTCGAGGCACTCGCGGTTGCCGGCAACCCGTCCTCGGTCCATGCGGAGGGTCGCGTCGCGCGCCGGCACGTCGAAGCCGCGCGGGAGGAGGTCGCGGCCTTGGTCGGCGCACAGCCGGGCGACGTGTTCTTCACGTCGGGCGGAACCGAGGCCAATATGCTGGCGCTCACGCCGGCGATCGAGATTGCAGGGGAAGGACGGCCGCGCTCGCGCCTATTGCTTTCGGCCATCGAGCATGTCTCGGTCCGTTGCGGTGGCCGGTTTGCGCGCGAGGCGATCGAGGAATTGCCGGTCGGCGCCGATGGACGGCTCGATCTCGGCGCGCTTGCGGCAGCAGTGGCGAAGACGCCGCGTCCGCTGGTTTCGCTGATGCTCGCCAATAACGAAACAGGCATCGTCCAGCCGGTCGCGGAGGCCACCGCAATCGTGCATATGGCGGGCGGCGTCCTTCAC
>JBAPZR010000835.1:0-5650 GCA_049285335.1 Xanthobacteraceae bacterium | reverse complement strand
ATCGCGCGTGACAAAGAGAACAAGATAATGTGGAGCGGTTTGGCACAACGATGGCTTCGCTGTGCGGATTTAACAAACCAACTTGATTCAAATTCGCACCGCAGCAAATCGGGGGGACGAAGAACTTCCGTCGAAGCAAAAGAAGCCGCCAACTGAGGTGGCCTATTCTTCCCGGTTAAGCTCTTGCAATATCATCGCACGAAGCGAGGCAACGTCGCGAACGCCTCGTTGGGCTAGCTCGACGACTTTTTCCGCAACAAGCTTTGTGGCGGGGATTTCTGCGATTCTGAGTCCGAGTGGCTTCGCACACGCTATCAAAAGCCAGCGACATGTTACGGACCGCCTCTGGCTCAAACGCATGGCGAGTGAGAAATGGTCTGATCGTGCGGCCTCTGATCCGCTTTGCCGGAGCCTTTACCACGGCTTCGGATTGCAGAGCCGATAAGATTTCCCGCTCTGCGGTCAGCCAATGTTGCTCCGCCTCGTCCTCGCGATAACCACTTGCGATCCATATTTCGTAAGCACGCTCGCGAATCCGACCTGACAAGTCCTGCTCCATTAGCAATTTCGGCGGCACTTCGTCGGAATGTTCATATTCCTCTCTCAGGGCCCTCCCAAGTCGTCTTCTGGTAAACCACCACGCAACCGGTTCATAATTTGCGCAATCATTTTGCATCGGGCACCGTGGTCTTCCGCCCCTCACGCTTAAATAAGGGAACTCAAAGTTTGTTCCCGGACTTTCTCGACCATTTTGAAATCATGCGCATTTTCTCCCGACCGGGCGAAAACGCGCTTAATCGCGTCATTACGTTGCGCCAAATTCCCCGACCCTACTGATAAAACCTCGTCTGCTTCGCTAACGTCGTCACTCCCCGGCCAACATAGGTGCCTCACGCTACCCGCTCCGCATTCGTCGTCCCGACTTCTTGGCAGGAAGGGCAGACGAAGACGAGCAGTTTGGGACGCACTCCAAGCCTTGGGATCGTTCGGACGTGCTTCATGGTGTCGCCGCAAGAGAGGCACACGAAGTCGGGCACTGGAGGTGAGTGTTCAATCGCGGGCCGCGTATGCGTCCAACCAGAATTTGGCATGTGCAAACCGCTGAAGCTCTGATCCTCCTTGATCGAGGATTAGCGTGACTTAGTGTCGGCGTTGCGGCCTTGTTGGTTTATTCATTGCTTGCGCTATGAGCACTCCGATTTTTGTGCGCACGCCCGTATCTACAAACAACTCGTCCACTCGTGGTGGTGGAGTTGCAAATGAATTTGCGATGGCAGCAGCGACATCGTCTTCGCTCTGGCTGCTCGAAAAATCGCGGTCTGGATTGTTGGGCAAGCGAGGCACAGGGCACCGCCGTTTTCCACCTGTCAGTTAAACACTGATCTTGGCCAAGCGTTCCGAATACACCGCGTCACGGCAGTGGTTCCCTCGGTGCTCAGTTTTTAGTCGCAGTCCTGAAAGCCTGTGCCTCCGCGCGTTTACCGCGAATAGCGGTGCGTGTTGTGCAGCACATGGAACCGCGTGTGCGTTGTTGGCGCGTGCACACCCATTGGGCGGCGCGCCGAGCGGAACTAGGAAGTAAACCTTGACAACAACCCCACCCCAATCTGAGAATATCTATTGTGTAAATCAGGCACGGAGGCTTTGTATGGACCCACCGGGCCAGTATGCCGCAAAGATTGCTCACGCATACGTTTGGGCGTTGGCATAGCGGCGAATTTTCAGAACGGCACGGCGGCAGCGGCCTCCGCGGGTCGCATCAGTAGGGCAAGACCCCAATTTGGCCGCTCCCGTCGCGCACTTTTCCTACTTTTATCTTCCTGATCGCAAGCACGTTACGATGCAGTCGCTTCTTGTCCACAATCGCAGCGATGCTGATCTACATCATAGGCGGCTTCGAATACCAACCGGCCCGCTTATATCACCGCCTTGACCACCAATTTTTTTATTACCGCGTTTGGCTTTGTGACCGCTCTCGATGTGATTATGCAGCAACCAATCGGCTCCTCTGAGGGCAGCCAGCCAAGCTAACCTCTCTTGATTTGTGTGCGCTCCGCCTCAAACCGCTCCCGTAGCCTTCTGTCAACTTCGCCGTGATATCCGACACCTTCGCTCCAATACTTTGGTTTCCAGTTCGGATCGCCAAGAGCTTCACGCCGGGGCTTCAGCACTTCATCCCATACGGACTTGGAATACTTTGCCGCGAACCTGCCGAAAGCGTCCGAAAACTTCTGGCCGTCTTCCGTTTCCTTCATCCGCCGTAGTTCTTTCACTATCGGCAGAAGGTCCAATTTAGCTTCCCGCCGTGTTTCGTTTCTGCGCCTGATTTCTGCAACACGCCGGGCCGTCGTAGCGCAAACATTCAGAATCCCTTCGGAAGCTGTAGCAACCGATTGGACGGAAACAACGGAGGCGGTTTCCGAAGGGGTTATATCCGGCACGATACTAGCCGCTGTTATGCCTACTGCCGTGGACAACAAATCGCGGCGGTCCATCTTGAGTAGACGTTCAGAACAATACGGAAATTCTTCGGCCATGTTGCCCTCCACGTTTCTGAAGGGCTGGCGTACCACTGGCTGCTACGTTTGCCATTTTCGGCCACATCCCCTGTTTTGGGAAACCACCTTGCCGCGATTTAGGCAGGTTGGTGAAGGTGCCAGTCCTTCTCTTGATGCGGAAGGGAATATGAATGACGAGGGGAAATGAATCAAATGGTTCGCAATGAGGCCAGTCGCTTCATTAGAAGGTGATCGACGTATTGCGATGCCTCGGCGAGAGCGCCCCGTCGCTCCAGGTGGATGGCTGTCGAGGCGACTCGCTTGCCCTTAGAGTCGAAAATCACAACCTGATAACGGTCATCGTTCTTGCGATGAAGTGCAAGTTCATGTCCGTGATAGCGATGTGTGCTAGTTGTCATTTCGATCTTCTTCATGAGGTAGGGCGAAGATCACGGAGGTATTCGCTCGCAGCACCGGAGGTCGATGTAGTCATGCTATCATAGTATGCGAAATTGTCGGCAACTACCCTCGATACCATTGAAGCCGTTCAAGTCACGATTTATGGATGCGCGTCCTGGTCAAGTCTTTGCCCGTGACAATACATTTCGAACAGACGTCGCGTGCCACTTGCCACGTCTGGCCGTAGGAATCCCGCGAGCGTTGAGCGCATTTGCAAGTTCTCTCAACGTCGAAGCGCCAGTCTTTTGAACTTCGCGGATGATCGGGATCACGTTCGCCGCTTGAAGATCGGCGCTGGCCTTGATTGACGCGACGGCATTCTTGCGAGCTATCGGCAGCTTAGGCCCACCCAGCTTCACCCCACGTGCTTTGGCGGCGGCAAGGGCGGCTTTGGGCTCTTAAGCCTACCGTCACGGGCTCTGGCGGTCTGCCCTTCGGGTTGCCGCTCTGGCTAGGCTTGAATGTCGCCTTGCTGATTCGTTGTTGTTTGCAAGCAATGGCTCCCGGACTGGATTCGAACCAGCGACCGAATAGACCAAATCGCCATCGGTAACGTAATACTTAAAAGGATATACCGTCGGCAGATGAAGGTGGGTAGACCCCTATCTTGGGCCGGTGTACCGCTGACACTGTGACAGCAGAACCCGGGGAACCGATCGGTGCTCGCCTACATTTTCTGGCATCGCCCTCATCCACAGATCGAGGAAAGGACTTACGACGCCGATGCCGTTGCCGCGCTACACAGCAGCAACGCAGCCGCTGATAGGAAAGCTGCTTGTTTCCTCATCGGATTTTCTCCTTGTATTAATAATTATCGCCCTCGGCGAGAGAACTCGTCAGAATCCTTCGCTGTTTCGTGACAAATCGGTAAGCGACGTAGAGTCGCGGCATTTATGGATCGGCTTAAGCTTCGGGCGCGGCGTTCGGTGGATGCAGTGGTTAGGCTTAGTCGGATCAGGAGGCTCGCTCTACCCTCACGACGCTTAATCGAGGGTCGAGGTCAACGTCAATGAACTAAGACCAAGCCGTCCGGCCAAGTGGGGAGTGCGCGAAGGTCCGCCACGGTTTTTGCGGTTACCGCGACGCCGCTTTCAATTTCGACTTTCATGTTGTCGCGGTAGCCAAGAAGGATTTTTTGCAAATCCTCAATTCTGTTGGGTGAGAATCGTAGCACGTCGGTTTCGTTTTCCCGGACGGCAGCGTTGGTTTATCGAACTGGAAGTGAAGCCGTTGCGGTCTTTTGCGTGGTAATCCTCGCCGCGATTTTTAGTTCGTCTCGCACTCGGCGTGATCAGTTCGCCCTTCATTCAAGTAATCCGACGATCATTACATCGAAGGAAGCGGCTCCAATGATATTTCTTTGGGAAATAGCTTCGAGCCTTTATTGCCACCTAACAAGATAAGATACGAATTATCTTTAGAGCCGATAATGTATCTCACCGTGTCAGTTACTCTATTGGCAGCCATGGTCATGGAACAATAGACAACACGCTCATTTACATAGACACCATCAAGGTGAATGTCGTCTGCCTGCATTCCATTTGCAATAACGACCTTTGTTTTCAACATCGCAGAGGCTGATGATGCGATGATGGATAGCACCTGGCGATCCTGACAGATTTTAACTGAAAAAAGATCTGGGTTGTCTTGTGATGGAAGCAAAGAGGGTGATTGCGCGTGTACTATATTTAACGACGCGAGAAGGACCTCCGCCGAAACAAGGATTCCGATGAGGTTTCTTTGTATTGACAAATGGCGCTTCGGGATTGGGAAAATAGCAATAGCTCCTATACCCAGGGGTCAATCTTTCACGCCCTTAATATAAGACACTGATCTAGATAAGAGAACACCGGCGAAATTGCGAGGATTTTACTTTCAGTCAACGTTGCGTGATCACGGCCCGCAGGATAAATGGCGACGGACCATTATCTCGCTCGATCCCAGCGCGGATGGTTTGGAAGCAGGTGAAGAAAGCTCTTGTCGAGCCGACGCCGTCGCGAATGGATCAAGTGTCGATGATCGAATGCGGGTGCTGCCCATACGCCGATAATGCTATTACCCCGCGCAGATCGCAATCAGCGGGCCAAAATATGCGCAACGCCGCCAACTGCGTAGAAATGGCCAAGGAATTTTTCAAACCCGAAGGCAAACTCGTACTGCTCAATATGGCTCAGGCTTGGCTGAGGCTGGCCGATCTTACTGAGAAGTTCGGAGACACTATCGATAGCGAGCAGCAAAGTTAGTTGAAGGGGCGTTGGGGTCTATTTCATCGTGATCCGAAGCGGATAGTCGGGGTATTGCGTGTGACCCTTCTCAACCGCCTGAACAGTTCCGGAGAATGGGCGGATTTCCCCTTCAGTCGTCAGACCATTCACCATGACTGGCCGTCGAGTTATCGAGGATTGCAAACACCTCTCTTCATCTTCAGCCTTCGCATAGAACTGGCTCATTCCTTCAACCTAAATGCCAAGCGGTTAAAACCTGAGATGCGGCTCGGATGGCCAAGATGCGCTCCCGCCGAGCGCCCTTTACGGATCACCGTGAGGGTCGGCTTAAAAGGCGAATCCGATGGGCGTTCCGGTTATATGGAGGCAAGCCGCTGACTACTACTGAATTGGTGAAACATTGCTATTGGTGGGTTGGTGAGAAAATCAAGAGCTGGCATCGCACCAATGTATCGCGAGTTGCTAAAC
>JBAPZR010000834.1:0-3256 GCA_049285335.1 Xanthobacteraceae bacterium | reverse complement strand
CGTCCTTGGCTAGTGAAGACACGTCGATCAGCTTGAGAGGGTCAAACTTGATGTTTAGGTGCGTCGCGTAGGAGTAGGCTGGTTCACCCATGGCTTTTGTGCTCCTGCGTTACAGTTTGGTTTCAGCATTTAATGCTGCCGGTCTTAGCTCTTCCACGAGAGTGTTTTGTTGCGATATCTGGCCCCCAGTCCTGAGCCGTAGCGTTAGTCTTCTTGCCGAAGAATGCATTGGAGCGGATGTTTGTGCTCGGCGACAAACGCGAGGACATCCGCCACTTTATTCTCGGCTTCTTCGCACGAGTAAGTGCCGCAGATAGCTTTCCCCGTATTGTGGATGCGATACATGTGCGCAACGGCTACGCCGTAAGGGATCCCGAAGAAGCGTTCCAACACGATTACGACAAACTCCATCGGCGTGTCGTTGTCGTTCAACAACAATACGTCGTAGCGCGGGGAGTCGGGCATTTGTGCGATCTTACCCCACCGAAATTCGCTTGCGAATGGTTTTGCGGTCTACGCCGAACAGCTTCGCGTCCTGGTCCCGATGGCCCGATTTCCGCTTTGGGTCATCAGGAGACATTTGGTACTGCCCGACGAAATGTCCGCTTTACCCCCAAAAGCGGACATGAAACCGCGCCGATACACCAACTTGTCGCCGGAAGCAGACACGGTTGGATTCGGCTTTTTAGCGGTGGGACTTTTTCAAGAAAAACTTCAGTAGAATCAAAATCGAATTTTAGTGATGGTGCCCGTGGAGGGAATCGAACCCCCACTCCTTGCGGAACACGATTTTGAGTCGTGCGCGTCTACCAGTTCCGCCACACGGGCATGGCCTGCTTCTATATCGTCGGCCGGCGGCCGCGTCCATCGCGGCCGCTTGCACGCGGCCCGAAGGCTTGCGAGTCCCCGCTTGCAAAGTGCCTCGCGATCCCAATTGCGAGCGGCTCGCGATCCACTTGCAAGGTCACTTGCAAGGTCACTTGCAAAAATGACTTGCAAAAGTGACTTGCAAATCGGCTTGCAAATTGCTCGTTACCGACCGGGATTTGGCAGAGCAAGCAGGCCGCCGATGAAAGAACGCTGGATCGACCGGATTTCCGCCGAGCCCGCCGCCTCTGCGGCCTTTGCCGTGTTCGCCCTGAGCCTGGCGACGCTCGCCGGGGCGTGGTTCTTCGAATATGGGCTCAAACTGCCGCCCTGCCCGCTCTGCCTGACGCAGCGCATCCCGTACCATGTGATGATCCCACTTTCGCTCTTGCTCGGAATCGCAGCGCTGGCGCGAGCCCCGCAGAAGCTCATCATCGTCGGTTTCGCCGTCATCCTCATCGCCGCCTTGTGCAATGTCGTACTCGGCACCTATCACGCCGGCGTCGAATGGCATTGGTGGCCCGGGCCGCCGGACTGCAGCGGACCGCTGACCAATCTCACGACCGGCGGATCGCTGCTCGACCAATTGCATGGCGTGCATGTGGTGCGTTGTGACGAAGCCGCATGGCGCTTTCTCGGCTTATCGCTGGCCGCCTACAATGTTCTGATCTCGCTCGTTCTTGCCGTGATCGCCGCTTACGGCCTTTTCGCGCGCAAGCCGGCGGCGTAAGCAAATATCGATTCAGTTTGAAACGATTGCGCTCTGGCGTGGCCAAGCGCGTTCGACTAGGCTAATCGCTTGCCGCTGTTTGCGTGCCGAGCGGCGGCAATCCTGCGCACGGAGGAGATTTTCAATGGGACTGTTGGACGGGCTTAATATCGGCGACGCTCTGAAGGGAGCGCTGGGCCAAGTGGAAGCGGCGGCGCTGCCCGTCGCCATCAATGCGGTGCTGGCCAAGACGCAATATCACGACCTCAACGGGCTTGTCGCCGCACTGCAGAAGGGCGGCCTGAACGCCCAAGTGCAATCCTGGCTCGGCCCCGGCGCGAATATTCCGATTACCGAAGATCAGCTCAAAGCGGTGCTCGGCAACGCGCAGGTGCAGGACTTCGCCCGGCACCTCGGCCTGCCGGTCGACGCGGCGCTCAAAATCCTGGCGCAGTATTTGCCCGACATCGTCGACAAAGCGAGCCCGAACGGCGTCATTGAGACGAAGTAACGGCGCGCTCGCATGCCGATGAGCCGCGCGGCATCCGCGCGGCGCCACGGGCACCAACTGTGCGCCTAATTCGACTTGCCCAAGTTCCGCTGAAGCTGCTGAGATCAAATGGTGGGCGGTAGAGGGATCGAACCTCTGACCCCTTCCATGTCAAGGAAGTGCTCTTCCGCTGAGCTAACCGCCCGAAACCGGCTTGCCAATACCGGCACGATGTAACGTCGGGCCGCCGATGGGGTCAAGGGCGCACCCTGAAGCCTGCGCGAAGCGCCAAATCCGCCCGCCCGGGCCCAGATTCTTGGGCTTTGCCTCAATACACGGCGCGGCCGCCGGAAATGTCGAAGACCGCGCCGGTCGAAAACGAACACTGCTCCGAGGCGAGCCACGCCGCCATCGCCGCCACTTCCTCGACTTCGACAAAGCGGTTCATCGGGATTTTCGAGAGCATGTAGTCGATGTGCTCTTGTTTCATCTGGCCGAACAGCTCGGTCTTCGCCGCCGCCGGCGTGACGGCGTTCACGAGAACGCCAGTCGTCGCCAATTCCTTGGCGAGCGATTTGGTCAGGCCGATCAGGCCCGCTTTCGAAGCCGAATAGTGCGACGCATTCGGATTGCCTTCCTTGCCGGCGATCGAGGCAATGTTGACGATGCGCCCGTAACTGGCCGCGATCATGTGCGGCACGACGGCGCGGCAGACGAGATACGGCAGCGATCAGATTAACCTCGACGACTCGCCGCCAGATCGTGGGCGGAAGCGCCCACAGCGGCGCATTGCCGCCGGTGATCCCGGCATTGTTGATCAGAATATCGATCTTACCGAGATCGCGGATACCGGTCGCGACGCCGCGCGCGACAGCGGCTTCATCGGTCACATCGATGATTGCGCCGTGAACGCGGCCATCGCTTTTGAGCAGCCCGGTCGCCTTATCGAGTGCGTTTGCATCGATATCCCACAACGCGACCGCGGCGCCCGATTCCACCAGCCGTTTGGCGACCGCAAATCCGATGCCCCGCGCGCCGCCGGTGACGATCGCGGTGCGGTTTGTGAGATTGATAGCGTTCATATCGGATGAAGTCGTGCCATATGAGCTTTAGGAGCAAGTTTCATCACCTCTCCCTTGGAGGGACGCGCTCCGTGTCCTAAAACTTTACCCGATCGGCGCCCTTAAGCC
>JBAPZR010000833.1:0-6782 GCA_049285335.1 Xanthobacteraceae bacterium | reverse complement strand
CGCCATCGCAGCCTGGCGCCAAGCGCCGTCTGACGAGACGGCGGGCGAACTTCACGTTGCCAGCGAGCCGCGGCGGCTCGAACTGTTTCGCCGGCTCAATCTCGCTCCGGGCGGCACCGCGGCGCTGGTGCGCATGCGCGAACAATTGCTCGACGCCATGGATCATCGCGACGATCTCGGCGTCGTCGACAATGATTTCGTCCACTTGTTCTCGTCGTGGTTCAATCGCGGATTTCTGGTACTGCGCCGCATCGACTGGTCCACATCGGCGGCAATCCTGGAAAAGATCATCCGTTACGAGGCCGTCCACGCGATCAGGGACTGGGCCGATTTGCGCCGGCGCATCGATCCGCCGGATCGCCGCTGCTACGCGTTTTTTCATCCGGCCCTGGTCGATGACCCTTTGATCTTCGTGGAAGTGGCGCTGACCCGCGCAATCCCCGGCGCCATTGAGCCGATCCTCTCCGACAAGCGCGAACTGGTGGAGCCGCAGCGGGCGACCACCGCCGTGTTCTATTCGATCACCAACTGTCAGCGCGGCCTTGCCGGCGTGACGTTCGGGCATTTTCTCATCAAGCAGGTGGTTGAGGAGGTTTCACGGGAAGTTCCGAGGGTCGCAAGCTTCGTGACGCTTTCTCCGGCGCCGAACTTCGCCAATTGGCTCAATCACGAACGCGCCAATCCCAACTCGATGGCGCTTGACGAGCATGACCGCGAAGCGCTTTCCGCGCTCGATCGGGAAGGCTGGTGGCGTTCGCCCGAGATCGCCGAGGATCTGAAAGAACCGTTCCTCCGCGCCGCCGCCTGGTACTATTTGCGCGCCCGCAACGCCCGCGGCTTGCCGCGTGATTTCGTCGCGCGATTTCATCTCGGCAATGGCGCGCGGCTCGAACGCCTCGATTGGCTGGCCGATACTTCCGAGCGGGCGCTGCGGCAATCCTTTGGGCTGATGGTGAATTATCTCTACGATCTCGACTACATCGAGCGCAACCATGAAGCCTATGCGCAGCACCGCACCATCGTCGCCGCGAGCGCCGTGACGCGACTCGTGACGGAGCCCGAGCGGCAAATCGTTCCAATTGCCGGATAGCAAGGGATCGCCGGGCAAGATTCTAGTCCACAATATCGCGTTCGGGATAATCTTCCACATGGGCGATGGAAGCGGCATTCCTTTCCGCGCTTGGTCTCGCAAAATCGCAATGACCAAAATCGTATGACAACGGACAACGAAGTACCCACTCTGGCCGGCGTCCTGGAAACAGCGCTTTACGTCGACGCATTCGAGCGCGCCTGTCCATTTTACGAACTGGTGCTCGGACTCAACAGCATCTATCGCGACCAGCGGCTTTGCGCTTATGACGTCGGGCATCGCGGCGTGCTGCTGCTGTTTCTGCGCGGCCATTCGCTCGACACGGTTCATCTTCCCGGCGGCACTATTCCGCCCCACGACGGACACGGGCCGGTGCATGTGGCTTTCTCGATCGCCGCAGAGGATCGCGGGCGCTGGGAGACGCGCCTGCGGGACGCAGGTGTGCCGATCGAAGGCCGTACGAAATGGCCGCGGGGCGGGGAAAGCATCTACTTCCGCGATCCCGACGGCCATCTTCTCGAGTTGGCCACACCCGGCCTGTGGCCGGGCTACTAGCCGCTTAAGATTTGTCGCTTAAGACTTGCCGCTTGAGACTCGCCGCTTAAGACTTGCCGTAAACCGGCACCACCGCGCTGCGGGTGACGCGATTTTCCGGCGAGGCGAGAAAGATGATTGCGGCGGCCACTTCCTCGACCTTCGGCCATAGCGCGTAGTCGGCTTTGGGCATGGCTTGGCGGTTGGCCGCCGTGTCCATGATCGAAGGCGCAATGGCATTGACCAGAATGCCGTCCTTGGCGACCTCCTCCGCCAGCGCAACGGTGAGCGCCGCGACTCCGGCTTTGCTGACCGTGTAGGCGGTCATGCCCGCGCCGGTCCGCCATTCGAGCGCCGGGCGGGCGGCGACGTTCACAATGCGGCCACCGCCGTTGCCCATGCTGCGAACCGCGGCGCGGCAGCACAGCATGCAGCTCAACAGATTGATGTCGATCTGCTGCCGGATTGTGGCTTCGGTGGTTTCGCGCAGCGGCGCGGCGGCAAAACCGCCGGCGATATGGATCGACGCCCACAGCGGCGCGATCCCTTGGTAGAAGCGGTCGATCGCCGCCTCGCCGGCCAGAGACCCGGTGACGGTGACCTTTACCTGCTTGTGGTCGCGGAATCGGAAGCGCGCGGCCTCGGCCTCGGTGACGCAGGGCACGTGACAAATAGCGCCGGCTTCGATCAAAGCCGCGACGACCGCGGTTCCAAGCGCGCCGGCGCCGCCGGTTACGATGACATGACGATCGCGGAAATCCATGCCTACAATCCTTGTCGGTATCATCGCCGATCCTGGGTTCGACGCAAGGCCGCAATGCGGGGTTGATGTCCTGTTGAAGGGGGATGCTCGGTGGCTGATTTCGATCTTGCAGTGGTCGGCGGCGGCATCAACGGCGCCGGCATCGCGCGCGACGCCGCGGGTCGCGGTCTTCGCATCGTTCTGATCGAGCAGAATGACCTCGCCTCCGGCACCTCATCGGCGTCCTCGAAGCTCATCCACGGCGGCTTGCGCTATCTGGAGCATGGCCAATTTCGCCTCGTACGCGAGGCGCTGCGCGAGCGCGAGGTGCTGTTGCGCGCGACGCCGCATCTGATCACGCCGATCCGCTTCGTGCTGCCGATCCACGAGGCGCGGCGTTCGGCAATGGTGTTGCGGCTCGGGCTTTTGCTTTACGATTGGATGGGCCGGCGCCGGATATTGCCGCCGACCCGCGAACTCGATCTCGTGACCGATGAAGCGGGCCTGCCGCTCAAAGCGCGCTTTCATCACGCCTTCGAATATTCCGATTGCTTTGTCGACGACGCGCGGCTCGTAGTGCTTAACGCGGTCGACGCCGCTGAACGCGGGGCGGTGATCCGCACGCGCACCCGCTGCGTGCGGGCCGATCGTACCGACGAGTGGCGACTGGTGCTCAATGCGCGGGGGCAACGGGACGTCATCACCGCCCGCATCCTCATCAACGCAACCGGAGCATGGAACGAATTATTCGCCGAAACGGCGCTCCGCCAACGGCCGGCACGGCGGCTGCGGCTCGACAAGGGCAGCCACATCGTCGTGCGTCGTCTTTACGAGCACGATCGCGCCTACATCCTGCAGGTTGCCGATGATCGGGTGATCTTCACCATCCCCTTCGAGCGGGACTTCACGCTGATCGGCACCACCGACCAAGCCTTCACCGGCGATCCGTCAACCGCGCTGCCAACCGGCGAAGAGATCAACTATCTCTGCCAAGGGGTGAGCGACTATTTCCGCGCCGAAATCGGAGCCGCCGATGTGGTGTGGACGTTCGCCGGGGTGCGCTCGCTTTACGATGACGGCGCGCGCAAGGCGCAGGATCTCGGCCGAGACTATGCGCTGATCCTCGACGAGCGTTATGGCGAAGCGCCGCTTCTCACCGTGTATGGCGGAAAGATCACGACCTACCGGCGCCTGGCCGAAGAGGTGCTGGCGCGCTTGACGCACTTTTTCCCGCGCTTGCGGCCATGGACGGCACAAAGCCATTTGCCGGGCGGCGACTTCGTCTATGACGGCTTCGAAACGCTGGTCGAGCGCACGCAGCGCAGCTGGCCGTTTCTCACGCTGGACCACGCACGGCGCCTGACGCACGCTTACGGCACCCGCGTCGAGCGTGTGCTCGACAAAGCGGCGAGAATTGACGATCTCGGAACGCGTTTTGGCGCCGACCTCACCGCGGCGGAAGTGCGCTACCTGATGAGAAAAGAGTGGGCGCAGACCGCCGAAGACGTGCTGTGGCGCCGCTCGAAATTGGGCTTGCGGTTTTCGCCGGAGCAGACCGCGTTGCTCGAACGGTTCATGGCATCGGCGGCCTCGGCAGGCTCGAGCGGGCTACGCGCGTAGCCGACTTGGGGAAAATCGTCGTGCTGCGGGCGCAGACCGCGTTTCCGAGAATCGTGAAAATGCATTAGCGTGCCGGCGCGCCGGATACGGGTCGGGCCATCGGGGTGTCGATGCAGAGCGCGGATTCCAATAAAGGATTTGCCAAACGGGGCTTTGCGCCTTGGACCGACCACAAACAGCGGCCGCTTTTGCGGCTTGAGAATATCAGCAAGCAGTTTGGGGCGTTCTCTGCGGTCGATCAGCTTTCGCTCGACATCTATCAGGGCGAGTTTTTCGCGCTGCTTGGTCCCTCCGGCTGCGGCAAGACCACGCTCCTTCGATCGATCGCGGGCTTCGAACAGCTGAGCAGCGGCCGCATCCTGCTCGACGGCGTCGACCTCGGTCCGGTGCCGCCGCATCGGCGCCCTGTCAATATGATGTTCCAAAGCTATGCATTGTTTCCGCACCTCACCGTCGAAGCCAACGTCGCTTTCGGCCTCAAGCAAGAAGGCCTGCCCAAGGCCGAAATCGCAACCCGTGTCGCCGACATGCTGGCGCTCGTGAAACTCGAGACTTTCGGGCGCCGTAAGCCACACGAGCTTTCCGGCGGTCAGCGTCAGCGCGTCGCGCTGGCGCGCTCACTGGTGAAGCGTCCGCGCGTGCTCTTGCTCGACGAGCCGATGGCGGCGCTCGACAAAAAGCTGCGCGGCGAGACTCAGTTCGAACTTATGGATCTGCAGCGGCAACTCGGACTGACATTCGTCATCGTCACCCACGATCAGAGCGAAGCGATGACGGTGGCCGACCGGATTGCGGTAATGGATCACGGACGATTGATGCAAGTGGCGCCGCCGGCCGAAGTTTACGAAAGCCCAAACTCGCGCTGGGTGGCCGATTTCATCGGCACCGTCAATCTGTTCGAAGGCCGCGTCGGCGTTCACGGGAATATAGTCGAGGGCACCGCCCTGGGCCGGCTGCGGGTCGGCGCCAAAATCGATGTCGAGCCCCACGCCACCGTCTGGGTAGCGGTCCGGCCGGAGAAAATCAGGCTTTCGCAACGGCAAGCCGGCCCTGGCGAAGCCCCGGCGTCGGACAACAGCATTGCCGCAACAGTGGTCGATATCGGTTATCTCGGCGACCTCTCGGTTTACAAGCTGCGCAGCGAAACGGGCGCGTCGCTTCAGGCGGCGATGGCCAATACCGGATCGCTTGCCGCGCGCGGCATTGGCTGGAATGACAACGTTTGGGCCAGCTTTGCGCCCGAAGCCGCGATTGTGCTGACGCGATGATGATGGGTCCGCGCGGATGAAAAAGAAGCCGCAACGATCTTTTCTGACCAGGCTCGTCGTGTGGGTCCCCTATGCCTGGCTGGTCGCTTTTTTTCTGCTGCCGTTTTTGATCGTGCTCAAAATCAGCTTGTCGCAGAGCGCGATGGCCCAACCGCCCTATACGCCGGTCTTCGATCTCTCCGCCGGCTGGCACGGCGTCCAATCGTTCTTCGCCGGTCTGTCGTTCGATAATTTCATCTTCCTCGGCTCCGACCCGCTCTACGTGCTGTCCTATATGAAGAGCCTGGAGATCGCCGCGTTCTCCACGCTGATGCTGCTGATCATCGGCTATCCCATCGCCTACGCGATCACGCGAACGCCGCGGCGTCTGCAGAGCGTTTTGGTGGTCCTCGTCATCCTGCCGTTCTGGACGTCATTTCTTATTCGCATCTACGCTTGGATGAACATCCTGCAGCACGATGGGCCGCTCAACCAACTCTTGTTGGCGCTGCACATCGTTCGCGAGCCGCCGGCATGGCTTTCGACCAATACCGCCGTGTATATCGGCATCGTCTATTCCTACCTGCCGTTCATGGTTCTGCCGCTATATGCGGCGCTTGAGAAATTGGACGAATCGCTTCTTGAAGCGGCAGCCGATCTCGGCTGCCCGCGATGGAAGACGTTTTGGCTCGTGACGTTGCCGCTGTCGGCGCCGGGCGTCGTCGCCGGCACCTTGTTGTGCTTCATTCCGATCGTCGGCGAATTCGTCATTCCGGATCTGCTCGGCGGTTCGCAGACGGCGATGATCGGTCAGGCGATCTGGACCGAGTTTTTCGCCAATAAGGATTGGCCGACGGCCTCGGCAGTCGCCATCGTGCTGGTGTGCCTTCTGGTCACGCCGATTGTCATCTTCCAGCATCAAACCACGCATGGCGCGGAGCGGGGCTGACATGCGAAAATTGTCCGCATTCAATCTCGCGACACTCGTTCTCGGCATCGCCTTTCTTTATTTGCCGATCGTCATTTTGATCATCTTTTCGTTTAATGCGTCGCGGCTGGTCGCGGTGTGGGGCGGCTGGTCGATGCGCTGGTATGCTGCGCTTGCGCAGGACGCGGCTCTGCTGCAGGCCGCCTCCATCAGTTTTCGCATCGCGCTCATCGCGGCCACGCTCGCGACGGTATTGGGAACGTTGGCGGC
The DNA here is from genome assembly GCA_049285335.1 of Xanthobacteraceae bacterium. Classification (GTDB taxonomy): domain Bacteria; phylum Pseudomonadota; class Alphaproteobacteria; order Rhizobiales; family Xanthobacteraceae; genus BOG-931. The sequence goes on along the minus strand of JBAPZR010000833.1, from coordinate 351 downwards.
GGTGGCGCTGGTCCGCTTCGGCCGTTTTCGCGGACGGCTGCTTTTCGCCGCCATGATCTACGCGCCGCTGGTGATGCCCGAGGTCATCACCGGTCTGTCCATGCTGCTCTTATTCGTTGCGGTTTCGGTCGATCGCGGCTTTTGGACCATCGTCATCGCACACACCACTATGGCGACCTGCTTTGTCGCGGTGATCGTCCAATCGCGGCTCGTCGATTTCGACATCAGCCTGGAGGAGGCGGCGATGGATCTCGGCGCATCGCCGGGCAAGACTTTGCTGCTGGTGACATTGCCGTTGATTTTCCCCGCGATCGCCGCGAGCTGGATGCTGGCTTTTGCGCTGTCTCTCGA
>JBAPZR010000832.1:0-22380 GCA_049285335.1 Xanthobacteraceae bacterium | reverse complement strand
ACTCGTTGGCCTGGGCGCTCTCTGGCTGGCACTTGGTCACCGGCCCTTGATAAGCCGCCAAGGCCTCCGCCATACGCTCCTTCGCTCGCTCGTCCTTCGGCCTGTCGGTCCCCGAAGTGAACTCGGTCTGCTGCTTGAACTTTTTTCGCTTGCGCATGGCGTCCCCCTGCGCATCGTTCATTGAATTATGCCCCATTTTCACCCTCGGGGCGATCACAGGCTTGAACACTTGTGGACCGGGAAGGAGCCTACTCATCCTGTGATCTTGTGTAGATAATCCGCCCAGCGTTGCAGCGCCTCCCACATCTCCGGAAGGTACTTCGCCCGATTATATATTCCTGCAACGCCACCTTTATGTCCGCTTTGATGGTTGAGGACGGCCTCGATGATGTGGGGCTGGATGCCGAGTTCGGCCATGTAGGTCGCCGCTGATCTGCGTAGGTCATGGAGCCTCCACTCAGCGATCCCAATGCGCAGATTAAGCGCAGTCTTAGCTCCTCCCCAATCCTTGAAACCCAATTTGTCGCTGAACAGAAAGTCGCTGGAGTTGCGGCGAGGTATCCGCTCGATGATTGCTAGCGCTCGGCGAGACAGTGGTAGCTCAAAGCGCCTGCCATTCTTAGTCCGCTCAGGAGGAAGCGCGATTAACTTGCGGACCAGATCAACCTCGCTCCACCGAAGATGGCCGATCTCATTACGTCTAGCGGCTGTCAATAAAAGTAATCGTACAATATCGCTGAAGCGGTCATCACCAAGACCATGCCACAGCTTGCGCAGTTCTATGGTCGTCAGAACACGCTCTCGGCTGTGGCCCTCATCGGCCTTAGCTGTGCCGGTGACGGGGTTGTTATCAGTGAGGCCTTCGGTAACGCACCAGCTAAAAAACGAGCTAAGCGACGCTCTGGCGCGATTGCGCGAGGCTGCGCCTGAGTTGCGTTCGATCTCTGCTAGCACTAGCGCGATATTACGTCGATCTACTTCTGCCAGCTTGAGTCGGTGAAGTGGCGCAGCGGACTTGCGCAGATAGCGCTCCTCCTCGACGTATGAGCGGGGCTTGAGCACGGCGCGCTTGCGCTCAAGGTAGCGGTCAACCTCAGCACCAAATCCTTCGGACGCAAGTGGCTGCGCGAATGGATCATCGCCCCCAGCCAGCGTGCCGAGTAGCTCTAGTGCTTTCTTGCGCGCGAGTTCAGGTGTCCAAGGTGAACCGTGACGGCCAATGGACTTAACTATCTGTCGGCCATGGTGGCGGTAGCGGAGATAATAAAAGATGGCACGGGTCTGCTTGCGCGCGCCCAGACCGATGACGCGATCATCCCACAACCAACCCGCAAGTCCGTTGAGCCTCGAAACCGTTATCGTCCCCGTCGCCATATCTCGCATCCCTCCCAGGCCGATCTGTATGGACGATGAGACATGGCAAATTAGTAAGCGTAAAGCAAGCAATAGCAAGCGAACTCCCATCGTCCGCTGTCGGTCGCTGTCGGCGCGTTACGGTGAGGGAATGCCGATGGTAAAAGGCTAAGTTAGTGCTTCGTGACGCTGGCGTAGGGAGTTGCAAAAGGTGGACCTATCTGAGGTAGGATGAGATTGGGATATCCCGCGGCCACCACCAGCACGTCGGCCAGTAGCGTGAACTGTGCCAAATCCCGCGTCTTGGCATGACAGATGCAAACAGTCGCCTCGTGCTGCATCAGCATCAGCGCCATCGGCTTGCCGACAACGTTGCTGGCGCCGACGACGACGACATTCTTGCCTTCGAGCGAGATGTTTTCGTGTTGGAGAAGTTTGAGCACGCCATAGGGCGTGCAGGGCGGGAAAACCGTGCCGCCGGTCACAAGTCCACCGACATTGTAGAGGTGAAAGCCATCGACATCCTTGTCGGCCGATATGGTGCGCAGAATGCGCGCCATGTCGAATGACGGCGGCAATGGCAGCTGAACCAGAATGCCGTGAACGGAAGGATCCTCGTTGAGCTCCTCGATTTTTTCGATAACCACGTCCTGGTTCACATCCGCGGGATAGTCGTGACGAAACGACTGAATGCCGACGTCGGCGCAGGCGCGGATTTTATTTTTGACATACAGGCGCGAGGCCGGATCGCTGCCGACGAGGACGACGGCCAATCCCGGCGTCGAGTCCGATTGTGCGACGATTCGCAGCACGCGCTCGCGGCATTCGCCCCTAATCTCCCGGGCGACCGCATTGCCGTCGATGATCTTTGCGGTCATGGTCCTCGCTCTTCTAACCTTCGGCGATGCGGCCGCACATAGGCGGCTTTTCTGCACGACTGCAACACGATCAGCCAACTACCCAGCGGAACGAAACCCCGACCGAACGCAAATGCCGACGCCACCGGGCGTCGGCATTATAGCTTAGCGCCGTATGGCGCTTTAGAGCTGGACTTCCTCCAGCTCGCGACCGGCTGTCTCGGGGCCGATCAAATAACCGACTATGGTCCCGATCCACAGAGCGGCCGTGGCAAGGAACGGGATCGTCGGGCCGAACTTGGCGATACCCCAACCAACCAGGAATGGCGCCACGATCGAGGCGACGCGACCGCCGCCCACCATGATGCCAAAGCCGGTCGCCCGCAAGCTGGTGCGAAAGAATTCACTCAAATAGGTGTCGCCGATTCCCCACAGCCATCCGAGCATGCCGACCATGATCGAACCGAAAATCAGGAACGTCGTGAAGTCACTGGTTCGGGAAGCGAGTATCGTGCAGACGATCATGATCAGAGCACCCAGAATGCCCGCCGGGCGACGCCCGATAAGGTCGGACAAGCCGGTACCAACATACGACAGGAAAAACTGGACGATGTAGAACACCATCGCATAGAAAATCGCGTCCGTAGGGGTGGTGTGGAATTTCTGAACCATGAACGTCGTGAGGAATACCGTGATGCCCCAATAGCCGCATGCATTCGGCACGTAGAGCAACCAGCCGACAATGATCCGGTGCCAAGCACCCGGTATCGAGAAGATGTTCACGCGCGGATGCTTGACGCCATCTTCCGCAAGGTGGCGCTGAACCTCGGCCTGCGCGTGCTTGAACCGCACGGACTCCTGAACGATGCGACGCAACACGAACACCAGGACCGCCGGCACGATGGCGAACCCAAACGCCCATTGCCAGCCGAATCGCGGAACGATGAATATCGCGCAGATGGCGGCGAATATGTATCCGGCGGAGTACAGGGAAAACATGATGCCGCCGGTACCGAGCGCGCGCACCTGTTTCGGCCACATCTCCGCCGTGTACGGCGCGCCGACCGCCAATTCGCCTGCCCCTCCAACACCGGTCAGAAAACGCAAGCCGGTGAAGATGTAGAGGTTGGTCGACAAGCCGCCGAGCGCGGTCGTCAAACCGTAGAGGATGATCGACCATCCAAGTGCGTCGCGGCGACCGATCCGGTCGGCAAGGATGCCAAAGCCGACCGTGCCGATCGTGTAGCCGACAAGAAAGATCGATCCGATCAGGCCGATGGTTTGGATCGAAACGTTCAGGTCGTGCGCCAATGTCGGGCCCAGCATGCCGTAGATATTGACGGCGTAGGCGTCGAACCCGTAACCGAGACCTGCCGCTAGAGCGACGAGAAACGCTTCGCGGAATGGAATGTGGAGTGCGACGGGAGCGCTTTCAGCTTTAGGACTTTCCGCTTTGCCAGCAGGAATACCCGAGCGCGGCAGCCCGATTGCTTGTTGGCTCACTAAATTCCTCCCTGGTTGCGGTTATAAAAAAGACCGCAGCATTAAGTACGCCATTTATTGAAACGCGGAAACTTATCACCTAAGGCGCCTTTTGGCATGGCATCCGGTTACCCATCCAGTGTAAAATAGTTCCTCATTATCGTATAATAGCTGCGTCTAATCATACTTGGGGTTTGGCCAGGGACCTAACCTATTGTTGAGTCTATTTTTGGATACGAAGCTTCGATTTTCGCACCCGAGGTTTGTGGCGTATCTTACTGAGTTGCCTAGCGACTTTTTTGGCTTATATAGCGGAAAAGATTCAGGGTTTCGCTTGTAGAAACGAAGAACGACAGACTTTCGCAGGAGCAGACGCCGTGGCAGCGAAAAATCACCGGCAATGGGTGGCCGAGCCGCACCTTAAGCCGACGGAATGGGTCGATAGCCGCATCTATTCCGACCCGGGCATCTTCGAGGAAGAACTGGACAAGATTTTCAGGAAGACGTGGATTCCAGTCTGCCACGAATCGGAACTTCCCAACGCTTACGATTTCCGGACCACAAGCATCGCCCGCGAGCCGGTCATCGTGTGCCGCGGCCCCGACAACGAAGTTCGCGCATTTCTCAACGTCTGCCCGCACCGCGGCATGATCATCGAGCGGCGTCCTTCCGGAAGCTTCCTGGAGGGGAGCCCCTCCGGCAATCCCAAGCGCATGACCTGCATGTTTCACGCCTGGCAATACGATATGCGGGGCAACTGCGTTTACATCAGCCGCGAGAAAGAAGGCTTTCAGGAGCGGCTATGCAAGGAAGATGTCGGACTACGCCGCCTACGATGCGAGGTGAAGTTCGGCGGATTCGTTTGGGTCAGTCTTGAAGACAATCCCGCGGTGTCGCTCGAAGATTGGGCGGCGCCGGCCTTTACCTGCCTGCGCAAGACATTGGACGCCGAGCCGCTTGAGGTCTTTCACTATCACAAGGCGATCGTGAACGCGAACTTCAAGCTGTGGCACGACACCAATTGCGAGTTCTATCACGACTTCATGCACTACCATAATCGCGTGACCGGATTTAACGACGCTTATTTCGCGCGCAAGAACGAAGCCTTCGAGCACGGCCACGTTGTCGTCGGCACCTACGAAGTCAAATACGAGAATTACGAAGGCTTCCACAGCCGCGCCGACCTGTCGTTCCCGCACCTACCGCCGAACCAATGGTTCATGATCGACTTGTTCCCCGGCATGAACTTCAATCTGCGCGGTTCGGCACTGCGCTGCGATATCGTCACCCCGCTCGCGCCGGACAAAGTGATGATCGAGTTCCGCGGCTTGGGACTAAAACGCGACACGGCAGAAGAGCGCCAGACCCGCGTCAATCATCACAATTCGATCTGGGGGCCCTTTGGCCGCAACCTGCATGAGGATCTCCTCGGCGTGCAAGGCCAGGGCACCACGATGCTGACCGGTTCGGAGCCGCGCCGGATCCTTCATGGACGCCATGAAAATCAGACGATCCACGATGAGAACGGCATGCGCCACTACTACCAAGAGTGGGGCCGGTGGATGAATCGGCAGCCGAACAAGCCCGATCTGCCTTACACAGAACCGATATCGGTTGCTGCGGAATAACGAACGATCTCGCAGCGCGGACCGATCCGGCTGCCGAGTTTTCTTGATTTTCGGCAAACGGCGTCGCGCCGGGTGACCTCGCGGCGCGGTCAATCGTCCGAAGAGCCGCCAAATGGGAATCACCTGTGGACGCCGCCGCACTTGTCCGTGACACGATCTATCGCTCGACCATTTCGCTCGATCGCCAGGATTGGAACGAATGGCTCGAGCATTGCGACGATGAATTTCAATATGCCATTCGCGCCTGGAGTCCCGAGATCAACAAGGACGTGACCTATCTGGCGCTCGATCGTCAGGGGCTTGCCAGCATGGTCAAGCTTCTACCCAAGCACAACACCGATCACTCGCCGCTGACCCGGCACACTTCGGTTTACACGGTCGACGTCGACGACCAAGCGCATTCGGCAAAAGCGGTGAGCTCGGTGATCGTCTATCAAAACCTCTTGGACGGCATTAACTCGCACATTGATGCGGGCGAAAGCCGGTTGTTCCTCGTCGGCAAATACATCGACACTTTCAAGATCGAGAACAACAAGGCAATGTTCGTCAGCCGCGAGGTGCGCATCGAGAACCGACGGCTCGACAAGGGATCGCATTGGCCGATTTGACCGAAACGGGAGCGTCGGTCGGCCGGGACGGTTGCCTTCACGTCCACCACCCGAGAAGAAATCAACCATGACGTGGAAGCGAATATGCGACGCCGCCGAGCTCGCGGAGAACTCGGTCAGGCAATTCGACGTCGACGGAATTCCGATCGTCGTGGTGAACTATGGGGAAGGATTGCGCGCTATCCCGCCGATCTGCCCCCATATGGAGGAGCCGTTGGCGGAATCCGGCGTCGTGGCGCGCTGCATTCTGACCTGTACCAAGCATCTCTGGGCCTGGGATCTGCGGACGCTCGAAATGCAGGGCGAAACCGAAAGACCGCTGAAGACCTACGAGACCAAGCAGGAAAACGGCGCGATCCTCGCCAATATCGAGAGCGAGTTGACCTACGACTTCGACGACGCCGAGGACGACGACAGCGACGACGACTTTTTCAAGTAGCCGGCGGTTTTGGCTCACGCCAATGAAAATTACGGTTCAGAACAAGAACGGCGAACTCGACTTCGATTGCGGCGGCCGCGAAACCATTCTCTATGCCGGGCTGCGGCAGGGCATCAATCTTCCTTTCGAGTGCGCAACCGGCACCTGCGGCACCTGTCGCGCGCGCCTCGCATCCGGCGACGTCGACGTCAGGTGGAAGGAAGCGCCCGGCGGGAAGCGGCTCAAGCCCGAAAAGGGCGACATTCTCATGTGTCAGACGCACGCGCGGTCGGATTGCGTGTTGCGCGTCCCTTCCGAGCTCGTTGTTTCCGACAAAACCGCGCCGGCAATGCAGCGCGGCGTGATCCGCGGCCTTCGCCGACTGACCAAAGACGTCATGCATTTCGATCTGTACTTGAGCGCACCGATGCGTTTTCAGGCCGGCCAATTCGTGGTGCTCGAAGTCGCCGGCATTGCCGGCGGGCGGGCCTATTCCATGGTCAATTTCGACAGCGTGGTCAGCCGGCTTGAGCTCGTCGTCAAACGCAAGCCCGGCGGCCGTTTCGGCGACTGGTTGTTCGATGCGTCCGCCGCGGAGGCCGAGGTCGAGCTGTTCGGACCGCTCGGCCGCGCAACATTCCATCCTGATGAAGATCGCAATTTCGTCTGCATCGCCGGCGGCTCCGGAATTGCCGGCATGATGTCGATTCTCGAATGCGCGACGCGCGCCGATTATTTTCGCAATCACCGGACGGCGGTGTTTTTCGGTGTCCGAACGCTTGCGGACGCGTTCTATCTCGAAACCCTATCGCGCTACGCCGCGTCCTCTCGCGGCAATCTCGACGTCACGCTCGCTTTGTCCGACGAAGCCGTCGCCGCGCCGCTCCATGCGCAATATCCGAACCTCAAGCTCGCCCAAGGCATGGTGCACGAGGTGGCCGCCAAAGGCATGGCCGAGCGTGACCGCAACGTGATCGCCTATGTTGCCGGTCCGCCGATCATGGTGGACGCCACGCTGCGATCGCTCATTGCCGGCGGCGTTCCGATCAAAGACATCCGTTATGACAAATTCTCCTGACCCGCGCAGCACTCCGGCAACAGGGGTCGCGCCATGGCGCCCGCTGGCGGCAGGCGATAGCGAAGAATTTTCGCGGGCCCGCAACGAAGCGCTCAATATCGTGCAGTGGCTCGCCCGCATCGCACACAGTTACGTGACCGGCGGCGCTCCCGAACGGCGCGCCGATCTCGACTTCGACGCCGCCGGCGCTTCGTTCACCACGCAATCGTTTGCCGACGGCGCCTCGCTTCAAATGCGGCTGCCGGACCTGCAATTGCAATTTCTCGCCCACGGCGAGCCGGTGCCGCATATCTTCGATCCGGACGGGCGTTCTCCGGCCGAGGTCGAGGCGTGGATACTGGTCGAACTCCTGCACCGCGGCATCGATCGGGAGAAGTTCTCGAAAGAGCTGCCGTATGCAATTGCGGGCCTGATGAGCGGCGACGCGGTCGACCATGAGACGCAGGCCTGCCGGGAAGGCTTGACGCAACTCGCGGCCTGGTTCGGCAATGCCGCGGCCGTGCTCAAGGCGGTCGCGCACGTGGCCGGCACCACGAAGGCTCGCATCCTCTGCCTGCCGCAGACATTCGCGCTCACGCTTGCGCCGGATTCCAGCGGGGCGCCCGTCGATCTCGGTTTTTCTCCAGGCGATCGGGAAAATCCCGAGCCGTATTTCTATGCCCGCGGCATCGCTGGTGATGGATCGCAACCGGCAAAACGGATCGCGGCGGCGGCGCTGCTGACGCAAGACGACCCGGCACGCGCAGCTGCGATGCTGTCGAAAGTGATGGGTGGTTGACGAGGCAAAATCAGGCGTGCTCCAGGCGCTTTCGCCGACTGGGCGGTCCGCTGTAAACGGCGGCATTGTCGCCTTCCAGGCGCTTTTTGATCTCGCCCGTTTTGCTCAGCTTCTGGACGATCGAGACGAAGGCATTGGCCATCGGCAGGACGATCTCGCCTTCCGCCCAGAACAGGCCGACTTCCTGGGTTACAACCGGATCGACCAAAGGCAACGCGCGGGTGCCGCGATGAAGCCCCGGCGCGTGCGCGAAGTGCGACGGAATAATGGTGCAGAGCTCGGTGAACTGGACCTGAAACATCAGATGCAGGATCGATTCGGATTCGACTTTGGCCGCGGGGGAACATCCGACGCTCTTGAAAACCTGATCGACGAACCGACGCTCGTGCATCGAAGACCGCAACATCGCCAATGGCAGCTGGGCCGCTTCTCTCCAGGTGATTTTGCTGCGGCCGCGGAATTCCTCACGGTCGGGGACGAGCAAACTTAGCTGCTCGGTATAGATCGGCAATGTGTTCTTGCGGCCGAGATCCGCCTTGTCGAGATAAGTGAGCGCGACATCGAGCGAAAAATTATTCAGCCCGAGTTTCATCGCCTCGTTGCCGATGAATTGCACATCAACGCGCACTCCCGGATATTTCTTGCGGACCTGCTCGATGAGAAATGGCAGCACCGGAGACATCGACGGCATCGCCCCGAGTCGCAGATGTCCGGTGAGATCGTTCTGCATCATCGCGACTTCCTTGCGCATGGCGTCGCAATAGGCGAGCACCGCGCGCGACCAAGCCGCCACGCGTTCGCCTTCCGCGGTCAGGCCGTGAAAACGCTGGCCGCGCCCGCGCAAGAAAATCGGCACGCCCAGTTCAAGCTCGAGTTGTTTTATGCCGCTCGACAAGCTTGGTTGAGTGACGTTGCACCGTTGCGCGGCGCGTCCAAAGTGGCGTTCTTCCGCCACGGCGACGAGGTAGCGAAACTGTCGGATGAACATGCACCTCACTCGCGCTGACAGTGGGACGGGCGTGGGCAGCCATCCTAGCGCCAAAATAGATGGCGCTTAAGGAAAATCTCAAATTCGCCATCACACCTTCAGGTTAGATTTCTAATGCGCCGCACAATATCTTTGACTTTACGGAGGCCGGGTGCAGGTCCATGGCGTGATCGAATAAGGCCGCCCTGGCCGCGCGCGGTCGTCCTGGCGGAAATAAAATCCTTCTGGCGCCTCCGGTAACCCATCGGCATCATGCGGCGCGCCGGTGCGAGACCGGATCGCAGGAGCGGATGATTTCCCGTGGCCCTATCGGAAGTGGTCTGGATTGCGCTTCTTGGAACCGTGTCCGGTCTCATGATCGGATGCATCGGCATCGGCGGCGTCATTCTGGTGCCAGCGCTGGTTTTTCTTGTCGGCATTCCGATCCAGATCGCCATTCCCGCAGCGATGTTCGCTTACATCGTCTCCGGCGTCGTGGCGACGTTTGTCTATGCCCACAACAAGTCGATCGCTTGGCCCATGGCGACCTGGCTCTGTATCGGCGGCACGCCGGCGGCATTTGCCGGCGCATGGGCCGTCAGCATTTTCGATTCGCGGCTGCTGGCGGGTTGCCTTGGCCTTCTGACCTTTCTGTCCGGGATCAACTCGTTGCGGCGGCAAAACGCCGCCGACGCCAGTGCAGGCGCCAAAGTGTCGAACGCCATCCTCATGATCATCGGGCTGGTGACCGGATTCTTGTCGTCGCTGACCGGCACGGGCGGACCTCTCGTCCTTGTGCCGATCTTGATTTCGATGCGGCTCGCAATCTTGACCAGCGTCGGATTGAGCCAAGTGTTCCAGCTTCCAGTCGCCCTCGCTGCGACGGCCGGCAATATTGTCTACGGCAAGCTCGACTTGGCCTTGGGCGCCATTCTCGCCGCGAGCTTGAGCGGCGGTTCCTGGTACGGCGCGAAGCTTGCCCATAGCGTGCCGCGCGCCATCTTGCGCAGTATCGTTTCCACCACCTTGGTGCTCATCGGCGCATTTATTCTCGGCAATGTCGGCTGGCACCTGATGAAATGAACGGTTGCGATGGCGCTCGCCGACTTCAACCCGATTGCCCATTTCGGCGAGCCCACGGCCGAAGCGAGGGCATGCCGCACCGCTTGCGCCTTGTTTGATTTCTCGTTTCTCGAATGCACGAGCATCCAAGGCGGCGGCGGACGGCAAATTATCGAAACGTTCGCCGGACGGTCCTTGGTGGCGCTCGACATCGGCAAGATAGCCTATGCGTTGCGCGTCGGCCCCGACGGCGAAGCCATAACGGATTTGACGATTTGGCGCATCGGCGCCGACTGCTACGAGGTCATGAGCGGCCGGCGCGAAGATATCGCCGACTTACTCGCCCGTGCGGGAGGCGCGCTGGCAGTCGCCGAGGTTGCGAACCGGGCGATCTTCGCGCTGCAGGGCCCAAATTCGCTCGACGTCTTGCGCCACCTCGGCCGAGTCGATGCGATCGAGCCCCTGCCCTATTTCGGATTCACCGACGCGACGCTTGCCGGGATCGCCTGCAGGATCGGCCGGCTCGGCTATACGGGAGAACCCGGATTCGAAATCATCTGTGCCCGCGACCGGAGCCCCGTGCTTTGGCAGGCGCTAGCGAGTCACGCGCGACGCGCCGGCTTCGTTGCCATGGACATGCTTCGGATCGAGGCAGGCTTTGTCCTCTTCAGCAATGAATTCCGCGTGCCGGTCTCGCCGGAAGAAGCGGGTCTCGGCAAGTTTCATGGCTCGTCGTCTTCGACGCCTCGGCGCATTGCGCTCGTGAGCTTTTGCGCCGATGCCGACCACCTGGACTGGCCGTGGCGGCCGAGCCAGACGCCGCAGCGACCGGCCGCGACCGGCGAAATCGTCGTGACATCGGCCTGCGATAGCGTTGTCGCCTGCGGCATTCTCGGCCTCGGCTATACGTTATATCCCACTGAGCCGGGCGCGGCGTTACACGACCCGAGCGGGGTATTCCGCAACATCAGGCAAACGTCGATCCCCTATTACGATCCGCTCAAGCGCCGGCCGCGCTGGCCCTGGCGCCGCACTCGCGCGCTGGGTCCTGACGTCCGGCAGTCCGGCGAGAGATAACGTTATTGCTCCGCTGGCTGCGTGCGATGCCGGGTCATAGCCGAAAGCGAATATAAGATAGCTGGTGCGTATTTGACTGTCCGTGGTACAGAGCGCCCCATGCAACCATGAGCGGCTAAACGGCTCAGCCGTCGCCGATCATTCCTTCATTTTTCGTTCATCCTCCGTATGCGAAGGGATCAGTCATGGCAGACGCGCCGGCGCGAAAAAAAGTTACCATCAATACATTGAACGCCAAGATGAAGAAGGGCGAGCCGATCACGCAGCTCGCCGCCTATGACTATCGCACCGCCGTCGTCGCCGACCGGCTCGGCATCGACATCCTTTGCGTCTCCGATACCGGCGGCATGATCCTGTTCGGCCACAAGAGTACGGTCACGGTCAGCTTCGATGAAGTCATGATGATGTCGAAGGCGATCGACCGCGGATCGAAATATGGGCTGCGCATGGTCGACATGCCCTATTGGAGCTTCCATGTTTCGCCGGAACAGGCCGTCGAAAATGCCGGGCGCTTCGTGCACGAGGCCAATGCCGAAGTGATGAAGTGCGAAGGCAACAAATACCACGCCAAGAACATCGAAGCGATCGTGCGCGCCGGCATTCCGGTGCAAGGACATATCGGCATCACGCCGATGCGCATGCCGCAGCTCGGCGGATTCGTCGCCCAAGGCAAGACCGCCAAGCGGGCGAAGGAAATGGTCGAGGATGCGAGGGCGATGGTCGACGCCGGTTGCTTCTCGATCCTGTGCGAAGTGACGACGTCGGAAGTTGCCGAATATCTGGCGCAGACGCTGCCGGTGCCGGTGATCAGCCTTGGCGCCGGCAATTGCGCCCATGGCGTGCACATTATCTCTTCGGACCTCTTCCACCTCTGGGAAGAGCACGTGCCGCGCCACTCGCGCATCTACACCGATTTGATCCCGATCATGGAAGATGTCATCACCCGCTACATGAAAGATGTCGTCAGCCGCGCCTATCCGGCCGAAAAAGAGACCGTCTTCATGTCCCCCGAGGAATGCAAGGCGTTTGCCACCGATATGAAGTGGGATCGCAAATTGGAGGAGCTGGAATCGCGGTCGAGAAAAACGGCCTGATTTCTCTTCCGGGCGACTGGCCTCTGATCCGCTTGGCCGCTGATCCCGGGTGCTGAGAATCGCAACTGGAAACGGAGGCGATTGCGCGATAACAGCATTGCGAATCACCGGCGGTACCGAGGCATCCGCCCGATAATGCTAACTCGCTCGATTAGCTGGTGCGTACCAATGACGTTGAGCTGCACTGCCTTGAGGGACCAACAACGACCGCGTGGTTCGCGGTGATTGCTTTGGTTGCCAGAGTCGCGAATCCCCTGGAGATCCCGCGGCGGCTGCGCGCGGTCGTACGGGCGCGTGAATCGAGCCTCATTCTCCTTGCGGTTTTGGTCGGCGTGCTCGGCGGCTTGGTCGTCGCGGCAATGGGCAAGAGCGTCGATTTTTTGCACGAGTGGCTGTTTCGGCTCGAGCCCGGCGAACGGCTATCGGCGAGGCACACCCTCGATCCCGTCCTGGCGCTCTCGGTCCCGATCCTCGGCGGGCTTCTATTCGGGATCGGCAGCGAAATTCTCCAACGCTGGCGTCCGGAACGGGAGATCGACCCGATCGAAGCGAACGCGCTCCATGGCGGGCGCATGTCGCTTCTCGGCAGCATCATCGTCGCCGTCCAGACCGTGTGGTCGAGCGGCGTGGGCGCGTCGGTCGGGCTTGAAGCGGGCTACACGCAGTTTGCGAGCGGCATCGCCTCGCGCGTCGGCAATGCGTTCCGGCTGCGCCGCGGCGACCTGCGTATCCTCGTGGGTTGCGGCGCCGCCGCCGGCATCGCGGGCGCTTTCGGCGCCCCGCTTGCCGGCGCCTTCTACGGTTTCGAACTGATCATCGGCAGTTACGCGCCGGCGAGCTTGGCGCCGGTCGGCGTTTCCGCGCTGATCGGTTACCTGGTCGCGCATTCGATAGAGCCCGCCGATCTCGGCATCGTCGCGCCCGACAAGACCGCCATCGTCGCCCACGATCTTCTCCTCGCCGCATCGCTCGGACTATTGTCGGCGGTGCTCGGTATCTTTCTGATGCGGGGCGTCGCGCTGAGCGAAGCGCTGTTTGTGCGCTTGCGGTTGCGGCCCATGCTGCGCACCACGATCGGCGGCCTGTTTGTCGGGCTGATGGCGCTCGAATCGCCGCAGGTGATGTCGTCCGGCCACGGCGCATTGCGGATCATCGGCACGCTCGACCTTTCGGTTCGTACCGTGGCGACCGTATTTCTCCTCAAGATCGCCGCCTCGATCGCCTCGCTCGGCTCGGGATTTCGCGGCGGCTTGTTCTTTTCGTCGCTCCTGATCGGCTCGCTCGGCGGGCACTTGCTTGCCGAAGCCATCACCATGACGTGGCCGACCATGGATTTCGACACCAATGCCGCCGCGGTGATCGGCATGAGCGCCTTGTCGGCTTCCGTGATCGGCGGACCGTTGACGATGACATTCATCGCTCTGGAGACGACCGGCGACCTTTGGTTGACGACGGCGGTGCTGATCGCGGTGATCATTGCGGCGCAGGTGACGCGCGAAGTCTTCGGCTATTCGTTCGCAACCTGGCGCTTCCATCTGCGCGGCGAGACCATCCGCAGCGCCGCCGATATCGGCTGGATGCGCGATCTCACCGTCGAAAAAATGATGCGCCAAGACGTGCAAACGGTCGGCGCCACTTCGACAATCGAGAGCTTTCGCCGCGCCTTCCCGCTCGGCTCGACCGTCTATGTGGTCGCCGTCGACGAGCTCGATCGTTATCTCGGCCTCGTTCTGGTAGCGGAGGCCCATTCCTCGGAAATCCCGCCGGACAAGGTCATCAAGGACTTGCTCCACCTTCCCGACGAAATGCTGTTGCCGGAAATGGCAGTCAAGGAGGCCGTGCTGGCCTTCGACCGTGCGGAAGCGGAGGCGCTCGTCGTCGTCCATTCTTTCCTCGACCGTCAAGTCGTCGGACTGCTCACCGAGGCATACGTGTTGCGCCGATACGCGGCCGCCTTGGAAGGCCGACGCCGCGATCTCACCGGTGAATAGAAAATACTCGAGCAAAACAGCGACGACGCGACGGTTCGCAACCGGCGCGGCGGCGAGTGCGAGCCCTGTCTCACGCTACGGGAATTCGCATTGCGAAGAGCAACAGCAAATCGATGGCTCGCGTTTATGAATATATTGATGGGACGTAACTAAAATATTGGCTACAATCCAACGCGCAGCTTTGCTAGGAAGACTCAGCCAGGAAGATCGCGAAGGCCTGGCGCAATGGGTCAGGTGACGTCGACGCCGCGAGTCCTTCCAAACAAGCTTTGAGAGATTCACCAATGGTCATCAGCAATCCGTTCGCCGAACTTTCGGCGTCCGTGCCGCCCGCCATCATGCAGACATATGTGATCGTCATGGCCGTGTTGGTGGTTGCCGGCACGCTTTTCGACATCATCCACAAGCGAAGCGCGGAGTATTTCTTCGACAACTGGCGCAATTCCCAAAACAAATCGAAACAGCGGATCGGCAGCGGCGAGATGGCGACGCTCGCGGTCCAGACCGCCGTCGTTGATGTCATGACCTCCGGTGAATTCTGCAATGCGCGGCGCAGAATCTCCCATCTGCTAACGATGTACGGCTTTGTGATCTATCTCGTCACTACGATCATGATGGTGTTCGCCTATCCGACGCCGGCCACGCCCACGCCAGCCAGCGTGATGACGCTGTGGTATCTCGGAGCGTTGATGGTTTGTGTTGGCGGCTACTGGTTCTGGTTTTTCATCCGGGCCGATGTTGCCGCCGAAGGCAATTCACCGTTCCGGTTCGTGCGCGCCGATTTGTTTGTCGTTTCGCTCGTCTTGAGCGTGACACTCGGCTTGGTGTGGGCCCTGGTGGAGACGGCGGGCAACACGGCGTGGGCGTATATTTTCCTCGCCCTTTATCTCATCGCCACCACCATCCTGTTTGGATCGATTCCGTGGTCCAAATTCTCTCACATGTTCTTCAAGCCGGCGGCGGCATTGGAGAAGAGAGTAGCGCTTGCCAACGGCACGATGAGCAACCTGCCGCCTCCGGCAGATGCTCCGAGAATTTACGGCGGCGGCTTCAAGCGCGCGAATCACTATTGATCGGCCGCACAACGGTCTTCGGTACAGGAGAATAATATGCCGACCTTCGTTTACATGACCCGTTGCGACGGCTGCGGACATTGCGTGGATATCTGCCCGTCCGACATCATGCACATCGACACCACCTACCGCCGCGCTTTCAACATCGAACCCAATATGTGTTGGGAGTGCTATTCCTGCGTGAAGGCTTGTCCGCAATTCGCGATCGACTGCCGCGGCTACGCCGACTTCGCGCCGCTGGGCCACAGCGTCCGCGCGCGGCGGGAAGAGGACAAGGGAACGATCTCCTGGAAGATCAAGTTCCGCGACGGTCGCGAAAAGGATTTCGTTTCGCCGATCAGAACCACGCCATGGGGCTCGATCAAATCGCCGGCCGACTATGAGGCGCCCGGCGCAGAAGCGATGAAGTCGCAGCAGCTCGCGCACGAGCCCGAAGCGCTCAAGATCGATGCGCTGCCGACGCTTTCTCCGAATCAACTCAAGCAAGGACTGGTGTAATGCGCCGTCGAAAGACTGTTTTTGTCGATTCGGACATTCTCGTCGTCGGTGGCGGCATGGGCGGATGCGGGGCCACCTACGAGTCGAGATACTGGGGCCGTGACCTCAAGATCGTTTGCGTCGAGAAAGCCAACATCGAACGTAGCGGCGCGGTTGCCCAGGGCCTCTACGCGATCAACTGTTACATGGGCATGCAATGGAACGAAAACCGGCCCGAAGACCACGTCCGTTATGCGCGCAACGACCTCATGGGCTTGGTCCGCGAGGATCTCGGCTACGACATCGCGCGACATGTCGATTCCACGGTTCATAAGTTCGAAGAGTGGGGCCTTCCCATCATGAGGGACCCCAAGACCGGCCGATATCAGCGCGAAGGCAAGTGGCAGATCATGATCCACGGCGAGAGCTATAAGCCGATCGTCGCCGAAGCCGCGCGCAAGGCCGCCACCGAAGTCTACAACCGGATCATGGTGACGCATCTCCTCATGGACAAAGATCGGCCCAAGCGGGTCGCCGGCGCTGTCGGCTTTAACGTTCGCACCGGAGACTTTTATGTTTTCCGCGCCAAGGCGGTTATCGTCGCCGCCGGCGGCGCATCGCACATCTTCAAGCCGCGGGCTGTTGGAGAAGGCATGGGCCGCACCTGGTACGCCCCGTGGAGCAGCGCGTCGGCTTACGCGTTGCCGATCATGGCCGGCGCCAAGATGACGCAGATGGAGAACAGAATCGTCCTCACCCGATTCAAGGACGGCTACGGTCCGGTCGGCGCCTACTTCCTACATCTGAAGACCTACACACAAAACGCCTACGGGCAAGACTACGAGCCGACCTGGTACAACTCCATCAAGCAACTGGTAGGGGACTACGTCGATCGCCATCCCGTGCCGACCTGTTTGCGCAACCATGCGCTGCTTGAAGAGGTCAAGGCCGGCCGCGGCCCCATCCGCATGGTCACCAAGGAAGCCTTCAAGGATCCGCACAAGGAGACGGTCGGCTGGGAGAACTTTCTCGGCATGACGATCGGCCAGGCGGTCGTGTGGGCATCGCAGAATATCGATCCCAAGGAAACCAATCCGGAACTCACTACCTCGGAGCCTTACGTCATGGGCTCGCACGCGACTTGCTCGGGCGCTTGGGCGAGCGGCCCGGAGGACTACGCCCCCGCGGAATATCAGTGGGGCTACAACCGGATGATGACCGTCGAAGGACTGTTCGGCGCCGGTGACACGATTGGCGGGACCGCCCACAAGTTCTCGTCGGGATCCTTCACCGAAGGCCGGATCGCCGGCAAGGCCGCGGTCAAATACGTCAGCGATATGGGCAAACAAACGCCTCAGGTCAGCGAGGCGGAATACGAAGCGCTCAAGAAGACCATCTACAAGCCGATGGACAACTTCGAGGTCGGGCGCAACGAGATCGTCGCCGGAACCGTCTCGCCGAGCTACATCCTGCCGATCCACGGTCTGCAGCGTCTCGAGAAAATCATGGACGAATATGTCGGCGGTATAAGCGCCAACTATACGACCAACGAGCCGCTGCTCACCCGCGGGCTCGAATTACTGCAAATGCTCAAGGAAGATATCGAGCATCTCGGCGCCGAAGACCTTCATCAGCTGCAGCGCGCCTGGGAGCTTCAACATCGCGTCTTGGCGTCGGAGTGCGTCACGCAGCACACGATGTTCCGCACGGAAACGCGGTGGCCCGGATACTACTACCGCGCCGATCATCCGAAGCTGGACGACAAAGACTGGCATTGTTTTACGCTGTCCCGCTACGACCGGGAATCCGACAAATGGGAGATGGAAAAGGCGCCGGTCTATCACATCGTCGACTGACCGGGCGGACGGCTGCATCTTTGAGTTTGGGGCGCGCGCATTTTGTTCGGTCGGTAACGGGCTCCGCCCCCAGTGCAGTTTGCAGTTTGACCTCAGGAAGCAATCGCAATGGCTCAGCTCGTTCCGCCGCACAATTCGGAAGAGGTCAAACCGCTGCTGGTGCCGGAGGCGGAGCGGGACGGCGAAATCAAGCGCGCGGAAACATTGCGGAAAATTCCACTCGATTCACGCGCGGTCTCCGACATTTTCATGCTGGCGATGGGAGCCTATACGCCGCTCGGCGGCTTTATTGGTCACGACGACTGGCGTGGCGTGTGCCGAGACATGAAGTTGACCAAAGGCGTGTTCTGGCCGATCCCGATCACGCTTTCCGTCAGTAAGGACCTTGCCGACAGCATTCACTCCGAAGAAGAGGTCGTGCTCGTCGACGCGGAGACCGGCGAGATCCTCGCCGTCATGGATGTTCATGAGAAATACTCGATCGACAAAAAATTCGAGGCCGAGCATGTCTACCGCACCATCGACGCGAAGCATCCGGGCGTGGCGAAAGTCCTCGGCCAAGGCGACGTCAACCTGGCCGGCCCGGTCTATGTGCTGAGCGAAGGCGAATATCCGATCAAATATCCGAACCTTTATATTCGACCAGCCCAGTCGCGCGCCATGTTCCTCGAACGCGGCTGGTCGAATGTCGCCGCGTTTCAAACCCGAAATCCCATGCATCGCAGCCACGAGCATTTGGTGAAAATCGCGGTGGAGGTTTCGGACGGCGTTTTCATCCATCAGGTGCTGGGCAAACTAAAAGAAGGCGACATCCCCGCCGACGTTCGCACCCGGGCGATCCAGGCGATGATCGACAATTATTTCCGGCCGGGAACGGTTATTCAGGCCGGCTACCCAATCGAGATGCGCTATGCCGGCCCGCGCGAAGCGCTACTGCATGCCCTCATCCGGCAGAATTTCGGCTGCTCGCATCTCATCGTCGGGCGCGACCATGCCGGTGTCGGCAATTATTACGGCCCGTTCGATGCGCATCACATTTTCGATCAGCTTTGGCCCGGCGCGCTCCAGACCAAGCCGTTGAAGATCGACGTCACGTTTTACTGCCGGAAGTGCTACGGGATGGCGACGGCGAAAACCTGTCCCCATGATCCGAAATATCACATTTCGATCTCCGGCACGCAGCAGCGCGAAATGCTTTCGACGAATGCGGACATACCGCCCGAGTTTAGCCGGCCGGAGGTGGTGGCTATCCTCAAGGAGTATTACGCAGGCCTGCGATCGAAGGGTTAAAGCGATCCGCCGCCATGATCATCGCGCAAATCTCCGATACGCATTTAACCCTGGATGCGCCGGACTCCGATCGGAGAATGCGCGATTTCGCGCAGACGATTGCCGACATCAACGCACTTGATCCGGCGCCCGACGTCATCGTCCACACCGGCGATATCGTCCATAATGGACGAGAGGACGAATACGCGCAGGCCGTCGCTACTCTCGCCAAGGCGCGCGCACCGGTCTTTGTGCTCGCAGGCAACAAGGACAACAGAGCGAATTTGCACGCAGCCTTTTCGGCGAGCGGATATTTCGCATCCGATCACGACTTCATCGACTATGCGATAGACGATTATCCGGTGCGGCTGATCGCGCTCGATACGCTCAGCTCGGAGAGCAACAAGGGCGACTTCGCCTCCGAACAGGTCCGACATTTAATCGACCTGATCGACGCCGAGAGCAAAAAGCCGATCGCGATATTCACCCACCATCCGCCGTTCGAAGTGACCGTTGGGCCGGACCGGCTTCATTTCGAAACGCCGGAGACAATGGCGCGGCTGCGCCAGGCTCTGCAGCATTCCAGACGGGTGATTGCAGTTTTCAGCGGCCATGTTCATCGCGCCGCAGAAGGACATGTCGGGATCATTCCCGCGACGGTCATGCCCTGCATCGCGACGGCGTTGCGCCGAGGCGACTATCCGCCGCATATGCGGATACGGCCTGTCTATCAAATCCACCGGTTTGATTCGGTCTGGGGCTTTGCCACCGAAACGCGGATTGTCGGCGAACGGCCGGCGGCATCATAGGCGCACGGTCTCTCGCCCCATACTCATTAGGCGGCGTCAATCACATCATAGGCAGCGCGCTGGAGAAATCCCGTGCGTTTGCGCCTATTCTCGAAACAACAGATCCGACGGCGCTGGCGAACGATAGACCTAAGATAGACTTGCGAAAGCGAAACTCGGCATTCGATGGGGAGGACTTGCGTGAAAATCAGTGACGACGGCTTTGTCATTTACGACGAAAAATCCCAACGCATGGCCAACGAAATGGTCATGGCGGAAGCGCGGCATATGGCGCAGCGGGGGCAGGATGGCGACGACTGCGCGTGCAAGGACGGAATGTTTCCGCGTGCGTCGGCAAGCCGTCGCGGGTTTTTGTTCGCAGCCGGGTCGGCGGCAGGGTTTGCCGGCTCGACCGCGGCGCTGGCGCAGAAAGCACCGCCGGGCGCGGTTTACTACAACGTTCCCGCCGACCCGACCAAGGAGCTAGGCCGCCCGGTCGCCGGCGACGGCGGCTACGGCTCGCGCTCGCAATTCGAAACCGAAGTGCGCGTACGCTTTCCCACTCCTAACGAATACACATCGTGGAGCTTCACGCCGCTCGATAAGATGCTGGGCAATTTCACGGCGTCCGGCTTGCACTTCGAGCGGCACCACGCTGGCATCCCGACGATCGATCCCGCCAATCACGTGCTCCTCGTCCATGGCATGGTGGACACGCCGAAGAAATTCTCGATGGCCGACCTTAAGCGGTTCCCGGCCGTGACCCGCAGGCATTTCATCGAGTGTTCGGGTAACGGGCTCACCGAGTGGAACAAGCCGACCCAGAAGACGGTGCAAGGCACGCACGGGCTCCTGAGCACCTCCGAATGGACCGGCGTGCAATTCGCCACGATCGCGCGCGAAGTCGGACTCCAAGACGGCTCGACTTGGGTCCTCGCGGAAGGATCCGATGCGGCGGTGATGACGCGCAGTATTCCGATGGAGAAGATGCTCAACGACGCGCTCCTGATTTATGGCCAAAACGGCGAAGCGATCCGGCCCGAGCAGGGTTACCCGCTGCGGCTCTTGCTGCCCGGCTACGAGGGCAACACCCACATAAAATGGCTGCGGCGGCTTGAGGTCAGCGACAAGCCTTTCATGACCCGCGAAGAGACGTCCAAATACACCGACCTGATGGCGAACGGCAAAGCCCGGCAGTTCACTATGGAGATGGAAGCGAAATCCGTCATTACGTTTCCGTCCGGCGACATGAAGTTGCCGGGACCGGGCTTCTACAACGTTACGGGATTGGCCTGGAGCGGTCGCGGCCGCGTGCAGTCGGTGGATGTCTCCGTCGACGGCGGTCAGACCTGGCGTCCGGCTCAGCTCAATGTCACGCCCGAGCCGGTCTGCACGGTTCGCTTCAGCTATCCGTGGATGTGGGACGGCAAGCCCGCTATCCTGCAAAGCCGCTGCACCGACGAGACCGGTTACACTCAGCCGACGCTCAAGCAATTGATTGCCATCCGCGGATCGCACGGCCCATTCGGCTCGATCTATCACCTTAATGCGATCCAGAGCTGGGCGGTCGACGAGACGGGAGACGTCACAAATGTTCACGCCTAAGCGCATCTTGCACGTCGCGGCGCTAGCGGTTTTGGTCTCGGCGGCCTCCGCGGCACTCGCGCAAAGTCAGGACCATTACGGATTCGGCACGCCGATCGGCCCGCAAGACTTGAGCAAATACTTTGCCATTCCCGCCGACGGCTCAGGCCTGCCGCCGGGGGGCGGCACCGCCGCCGAAGGCGCGAAAGTCTTCGGCGACAATTGCGCGGCCTGTCACGGCGACAAGGGCCAGGGAAACCCCGCTCAGGGCATCGGCGGCGATCGCCTCCTCGGCGGTCGCGGTACGCTCGCAAGCGACGCGCCCATCAAGACCGTCGAGAGCTACTGGCCCTATGCAACGACGCTGTTCGACTATGTGAGGCGCGCGATGCCGTTGAGCGCGCCTGGCTCGCTCAGCGACAACGAGGTCTACGCCGTCGTGGCCTATCTCCTCTCCGAAGCCAAGATCATCAAACCGACCGACACGATGAACGCGGCCACCTTGCCCAAAGTAACGATGCCAAACCGAGACGGCTTTGTTCCGGACCCGCGTCCCGAGCTAGAGCTCTATCACTGACGAAAGCCGACCGGGTCAACCGAAGAGCGGGAGAAAGACGATGAGCGCTGCGGCGAACGCAATCCCGAACGCCGAAGCTGCGGCAAATCCCGAAGCGGTGCGGATCAACATTCCGGGCCGGCTCGAACGCCTGCCGATGACGGCGTATCAGAAACCCCTGTTTGTCATCGCGCTGGCTCGCGGACCGTGGCCGTTATGCCGAGGCTGACGCGGTGATGGCCGAGATTGAGGCCGGCGTCGAGGCGGCCGCCGGAACGAAGCTTGCTCCGCCCAAGCCCTTCCTCGCCGAGACGACGCTCGAAACGCGCAATCCGCTGGCGGTGTTGTTTTCGCGGTATTATTTGCGCGCCAATGTCATGGCGT
>JBAPZR010000831.1:0-5957 GCA_049285335.1 Xanthobacteraceae bacterium | reverse complement strand
GCGCAGACTGCCACCGTAGTCGCTGCCGTCGGCAACCGGCAGCATTCGCAATGCTAAAGCGACCGCTGCACCGCCGCTGCTGCCTCCCGCCGAGCGGGACTGATCATAAGCATTGCGGGTAATGCCGTGGACGGGATTGTAGGTGTTGGAGCCGAGGCCGAACTCAGGCGTATTTGTTTTTCCAATAAAGATCGCACCGGCCCGTCGCAGACGTTCGGCCATCACGCTGTCGGCACCCGGGATAAAATCCTTCAGTATCGGCGACCCCATCGTCATGCGGAGGCCCTTGACCGGAATCAGGTCTTTGGCGGCAAAAGGAAAGCCGTGCAGCGATCCAATCGGTTCACCGAGCGCAAGTTGTTCGTCGCTTACTCGCGCCTGGGCTAAAAGGCTGTCACCATCCTGGAGTGCCACGATGGCATTTACGTGCGGGTTTATATTCTCGATGTGATCGAGATAAGCCGTCATCACCTCAACACACGACACCTGTTTTGAATGTATCGCGTTGGCGAGTGCGCACCCGTCCATCATGACGAGCTCTGATGCGCATGCTGAAACGCGGTCGTGCGCAACGGCCGAACTCTTGTCGCGCATCACCGATGACCCCGACCTGCATTGCGGGCAGTTTTCAAGTACTGCCTCATGAAATCCGGTTCCCATAGTACTTGCCCGAGGACCCACACCCTACCACACCGGCGGAGGCGGTTGTGCATCGCAGCACCATCGGGTGGCTGATGTCCGCTTTGGGTCATAAGCAGACATTCAAGCGCTTTTACCCAATGTCCGCTTTACCCCCAAAAGCGGACATTGATCGAGCGCGTTGGGATGTCCGCTTTGTGCCAAAAGCGGACATTTCGCAGTTCTGGGAGTGCCAAAAATCAACGGGCCTGGAGTCCGTCATCACCTCTGGTCACCCCAGATGGCTGGTCGGCGCGAGTTTTCGTCCAAGGACTAACCGCCGACTGCATGGTCGGCGAATTTTTGCTCGCAGGGGTGTTCGGTCCAGACCGAGGCTCAACGGCGTTCCCACCGGGCGCGACTTCGCCATCCTCGTATTGCGCATCCAGACCAGCGCGCCCAGACGAACCGACCTCGCGGTCACAGGCACGCTCTCCACGCCTTTCGGCGCGAAATTTGAGAAAGGACGAAAAGCATTTGTTTTCTGGCACCTCATTAAAACTCAATGTCTGCAAGGCAGGGGGCAACCCGTCCCGCCATAACCTCTTTAAGGCAATGTTTCGAGCAGCATTCAGGTCAGCGTCATCGGAAAACCCACACGACACGCACTTAAACTCATGCGTCTGAAAGCCGTCCGACGTTGCTGTTTTCAACCTGTTTTCTGCTGAGATGCTTCCGCACAAGGGACACGCTTGTGAAGTATAGCTGGGATGCACCTTGCGAGCCGCAGGCAACCCCGCGACGGCGAGTTTATATGACAAGACCTTTTGTAGCTTTTGGTATTGCGCGCGATTCAAGATTCAGTTGAAACGCGAGCGCCGACGTTTCCCGCCCGTCGACGCGAGGCCTGAAAGATTCTCGATGACTACTTGTGAGTGGTTTTTGGTCGCCAATCCAACAATCGCATTAGCGGCAACGTGCACGGCCTCGTTCGCGGCATGACGTCGTGCAGCGCCGGTAAACGATTTACCTCGCCTTTGGAGTTGCTGGTGCTTCCGTTCGATCGCTCTCTGGACCATACGCAGGTTCATGCCATCGATATTCTTACGTTCAATGACGCCGCCATCGTGATCGATAACAGCGAGTGACGCTAGATTGTAAATACCTCTATCCAAGCCGAGGATCGTCTTTGGCTCAATCTGCTTGGCTTTGAACTCGAATGAGATTTGAACCTCATATCTGTCGTCACGCTTCCGTAGCTGAGCCGAAAGCGGTGAGCTGCATCGCAGAAATTCCGAGTCCTGATAATCACGTCCAAATTCAATCGGAAACAGGCAGCCGGTCCCGGTTGTGAACGAGACGGCCTCACCTGTCCTCCTATTGATGAGGTTTTCTATGCGACGACACGATGGTGCACGTTGTTCGACCTTGGTTAAACGACAAAAGCGTGAGGTCTCTGGAACCAGATTCAAATAGATGAAATAGCGATTATCCGTCTCCCTACGAAGCAACAAAAATCCATCGTGCGCCCTGTTCCCTGAATATAAAAGCGGACGCAGTTGACCCGCCCTTGACACCCGCATCAATTCAATCCGTGCAGCTTTCTCTTGCTCTACCGTGTGCGATGAAACCAGCGCATGCAGGGCCTGCTCGTAAGGCACCTCGTCTCGCCGCAACGGCTGAACGGTCGGCAAGCCTACAATGGCATGCGTCTCATGCAGCTCAAAGTAACTTTCGATTTGACCGATAATGCTGCCGGGCAGACTGCGAGCGGCCCTCGAAGCCCCACAGATCGGCATCCCGCCAATCACACTAAGTATTCGCTTTTTGAGAAAGGCCGCACGTTGCCATTCTCGCAGTCGTGCATGAGTGCTGCGCTCACGCGCCGTCAGCTCTTTGTCGGTTACGCGGCTTTGCACCTCAGTCTCAACCAAAGCCTTGACCAGTGGCATCGCAGCCTTGAGCGCCTTCGTATAGGCGAGATGGTTGTGCAGGAGGGCACGGTCCAACATTGCGCGTTTATGCTTAGTCGGATTGTGCAGCTTAAAGACGGCAGTCTTTACTGCCGTGACAGTTTTTGGCCCTCGCGATGAGCTATTCGCAGACATTGCCTGAGCCGACGGTTAAAATTGGGCGCGGCAGCAACTCGTAGCCGTTGACCGGGCTCGTTGCCGATCCCTCTACTCGCCAGCGGGCGCGGTTTGCAGCCAGCGCGCAATTAAGCCTCCGATAACGCCACCAACGATCGGCGCCACCCAGAACAGCCATAAGCAGGACAGCGCAACGCCGCCACCGAAAATTGCCGTTGCTGTCGAACGCGCGGGATTGACGGACGCATTGCTGATCGGAATGGCGACGAGGTGAATCATGGTCAGCGCCAAGCCGATCGCCAGCGGCGCGAAGCCGACCGGGCGGTCGGCGGTGATCACATTGGCAATAACAATTAGAAAAAGGGCGGTCATGACGGTTTCGGTCAAGGCGACGGCGCCCAGTGAAAAGTGGTCTGGGCCACCGTAAAGATTGGAGATGGCGATGAAGTCGTTCCACTTAGCCGCCGGAGCGCCGGAAAGAATAATGTAAAACACCCCTGCGGCCGCGACGCCACCAATCACTTGAGCGACGATATAACCGATCGCCTTTTCGGCTTTGAAATGTCCGGCCGCAATCAACCCACATGTGACAGCAGGATTGAAATGGCCGCCCGAGATATGACCTACCGCATAGGCCATCGCCAGCACCGATAAGCCGACCGCAAACGCAACCGCGATCAGACCGGCCGAAGGCGCCGAAAACAACGCCGCGCCGCAGACAGCGCTAACAAGCGCGAACGTGCCGATGAGTTCGGCTCCCAGCTCCCGCAACATTTAACCCTCCTGTTGTTAGATGCACTTGATCCAGCTCGTTACGAATCTGGCTACACCTTGTTGGTAAACCAGATTGTCGGAGCGCCGATCACACCTGCGCCCTTCATTGCCTTTTTTAATTCGTCATGTCTGGCAAAGGCTTGGGCGGCTTCCACCGTGGCGAAATCGTGAGTGACCGTGATGTCGTTCGGATTGTCGACCGCCCGATACACGGCCTGAGCCTTCACACCGTTCGCTTTCTGAAACGGAGCAAAATCGTCATAAGCCTTTCGCCATGTCTTGTAATCAGTGACAGTGTGTCTCAAGAACATAGTTGTCATTGCACAGTCCTCTTTCCCAATGGAATTGAAACGCAACCAGACGATCGGCCCCGACAAAAGACCACGATGCGATCAATCTAAGGTAGCACATTCGGGCCGGTGAGTGGGACACAAGGCACCGGCAGAGGGCATAGCCGAATGTCCGCTTTGGGTCATAAGCGGACATTGAGACGCTTACTCGGCATGTCCGCTTTACCTCCAAAAGCGGACGTCATTCTGGCACCCACCAACGCTTTCCTGCCAGTCGGTCTTGCCGTCGCTGCGCTCGCGATGCCAGTTGAGCCCGTTCTAGTGCCGCTGGATGGCGGGCAATGTCGACGAGAAGAACATTCTCTGTTTGGTGAACGAAAGCCGCTCTTCGGTAACACAGGAGCGCTCGTTCTATCGTTACGGGGAAGTCTGGAAAGGGCGCAGAGCGGCGGAAAGGCGGCCCGACCGGGTGAGAACGGTCCTTCAGTGTCGCCCCAGGAGTCACGGGGGTGTTACTCCTCGCGCCCGGCGTTAAGCGCCTCGCGTGTGTGAGGCCGAGCGGGCGAGGCTTGCCAAAACGGCTAAGCACCTTGATTTTGAAAAATGGCGAGAGAAATGAACCTGCGGATTCGCGCAGACTCTCTTCGGCCAGGAGAGTTTCGCGGTTATCTTAGATGCCCTCTTTGGATGGTCACCGAGGTTTGGAGCTAACTATTTGTAGCCATTACGCCGCTACCAAAAAGTTAGGTGGCCATGCGCCGATGTACCTGTTGAGATGGAATGGGTTAACACCGTCAAGTCCGGGCGCTCCAGCCGCCGGGCTTCCGTGGCGCAACGGTCGAGCTGCTCTGAATGCCGCCGGGTCTGTGTCCGGGCGACCCAATAAAATATCAAAAATACTTCCCGGCCAACTCTGGCGAATGCGATCGTTCTGGTCTGCAGGCGCCCCTTTGCAGGAGGTCTTGCGGTTGTTGATCGCGACCGGCGTACGCCGCTACGACACAATCCGTCACAAGGTTCGCGGGATGATCTATCAGGCGGGCGGAAGCGCTGCATATTGAACGGCCGTGATCCCGTTACGCCAAACCCCCGTTTTCTCCGCTCGTCCCTACCGCCCCCCGCGCGTATCGGGGTCTTGCTTCCCCCTTGCTTCCCTGAACGGTCTGAGATCACGTGGGGTTTCTGTTATCGGCATATCTGCCGTATTTTCCGCTGAGGCTCAGGTAGCGTTGCAGGATCGGTGGTGCGCGATCAGCACACAGCAGTTGGATGAGCGTACGGCCTGATCCGATGTCCGCTTTGGGTCATAAGCGGACATTGGCGCTTAACGGCTTCATGTCCGCTTTACCCCCAAAAGCGGACATCGCGCCGCTCACTCGATCACCTGGTCGGCGCGGCCGAGCACGGTTTTACGGAATAGCGAAACCGAGCGCCTAGCTTTAGGTTGACTAGCTCATATTTCGTCGGACTTGCACGTTGGCGGGCTTCTCACCGTTGAGGATGCGATCGACATAGCTAGCCGCGAGTCGAAACTGGTCGACGAAATTCCGCCATACGAAATCAACAAGCCGGCTTTTACACTGCCGACGAATGTCCCCTTTTGGGGGTAAAGCGGACATACACTTCAACGCAAGTGAGAGGGAGAAAACAATGGCGAGCTGGAAAGTATTGACGGAGATTAGGAGTGGAGAAAGGCTTCACGTGAATCTCGATGCCGTCGCTGAAATGAGGCGAGTTCACGACCACACCGACCTGTGGGTATCCCGCGAACACAAGATTGTAGTCAAAGAGGATCCCGACCAAATCCTTTCTGCGCCCGATGCGGAAGGCTAGAGCCGCGTTCCCAATTCGGGGCGGGTATGCTCACGACTCAACATAGCTTAGCCACTTCCCTCGAGGGCTTTTTGGGGTCGCGCACCTGGCGGTGGCGCCGTGGCGAAGACTTGGAGGAGGATGCGCCGCGGTATGAACCGGTCATCGTTGACGAGAAAGCTGAAGATGAAGCCGACCCCGAGCACGAGGATGCCGAGCAGAAAGGAGTAGACGATGGCGCGATCGGGATAGTTGTCCTTGAAGCTCGCTACCATGATGGGTCCCAAGATCCCGGCGGCCGACCAGGCGGTGAGGATGACCCCGTAGACTCGGGACATGCGCTTCGGCCCATAAACGTCAATCACCATGGAGG
>JBAPZR010000830.1:0-5618 GCA_049285335.1 Xanthobacteraceae bacterium | reverse complement strand
GCAAGCTACCTCCAGCATCTCAAAGAAATTGTGCGCTCCGAACGCAAGCTGCGAGACTTGGTCCAGGGCGACGTATGGTAGCCACTCAAATAAGTTCTTAGCTAAAGTCACAGCAAAACCGAAATTGAATCCCGCCGAATACGCCACGCGATTTGCGGCCGAGAAGGCTTTGCTGCAACGGCGTTATTGCGAGGCGTTTGCATTATGGAAAACGTGCGGCCGCAAGCGCTGCCGGCGCAGCGCAACCTGCCGCGGCAAACCTCACGCGTGCCTTGCGGCGGCGCTCGATCGCGTACCGCAGCGCGCGCAGTGGCTGGCGCGGCAGGACATTCTCGCTGCGACGCCGCCGAATATCGGCAAGCCCGAGCGCGCGGCGCGGCACTGCATGCCAGGCGATTTGTATCAGGCGAGGAAGGCGCCGTGACTAAATCACATGCGGAGGAGCCGCTTGGCGTTGCCGGAAAGGATCTTGGCCTTGTCCTCGTCGCACAGCGGCACGGATTCCATCCATTTGGTCGCCGGCGGGTTCGGCACGAACGGCCAGTCCACCGCGAACAGGATGCGGTCGATGCCCATTTCCATGACGCAGCACAGCAGCGCCGGATTGGAAAAATTGCCGCTCGTGGTGACGTAAAAATTGTTGCAGAAAATGTCGCGGAAATTCGCCGCCTTGCCGCCCGGGCGCTTGAGCGTGGTGTCGATGCGCCAGACCAGAAACGGCAGCGTCTCGCCGAGATGGCCGAGGATGATTTTCAGCTTCGGGTATTTTTCGAACACGCCGGAGAGGACAAGGCGCAGCCCGAGCGTCGCCGTCTCCACCGTATAGCCCCAGGTGGCGCGCGTGATCATGGGGAAGTCCTTGACGTAATCGTCGTAATAGATGCGCATCACGTCGGCCTGCGGCAGCGACGGATGCATGTAGATCGGCAGGTCGAGCTTCTCGGCGCGCGCATAGATCGGCCAGAAGCGCTTGTCGTCGAGAAACGCGCCGTTGGCGAGACCGTGCAGCATGGCGCCCTTGAAGCCGAGTGCCGCGGTGCGTTCGAATTCGTCGGCGGCGGCCTCCGGCACCGCGGTCGGCAGCGCGGCGAAGGCGGCGAAGCGCGCCGGATTGACCTTGACCACCTGATGCAGCCGGTCGTTGACGCGCTTTGCCACCGCAGCCGCGGTCTCGGCGGGAAGCTTTTGCGTCGACGGCGCACCGTGCGAGAGCACCTGAATGTCGATCGCCGCTTCGTCCATCTCCTTGAGGCGCAGCGCGCCGAGATCCTTCAGCCGCGTATATTGCTCGCCCGGCCGGCCGGCTTCGCCGCCGATATAGGTCTTTTCCAGTTCGTCGTCCCAGTAATGCTCCTCGAGCGCGATCACGGGACAATGCGGTTTCTTGAACATCATGCCTCCCCTCTTCTTCGTTCCGGCGCGTTGAAGCCCGGCAGCAAAAAAGAGTCAAACCGGATGTTGCCGGTAATATTCCGCATCGTCGGCGCTTTGCGTCCAGCCGTCGCGGCCGCGCCATTGCAAGTGACGAACGCTCATGTCGCTGCCGTAGCGGACGCGAAACAGGAGCGTACGGCGCGACCCGTTGGCATATTCGTGGACCTCGCCGGGCGGATGGACGACGAAGGCGCCGGGCTTGACGACAATGCTTTCGTCCGGCGTGCGCATGGTGCCGCCGCCCTCGAAGCAGAAGTAGATTTCGGTCGCATGCGGGTGGCAGTGATAGGGACTGATTTGCCCCGGCGCCCAGCAGGCAACGGTGACATCGCCCTCCTCCACGCGGCCCAGGATTTTTTCGACATGCTTTTTGGGATCGTATTCCGCCTGTTCGACAATGCTGAAAACCTTCATGGCTGGTGCTCCTGCCGGATAGTTCCCCGTTTGGCAAAGCTTTATGCCCAAGAGGTTAGACAAAGCCGGGCCGCTTTGCGACGCGAGCCACGCGGCGCTTGCAAACCAGACCCGACAAGGCTCTCGCTGTGAATTCGGTAATCTGGTACATTAATAGAGCTAGGAGGGCGCGTGTGGTGGAAGCTGACCGTCAAGGTCAGCAGGACACACCCAGATCACGGCACGACGATCATGGCCCACCGGATAGCGCATCTCGCCGACAAGGCTCATTTAGACGGTCACACGCTTTCGCGGATCAATTCGGCCATCATTTTCGGCCTGATCGGTGGCGGGCTTTTGGCCTGTATTCTTGGCGCCCTTGTCTATGACATCGGCCGGGCTTTTGCAGTCTGGTAACCAAAACAACCTCCTTCTTTCGCAGTGGGAAAGCGGCGCGTAACACGACATTAAGCGCGGCGGCGTAATCTCTTTATCTTCCCGCTGACCGAAGGCTGTGAACGGCCGGTTCGAGGGTCACGATGAAAGAGCTGCGTCAATACCGACGAGCCAAGAGCTTCCTGCGCGGGCTCATCTATGACTGCCGCAAGCGCGGCGCCATGGATTGCATGGTCCGCGACCTTTCCGAGGACGGCGCGCGTATCGCGCTTTCGCAGACGGTCGCGCTGCCCGAGATGATCGAGCTCGACATTCCGCAGCGCGAATTGCGCCGGCGCGCGCGGGTGGTTTGGCGGCGCAACGACGAAGTCGGTTTGTGTTTCAGCCACGCGGACCGAATGCCCGACCTCGCGACGATGACGGCTGAAGACATAACGGCGCGCATCGGAATGCTGGAAGCCGAAATCGTGCTTCTGCGCGAACGGCTTTCGAGCCTCAATGAGGCCGAGACCGAAGCCGGCGACGAGGCGGTCGCTTAAGCTTCGCTTGAGCGTTTGTTCCTTCGCTTTCTCCCGACGTTTTTTGTCGCGCTATGCTCTCGCCTTCGGCGCGGTGAGCCTGATAGTGTGTTAGAGCTATTTGACGCGGCATGATCTTTTTCGGAAAACCGGTTTCCACTTTTCCGGATCATGCCTTAGCCAAAAAACGAGGAGGCGTTCATGGCCAAGGGTTATTGGATAGCGACGTATTTCTCCGTCTCGAACCCCGACGCGCTGGCGGACTATGCCAAGCTCGCGGGGCCTGCGATCGCCGCCTCCGGCGGACGTTTCCTGGCGCGCGGCACGGCCGCCAAGGCTTACGAAAAAGGCGTCAAACAGCGTGTCGTGCTGATCGAGTTCGACAGCGTCGACAAGGCGGCAGCGGCGCATGACAGTCCCGGCTATCAGGCAGCCCTGAAAGTGCTCGGCAATGCGGTCGAGCGCGATCTGCGCATCGTCGAAGGGGTCGCCTGAGTCCGGACTTCGATCTTCCGCTGCGGCGCGATCATCGACCCGGTGACGGCGCGTTCTTTGATGCAGCGGGCGCCTGATCGAAAATCTTGTCGCCCTGCAGGTCGATGATCTGGCGCGCTTTGTTGACGGTGAAGGTCACCGCATCCTCATAGGCCGCATAGCTGTCGGCTCGGATGAAGCGATGTTCCTTGCGCACGCCCGCGATCTCGCGTTCGATCGTGCCCGCGGTTTGGTAGTGGCCGTTGTTCTTGTAAGGTGCCGCGCGGATGGTGAAGCCTTTGTACTCGACCGGTTCGGCGGGCCGGCCGGTTTTCGCGTCGGCGCGGCGGCCGAACAAGGCATTGAGAAACGACATGACCGGCCTCCCTTCGTGCATTCGTTCGTGCAAGCGCTACGGACACGCGATCGCGTCGCGGCCCGGAGCGCGCTGCGGTTAAGCCGTGCGATCCATTGCGACACCTGATATTACTCCCGCCGGTTTGCGTCCGCATCCCACCATGGAGTTGTTCCGATGCCGAAGGCCTATTGGGTGACCTGCTACCGTTCGATTTCCGATCCGCAAAAGCTTGCGGCCTATGCCAAGCTTGCGCCGGCCGCGACCGCGCAATTCGGCGCGAAATACATTGCCCGCGGCACGGCGGCGGAAGCCTTCGAAGCCGGCCAAAAGGAACGCATCGTCATCTCGGAATTTCCGAGCATGGAGAAAGCCATCGCCGCCTATCGAAGCCCGGCCTACCAGGAAGCGCTCAAGGCGCTCGGCAACGGCGCCGTGCGCGACATTCGCATCGTCGAAGCGCTGGATTAGTCCGCTTACCGAGCGCAAGGCTACGCTCTCATTTTTTGCGAGCGCCCACCCGCGCGCGCTTTCCTTGAAACCGAAAAGACAACGGAGCCTGCCCAATGCCCAGCATTCAGATTCTCAATCCCGACAGCCTCGGCAAGCCGCTCGGGCAATATTCGCAACTGACGCGGGTCAAAGCGTCTGAATTTTTGTTCATTGCGGGACAGGTCGGCGCCGACAAGGACGGCAAAGCGGCAAGCGACTTCGACGCGCAATGCAGCCTCGCCTTCGCCAATATCGGCGCCGCGCTCGCCTCGCAAGGCGCCGGCTTCGGCAATATCGTCGAGTTCACGACCTATCTCGTGCATTCGCAGGACATCCCGAAATTCATGGCCTACCGCACGCGCGAATTTCCGAGACTTTTCAAGAGCGGCGCTTATCCGCCCAACACGCTACTCATCATCGATCGCCTGGTGCGCGAGGATTTTTTGATCGAAGTCAGCGCCGTCGCGGCACTGTAGAGCACGATCCCGAAAAGCACGCAGACGGGCGCCGCGCTCATTCCGGAAATTTGCGCCGCAGCCTCTTGATCACGTGAGCCCGTTGTGACGAAGAGCGAAGCACTCGCACTCGCGCCATGGACTATTTCCCATATTTTCGTGTTTTTCCGATTGTTCACTGGATGAATGCCTGTCATGTGGCCCTTTAGACGCAAGCCGATTGTCGACGCAGATACCGCTGCTTGGCATATCGAAAACTTCAACTGGCTTATAGACGAGTTCAGGCTTGCGGATACGCGACTTGTTCTGCCGACGGCCGCCTATTTCTCTGCTAACGGCAACCGGGATCACAATTTTGCGCTTCACATTTTCGATCAGGTCAAAGCCTATTGCGGAATGAGCGATTGGCCGGTCGATTTAGTCGTCGACAACAATCCGCTGGCCCATCGCGGCGAGATATCACACGCAACAGTCGCACCGCAAAAGCACGCGATCGGGATGTTCATGCTCGCCGAAAATCGCATTCAAATCAGTTACGTTCCGAGCTTGCTGAACCGTCCAGATCACCTCATCGCCACCTTGGCGCACGAGCTCGCACATTTTCTTTTAGCGACGGCTCGATCGCGCCCTCCCTGCGAGGGGGATGAAATGGAATTTCTGACCGATCTCACTGCGGTCTATCTCGGCTTCGGCGTGTTTCTGGCGAACGCAAGGTTTACATCTCAGACGGTCAGCAGTGGAACGATGCAAGGTTGGCGCATGGCCCGTTCAGGTTATCTTCCAGAGAGCGATCTCATCTTCGCGTTAGCCTTGTTTATCGATGCGAAAGCAATAGACCCCACGCCGGCACTCGCTTGCCTCAAACCGCATCTCGCCGCAATGCTGCGGCGGACATTGCGGAAAAGCGCGGCAAATAGTCAAAAGCTTGCGTGACAAAGACGAGCGACGCCGGACTATTCCGGAAATTTGCGCCGCGCGGTCGTCGTTGCGAGCGGCGCGCCGTTTCCCCCAAGCGCTTTGACGGTGAACTCGTAAGTATGGATTTCGCCCGGCGGCGGCGACGGACTGACGAAACCCTTGGCGAAAGCGCCGCACGGCACT
>JBAPZR010000829.1:0-2075 GCA_049285335.1 Xanthobacteraceae bacterium | reverse complement strand
GGTTGTGATTGCTCGACGTCGGTTCGACTGTGAGCTGCTGGGACGACGTGATTTTGAAGCCCCTGAATTTCGTTTGTCGAAGGTTGTGATTGCTCGACGTCGGTTCGACTGTGAGCTGCTGAGATTTTGTCCTTTAGGGACTCCAATTCAGCATGTTGGGCTTTGATCTGCCTTTGAACATTTGCGTATCCTAGATAACCCATCCCAAGCATTAAGCCGAGAGCGACAGGAATGACAGTCGTTGCGAAGCCGGCCCACAAGGCATCGTTCCGTCCCTTAACGTCAGGTGTGGTGGGTAGCGCGGGCGAATTGCGTGGCGCTCCAGCGTCACTCCCATTTTCATCAGTTTCAGGGCTCATGTCGGCACCTTACCGGCTGTGGGAAGCTGTGAGTCACCAGTTGGAAAATGAACGCTGTGGCCCGTACTGAGTTTCTTGGGCATAGCCCATCGTGTTCCCGTAGTAGCCGGGTCGTTCATAAATGTTGCGCTGACGGGCGAGCACTCTTGGCTTCTCCCGCTGAGGTGCAAGCCCTTTGGGTTTGTTTAGGTGTGCAAGCCTTTCAGGCATGTTTTTTATTTCAAGCTTGCGTTTCACGGTGTCCGCTTTTGCGAAGAGGACGCGAGAGTCATTTATATTCTTTTCTGGTTTGTCCTTTTTCGCGGGCACCTCTTCTTTTTTTATTCTAGGCGCGTCGGGCAGGTCTCGGGGTTGAGAATTTGTCGTCGTCAATGTCTGTTCAATAATTGCCCGTTGAGGGCGCGGATAATGCAGCACACTTTCCGTAGCTGAATTGTTGAACGACCCGATCAGCAACCCCGCGATGGCCGAAAAGGCCATTATCATACAGAAAAAATACGCGAACAAAGAACCAACCATGGCGGTTTACTCGGAGCAGAACGTGCGCCAAGCCCCAGCCGACTAGCGGATAAACTCGAGCCTTTGCGCGTTCAAACTCAATTAACTCTTGGTCTGTTCCTTTTCTCCGTTGGTATATGGTTTGTGCAAGCAAGCCTGGCCAAGCCGAGGATTGCGGCTAACGACAACGCAAACCAGGCCGTCACGGCGTTGGAACAGGCGGCTTCCCATTGGCGTTTGAGTCGGGGGTGAGTGTAAGCGCATTCGTTTTGGGAGGATGATCATGACCTCCTTGAAACATCTCGCGATTGTCGTCGCGCTGCTCGTGGGTGGGGCTGCGTTAGCGATGATTGGCTTCCTCGCACGACAACAAATCATCGCCCGCCAAGCGTCGACGCCCGAAAGCTCGCCAACTGCCCAGCACTTCACGCCAGCAGATCAGATTGGCCAGGCGCTTCCTGTCGTTACCGTGCAAGAGGCGCAACCTATCCCAATCCCTTCCACCGGCCCGGCACGGAACTCAGTGGGGCCGCCGACCGGCGCGGTTCCGCCCTGCGACAGGCCCGACGGCCTTGGACTTTCACGCATCGTCCAGATCGATACGACCGGGGGGCCGCGTTTCGGCCTAATCCAGCACCCCAGCGGGTACGATTTCCTTCGTGACAAGGAAGTCGTTTTAACGTTCGACGATGGTCCCTGGCCAGGCAGCACCGAGGCCGTACTCAAGGCCCTAGCCGACCAGTGTGTGAAGGCTACTTTCTTCGAGATCGGCGAATATGCACGCTGGCATCCTGAAATCACCAGGCAAGTGATCGATGCTGCAATGACGGTCGGCACATACACTTGGTCCCATAAGGATCTGGCGCGAAACCCCTATGCCAACGACCCCGAAAAGGCGGAGCACGAAATCGAGATGGGCAACAGCGCAGTGCACAGCGTCGCACCCGGCGGAAAGGTAGCTCCGTTCTTCCGCTTCCCCGGCCTCCAACCGTCGTCGCAGCTCGCTTCTTACCTTGCCGGGCGCAATATTGCGATCTTTTCGACAGACATCGACTCGCGCGACTTCACGATGCACAAGCCGGAGCAGGTGGTCGATTCAGTCATGAGCCAATTGGAAAAACGCGGCAAGGGTATTGTGCTCTTGCAGGATTTCCATCGCAACACGGCCGAAGCCTTGCCGGAATTGCTGAGGCAGCTAAAGCTCGCCGGCTACAAGGT
>JBAPZR010000828.1:0-3089 GCA_049285335.1 Xanthobacteraceae bacterium | reverse complement strand
AGGCGTTGGCGTGTTCCAGGCTCTTTGCCCCAGCCACCCTCAGACCTTTCACCAGACGGTCCTGCGCCGTCTGGAAACTGCGTTCCACTCGACCCTTGGTCAAGTCCGTCGACTACAGCGTATGCCGACCGTGCCGAAGGTACTTTTGAAGTCACCCATCCCCACCATCCGCTGAGAGGCCAGAGTTTCAAGCTGGTCACTTACCGCCACAACTGGGGCGAGGATCGAGTTTACTTCCACGACAGCAGCGGCGTCCTGCGCTCTATTCCGGCGTGCTGGACAACAGTGCTGCCAGCAGATCCATTCGTGGTGTTGGCCGCAGGACGGTGCCTGTTTCGCTACGAGGACTTGCTGAAGTTGGCCGACTTTGTGGAGAAGGCCCGATGAGCCTGGGGCGTTTGCAGTGTAAAGGCAATAACGCCGCATGTGTAAAGAGAATCATGCCGGAGCCCTCTGGCGTAACTATGCACCTACAGGCTATTTTATGCCTAAGTTTCCTGATAAATATTGGCCGCAGATCGCAAATAAACCTTGACACTGCGGCAATTAAGAGCATAATTATGTTTCCAATCATAATGGACGCCTTGAGGGCAGCCGATGGCCGACCAGGACCCAAAGATCCGCGCGCTCCAGCAACAGGGAACGTTGAACCCGCGTCCCAAAGCGGTGCGCGACCCCCTGTTTCTCCAGGACGATTTCTTCGATCCTCGCGATCTGGTCCAGGTCAAGTACGAGATGCTGCGGCGGGTGCGCACCGAAGGCCAATCGGTGACGGATGCAGCCGTGAGTTTCGGCTTTTCGCGGCCGTCGTTCTATCAGGCGCAATCGGCCTTCGAGGACGACGGTCTTGCCGGCTTAGTGCCGCACAAGCGCGGTCCCAAGCAGGCGCACAAGCTCACCGAGGAGGTCCTCACATTCATTGGCGAGTTGCGCCAGAAAGAGCCCTCCATTCGATTGCCGGACCTGGTAAAACGGATACAGAAACGCTTCCGCATCAAGGTTCATCCACGAAGTATCGAGCGCAGCCTGCTTCGCCATCAAAAAAAACCCCGCTGAACGGAGCCGGCGATAAACCCGCATCCCAACTGGATCTGGCTGTCCACTACGAACAACTACGTCGCGACGCCATCGGCCGGCCCACTCATAGCGGCGAAGGCTTGGGCCTCGCGCTTTTTCTCCGACGCGGAATGACTGCTTGGATGCAGGCATGGTCAGAATGTCACGGCCATGTCGAACAGCCCGCATGCTCGCAACCTGGCCCCAATGAAACGATCCCCGTCGAGATGCGCTCGCAGATCACGACTCTGCTGGCGAGCATGATTCTCTCTCTACAACAGGAGGCAATCTCATGACAGGCGTAGCACACCAAAAAGTGAACGCTGGCCACCTCAAACGTAACGCCTATCTTTACGTCCGCCAATCCACGCTGCGACAAGTTTTCGAGAATACCGAAAGCACCAAGCGGCAGTACGGACTGCGCCAAAACGCTGTCGCCTTGGGCTGGCCCGTGGAGCGCATTATCGTCATCGACAGCGATCTCGGACAGTCCGGCGCATCAGCTGTTGATCGGGAGGGCTTTCAGAAACTGGTGACAGAAGTGAGTCTGGGCAAAGCCGGCATCGTGCTTGGTCTGGAAGTTTCCAGGCTGGCGCGAAACTCCACGGACTGGCACCGGCTGCTAGAAATCTGCGCTCTTGCCGACACGCTCATTCTCGATGAGGACGGCGTATATGATCCCTCACACTTCAACGATCGTCTCCTGCTGGGTCTCAAAGGGACGATGAGCGAAGCTGAGCTGCATGTGCTCCGGGCGCGCCTGCAAGGCGGAATCTTGAACAAAGCCCGCCGCGGTGAGTTGCAATGCCCTTTACCGGTTGGCTTCGTCTACAACGTCAACAACGAGCCTGTACTCGATCCCGACCAGCAGGTTCAGGAAAGCATTCGATTCTTTTTCGAGACGTTTCGGCGTACCGCATCAGCCTGCGCGGTCGTCAAAGCCTTCCGCGAGAAAAAGCTTCTGTTTCCGCGGCGACTGAAGAAGGGACCGAACAAAGGCGATCTGGTGTGGGCTGAACTTCCGCACAGCCGCGCCCTCCACATCCTGCACAATCCCCGTTATGCAGGCGCATTCGTATATGGCCGAAGCCGTACTCGCAACAACCCGAACGGAGGCGTCTCCTATACCCGGCTGCCGCGCGAGCAGTGGACGCTGCTCAAGAATGCTCACCCCGGCTACATCTCCTGGGAGCAATATGAAGAGAACCTTCTGCGCCTTCGCGAAAACGCGCAAGCCGTCGGAGCGGATCGTCGCAAGAGTCCTCCACGCGAGGGTCCTGCCTTGTTGCAAGGGTTGGTAGTCTGTGGCGTCTGCGGCAGCCGAATGACGGTCCGATACCACACGCGTCAGGACCGCCTCGTGCCTGAGTACGTCTGCCAGCGTGATGGCATCGAGCACGCCATATCGATCTGTCAGCGAGTGGTCGGAGATCAGATCGATCGTGCTGTGGGCCAACTTCTGGTGGAGAGCGTAGCTCCGCTTGCGCTCGAAGTCACTCTGTCGGTCCAGCAGGAACTCCAGGCGAGAATCGAGGAAGTGGATAAGCTCCGCAAGAAGCAGGTGGAGCGAGCGCGTTATGAAGCCGATTTAGCCCAACGCCGGTACTTGCACGTCGATCCCGCCAACCGTCTCGTCGCGGACTCACTCGAAGCGGACTGGAATGAAAAGCTTCGCGTGTTGACGTCGGCGCAGGAGCAGTATGAGCAACAGCGGCAGAAAGACCGCACGGCAGTGAATGAGCAGCAACGTGCTCGAATCGCCGCGCTGTCCAGTGACTTTCCACAGCTCTGGCAAGACCCAAAGACTCCAGATCGAGAACGGAAACGCATGGTGCGTTTACTGCTCGCCGACGTGACGCTCATTCGAGGGAATGGGATCACTGTTCATGTCCGCTTCAGCGGCGGAGTGACGAAGACGCTCGAGTTGCCGAGACCTTTGACCGCCTGGGAACTAAGAACAACGCCGGCAGAGATTGTCGCCGAGATTGATCGATTGACCGATCATTGCACCGATAAGCAAATCGTGGAAATCC
>JBAPZR010000827.1:0-35980 GCA_049285335.1 Xanthobacteraceae bacterium | reverse complement strand
TGGAAAACGCGCAGATTTCGCTTTTTGAACACTATCGAACATTTATTGTGTGCTCATCGACTTATGGAACCGGGGACATACCCGACAACGGACAAGCATTCTTCGCCGAGCTCACTGAGCAGCGTCCGGATCTTTCGCACGTCCGCTACGGGGTGGTGGGCTTGGGCGATATGACCTACTTCACAACCTTCTGCGGCGGCCCGCGCAAGTTTGATGAAATATTCTCTTCGCTCGGTGCCAAGCGGATTGGAGATTGTCTGTTTCGCGACGCCAAGTCGGACTTGTTCGCGGATCAAGCAGCGCTGCAATGGTTCGAAAGCTGGCTGCCCCAGTTACTGCAAGTTGAACCGTCTTAAAGCGTCTGCAAGCTGTGACCGGGCGGCTTGCTTTCTCCCCCTCCCCGGCCGATATAGGAGCCGGGAGGTTGGCGGTGGACGAGCCCCTCGCCAACCGGGTCAGATCCGGAAGGAAGCAGCCCTAACGAGCGCGGTTCGGGTCGCTCGTCAGCCTCCCACCCATTCCTTTCGAATTATCGCCCGCGCGGCCATCCTGTGGGGCGAATGCAAGCCTCCAAGAGTGATGGCGCGCCGTCACTCCAACCAGGCTCGGCCGATAAACCGGCCTGCACGTGAGGGTCACGCGCTAACGCGTTCATGAACGACACAACGAACATATCC
The DNA here is from genome assembly GCA_049285335.1 of Xanthobacteraceae bacterium. Lineage (GTDB taxonomy): Bacteria > Pseudomonadota > Alphaproteobacteria > Rhizobiales > Xanthobacteraceae > BOG-931. The sequence continues at coordinate 35,303 of JBAPZR010000827.1, read as the reverse complement.
GGCGAATATCGCGTTCTCGCGCGCAAATACCGCCCCGCGACGTTCGACGACCTGATCGGCCAGGACGCGATGGTGCGCACCATCTCGAACGCGTTCGAGGTTGGCCGCATCCCGCAAGCCTGGATTCTCACCGGCGTCCGCGGTGTCGGCAAAACCACGACCGCACGCATCCTCGCCCGCGCCCTCAATTATGAACTGCCGGACGGCTCGATCACCGCGCCGACCATCAAAATGCCGGTGCTCGGATTGCATTGCGAGGCGATTATGGAAAGCCGACATCTCGACGTGATCGAGATGGATGCCGCTTCCCACAACAGCGTCGATGATGTGCGGCAGATCAATGAAGCGATCCGCTACGCGCCGGTTTCGGCGCGCTACAAGGTCTACATCCTCGACGAAGTGCATATGCTTTCCGGCGCCGCCTTCAACGCTCTGTTGAAGACTTTGGAGGAGCCGCCGCCGCACGCCAAATTCATCTTCGCGACCACCGAAATCCGCAAAGTCCCGATTACCGTATTGTCGCGCTGCCAGCGTTTCGATCTGCGTCGCGTCGACGCCGCGCTTTTGGTGAAACATCTTCAGGCGATCGCCGCCAAGGAGGCGATTGCAACGGAGCCGGAGGCGCTGGCGCTGATTGCCCGCGCCGCAGAAGGCTCGGTGCGCGATGCGTTATCCTTGTTCGATCAGGCGATCGCGCATACCGGCGCCGAATCCGGCGGCACCGGTTCAGCAATCACGGCTGGACCGGTACGCGCGGAAAACGTCCGCCAAATGCTCGGGCTCGCCGACCGGACGCGCGTGATCGACCTGTTCGAAGCGCTGATGCGCGCCGACATCGCTACGGCGCTCAAGGAATTGCGCGACCAATATGACGCAGGCGCCGACCCCGCCATGGTGCTCGGCGATTTGGCCGAGTTCACGCATTTCGTCACGCGAGTGAAAATCGTACCGGCTTTGGCTGACGATGTTTCGCTGACCGAGGCCGAACGCGTGCGCGGCCGCGCCTATGCCGTCAAGCTTTCCATGCGCGTTCTGGCGCGAACCTGGCAAATGCTGCTCAAGGGCATGAGCGAAGTCGAGGCGGCCGGCCGGCCGATCGACGCCGCCGAAATGGTGCTCGTTCGCATCGCTTATGCGGCGGATTTGCCGACGCCCGACGAGGTGATCCGCTCGCTCGACGAGGCGCAGCGTGGCAATAACGGAGCGTCGGCAGCGAGTGCGGCCCCGGCCGGCGGGCAAACGCGTTCGGAACACGTTCGGCAGGACCCACCGCGCGGAGGAATGCCCGCGCGGAGCCCTCGCGGCAATGTCGCCTCGGCCAGCAAAATGGCCGCCCCGGCGGCGATCGATGCGACGGAGGCGGAAACTGCCGAAATCCGGGTGGTGAAAAATTTCGAGGAATTGATCGCGCTCGCCGCCGAGAAGCGCGATCTTTCGATCAAGAGCGCACTCGAGCGCGACGTCCGGCTCGTCCGCTTCGAAGACGGCAAGCTTGAAATCGCGCTTGAGCCGAGCGCGCGCAAGACGCTGATCGGAGAGCTTTCGAAAAAACTTTCGGAATGGAGCGGCCGCCGCTGGATGGTCGCGGTTTCGGCCGAAGCGGGAACGCCGTCGATCCGCACCCAAACCGAAATGCGCAAAGCCGAGTTGAAGGATAATGTCCGCGGCGATCCTTTGGTCCAGGCGGTGTTGACACGGTTTCCGGGCGCCGAAATCGTCGAGGTTCGTCAGCCGCCCGGTATGGGAGGTGCCGCTGCCGAAGATTCGCAGGGCCCCCCAGCCGCGGAAAGTGACGAGGAATGACGCCGATGCAGGCGATCGCCTGTGCCGGTAATAAAGTAAGGACATGCCATGGCAGATTTTCTCGGCCTGATGAAACAGGCCACCGAATTCAAATCCAAAATGGAGGCGATGCAGGCCGAGCTCGAACAGCTTGAAGTCGAGGGTACGGCGGGCGGCGGGCTCGTCGTTATCCAGCTTTCCGGCAAAGGCGATCTGCGCGGTGCGCGCATCGACGGTTCGCTCCTTAAGCCGGACCAAAAAGAGATCGTGGAGGATCTCATCGTCGCGGCGCATGCCGACGCGAGGCGCAAACTGGAGGCCACGCTTCAGGAAAAAATGCAGTCTCTCACCGGTGGCCTGGCGCTGCCGCCAGGATTGAAGCTGTTTTGATGTCGCTTTTCGCCCAATCGCGGCACGCGTTTCTCATGACCGTCCTGCCTCGCGCCGCGATCGCCGCTCCGGAAGCCGCTGCCGTCGTGTCAGGGATGCGGTAAATCATGGCGACCGTTTCCGCCGGACCCGAAATCGAGCGATTGATCGCGCTCCTGGCACGCCTGCCGGGGCTCGGTCCCCGTTCGGCGCGGCGAGCGGCCCTGTTCTTGATCAAAAAACGCGAATTGCTCATGGCGCCTTTGGCGGCGGCGCTGCAAACCGCGATCGAAAAAATCGAAGTGTGCCGAGTCTGCGGTAATATCGACACGCAGAACCCATGCACGCTGTGCACCGATCCGCGGCGCGACGGTTCGGCAATCGTGGTCGTTGCCGATGTCGCGGACCTGTGGGCGCTGGAACGCGCGCACGCCATCAATGCCCGCTATCATGTCCTAGGCGGGATATTGTCGCCGCTCGATGGCGTCGGGCCTGACGACCTCACCATCGACACCCTCGTCGAGCGAGCAAGCGATCCGGCGGTCAAGGAAGTCATCCTCGCGCTGAGCGCCACGGTCGAAGGCCAAAGCACGGCCCACTACATTACCGACCTCTTGCATGGCGCGGACGTAAAGGTGACGCGGCTCGCCTATGGCGTGCCGGTCGGCGGTGAACTCGACTATCTCGATGAGGGTACGCTCGCCGCGGCGATCCGCAGCCGAACGCCCTTTTAGAAGCGCCAACAATAGTGCGCTGCACGGCGCTGCCTCTAATTTAGCCAGTATCGCCCGCGAGCGCTGCAGTGCCTGCCGCGGCGGCAGGGTCAAATCGGCTGAAATTGCAGCGCCGTTTCAATAGCCTGGCCCGGCCGGCCCTGACCCCAACTTGGCCTATCGTTTGCATAGGACACTGTGGCGGTCTTGGTCTCACCTAGCGTGACAAATCAAGATCGCTGGAGCCCCGGCATTCCCGGCACCGGGGCTCTATTCTTTTGTGCCTTGTTTCAAAGGCTTTCGCCGTTGAGAGCGTAGAGGGGAGCGCTGCTCACGCGTGCAATCGACTCATGGGCCGTCTTTGGTTTGCGCGACGATGGCTATGCCCGCAACGGTCGCACTCAGTTGAAATCTCTTCGATCCGCCCGCTTTCTCGTTGCGGCGCCCGCCGCCTCTGGCAGTTCCGGCGTCGCCTGCGCACATGATGCGGCATGCGCGAGCGGATGAGAGTCAACATGCGCGGTGGAGAGCGGGAATGACCGACGCGCCGACAAAGCCGCAGAAGGGCCTCCCGATGGAGGGGCTTATTGCGTCCTGGTACGCACGCCAAACGGCGCGCGATATCGAAGAGTTTCGACAAGCAGCGCGCCGGATCGCCGCACATCTGAACTCCGGCTCTCGCGTGCTCGAGATCGCGCCCGGACCCGGCTATCTTGCCATCGAACTTGCGCGCTTGACGGGTGGTTCGGTGACGGGCGTCGATATCAGCCGGTCGTTCGTGCGCATCGCCGAGGAGAACGCGCGCGAGTCGGGCGTGCGCGTCGGCTTCGAGGTCGGCGACGCCGCCGATTTGCCGTTTCCCGACGAGCAATTCGATTTCATTGTCTGCCGCGCGGCCTTTAAGAATTTCAGCCGTCCGCTCGTTGCGCTTAATGAAATGCACCGCGTGCTCAAGCGCGGCGGCACCGCCTTGATCATCGACTTGCGGAAAGACTTCTCGCCGCAAGCCGTGCGAGACTATGTTCGCGGGCGCGGCGTGCTTAACGCTTTCATCGTCAGAACAATTTTCAGCACTGTGCTAAAAAAGCGCGCTTACACCGAGGAGAGCATGACGCGTTTGGTGGCGCAGTCGCAGTTCGGCCAGGGCGAGATCCGCCTCGATCCGATCGGCTTCGAACTATGGCTTCACAAATGATCGGGCGGGCTTGATGGACGACGACATCCCTTTCAACAAGAGTTTCGACCTGGAGCCCGATCGCATCCGTGAGATCGCGCCGGGGGTGCGGGCAATCGCGGCCAACAATCCGGGTCCGTTCACGTTCAAGGGCACAGTCAGCTACATTGTCGGCCGCGGCAAAGTCGCGATTATTGATCCCGGTCCCGATGACGCCGCGCATGTCGCGGCTCTTCTTGACGCCGTGCGCGGCGAAACCGTCACGCATATTTTTGTCACGCATACGCATCGGGATCACTCTCCCGCGGTGCCGAGTGTCAAGGCCGCAACCGGGGCAACGGTCTTCGCACAAGGTCCTCATCGGCTGTCGCGGCCGCTGCAGACCGGCGAGATTCACAGGCTTGACGCCTCGGCCGACATGGACTTTCGCCCGGACGTCTCGCTCGCCGACGGCGAGACGGTGAGCGGGCACGGCTGGACGCTCGAAGCAGTAGCGACGCCAGGCCACACCGCCAACCACATGGGTTTTGCCTTCAAGGAGGCCGATCTGTTGTTTGCCGGCGACCACGTGATGGCCTGGTCGACCACGATCGTGGCGCCTCCTGACGGCGCCATGAGCGATTATATGACGTCGCTATACAAGCTCGCCGAGCGCAGCGAGCCGATTTATCTGCCCGGACACGGCGCGCCGATTCGCGAAGCCCCGCGCTACGTGCGATTTTTGATCCGGCATCGCCAGGGACGCGAAGCCTCGATTTTGCATCGGCTTGGCAAGGGCGCAGCCGACATCCCCACTATCGTGAAGGCCGTCTATATCGGGCTCGATCCTGGCTTGATCGCCGCAGCCGGACTCTCGGTGCTAGCGCATCTTGAAGAATTGGTCGCGCGCGGCACGGTCATGACCGACGGCGTGCCGTCGATCGCCGGCACCTATCGTTTGGCTTGATTGGACTTGTTGGCCTGCGGGTGAGCCGGCGGCGGAGCAGGCTTTTTCTCGGGCTGCGGCGTCGACAAGAGGTCATCGATATCGTCGATGAGATTGCGTACACGCTTGGCGTTGGTGCCGAGGTCATGGCGGCCGTAGCGCGAGGCGGAGCGCACATCGACACGCGCGCCGTCGGTGGTCGGCCGGACGCGCACGACAACGTCATCGCGGAAGCCAAGGATCGGCGTACGCGCCACCGCCTCGATGATGCCGTCTCGTGTCGAGCTCGCCAGCGGGGCGCGCGCATCGATAATGTGTGGCGACGGACCTTGCGGCGGATGCGCATCCACCACCCGCCATCGGCGCTTGGTGATGATCTTCATGGCGGCGTCATAGGCTTCCTGCGGCGTCGACGTGGTGTCGTCCGGTTCGATATCGGAATAGGCCGCATGCTGCAGTTCAGCCGTGTATAGCCCGGCATAGGAGACGGGATTGGCGTCGCGGGGCCGCAATCGCGCAATGGCGTCGAACTGCGGCGGATCGATCGGATCGGTCGTGACGTCATAGATCGCCGGCAAGTGCCAGGCTCTGATGCCAAGATAGGCCGGATAGGCGATCAGCAAGGTGCCGATGACGAGCGCCGTGACCACGTGCCGCCCACCGTCGACGCCGTCGCGCCAGATGGCGATGCCAGCGCCGAATGCGAGCAGAATGGCAACGCAAGCCAGCACCAGGGCGCCCGCGAGCGTCGACAACGCCGGTACGATGTCGAGTGCGCCGGAGCGCACGATGATGACGGCGATGATGGTGGCCGCAAGCGAAAACAGAGCGACGCGGCGCGCCCAAATGGCGAGCCGCGAAACCGGCCGTTCGGTGAAGAGACGTCGTCGCATTGTTAAGGGTTATCCCCGCTAGCCGAACCCCTTCGCACCGAATTGCGTCCTATTTGCGCGAACGATCGGCGACGCACCGTGCCATTATATTGGGGTGCGGAACATTCGTCTTCGATTTAAAGTGGAACGACCCTGCGGCATCACTCGTCGAGAACGCTATCGATCTCGACCTGGACGCTTTCGCCGGGCGTACAGCGCTCGCCAAGACCGGCGGCAAGCAGCAAACGCGCCTCTTCGGAGGATTCGGCTTCAACGCACCATTCTTCGAGACGCGTAACCAGCATCCTGGCATGGAACAGCCGGGTTTTGGCCTTGCTCACGCGTCGCACTGCAGATTGTGCCGGCATGGTTACCGTGTCCGAATCAGCGCCATCGGCAAGTGTAGGCGCGTTCGAAACGAGAACAAAGAAGAAACGCCGGACGAGGCTTTCTTTTGTGGAACGCTGGTTCCCTGTTATCGTTGAATCCGCGTTCCTCAAAGTGTGGAGTATGTCGTGGCCCCGCGCGCGTATTGGAAAGGCTACCTCAAGCTGTCGCTTGTCTCGTGTCCCATAGCGTTGTTTCCGGCAACGTCCGAGCGGGAGAAGATCAGCTTTCACCAGATCAACAAAGAGACCGGGAACCGCATCCGCTACAAGAAGATCGATGCCGAAACTGGCGACGAGGTGGAAAACGCCGATATCGTCAAGGGCTACGAGGTCGCCAAGGGCGAATATATCGAGCTTGAACCGGAGGAGATCGACGCCGTCGCCATCGATAGCAAGCGCATCATCGACATCGAGGAGTTTGTGCCGCGCAGCGAGATCGATGAGCTCTATTTGCGCGACCCTTACTACATCGTGCCCGACGGCGAAGTCGGTCAACAGGCATTCGCGGTAATCCGCGAGGCCATCCACAAGGAAGGTATGGTCGCGCTCGGCAAAGTCGTGTTTACCTCGCGCGAGCACATCATCGCGCTCGAGGCGCGCGGCAAGGGCATGGTCGGCGTCACGCTGCGCTACCCTTACGAAGTGCGGAACGAGGAAGAGTATTTCGACACGATCGAAAACGAAAAAATTCCCAAGGACATGATCGATCTGGCGGTTCATATCGTGGAGACCAAGGCCGGTCACTTCAAGCCGCAGCAATTCAAGGATCAGTACGAGGACGCACTCAAGGATCTGCTGCGCCGCAAGCAAAAAGGCGAGAAGATCGAGCGGCCTAAGGAGCACGCGCCCTCCAACGTGATCAATCTCATGGACGCGCTGCGGCAAAGCGTCAAAGCCGGCGGCGGACGCAGCAGCGCGCCCGGCAGATCGTCGCGGTCGACCGGGCGCGCGCAGAAAAAACCGGCGCGTTCGCATGCCCGACAGAAGAAGGCGGGTTGATGCCGGGCAAGCGCGTGCAGTTCGACGAAGAGACCTGGCGAGAAATCGACCTTCTCGGCCGCGACCAGATGAAAGATTTTCAGGAACTCGCCGACGAGGCCTTTCGCGATTTGCTGAAAAAGAACGGACGACCGACGAGCCTGAAGGATGCGCTCAAGCGCAGCGCCGGCGTCTCGGCGAGCGTTCACCAGTTCAAGCCGAAGTCCAAGAAGGCGCGCCGTAAATAAGCCCCTTTCTCCCCGCGACGCGGAACGGGACGTTTCGTTTCCGGCCGAGGCACTGCGAGAGCAATCGGGCTTTGGATTACAGCCCGAGAAGCTTCTTGGTATTGCCGCCCGCCAGCGCCGCGACGGTCGCGGCGTCAAATTCTTCAACGCTCGCGATGTGGCCGAGCGGGTCGTATTCCGCCATATCGAAGGGATAGTCCGTTCCCAGAACTACGTGGTCCGCGCCGAACACGCGTACCAGCGCCGCGAGCTGGGAGGGCGTGAAGACGACGGTGTCGACGTGGATGCGTTTCAAGTACGTCGTCGGCAGCTGCGGCAGCGCGCCGTGACTGTCCGAGCGCGCGCCCCAGGCATGATCGATGCGGCCCGGATAAGCGCCGAGATAGCCGCCGCCGTGGACGGCGAGAATTTTGAGCTCGGGATGGCGCTCGAGCACGCCGTCGAAAATCAGGTAGTGCAACGCGATCGTCGTCTCCAGCGGGTTGCCAATGACATTGTTGAAATAAAACCGCGTCAGCCGCGATGCCTCGGTAAAGCCGTTGGGATGGATCATCACCAGCGCGCCGAGATCCTCCGCTGTTTGCCAGAACGGCGCGAAGGCCGGATCCGACAGCTCCTTGCCGGCAACATTGGTCAGGATTTGCACGCCGGTGAAGCCGAGTGTCTTGACGCAGCGCTCAAGCTCTTTCGCTGCTTCGCCGCCGTCCGTCATCGGCACCGAGCCGAAACCCTTGAACCGGTCGGGCTTGACCGCGCAGAACTCGGCGATGCCGTCATTGACGATTTGCGTTGCCTTGACCGCGATGTCGAGCGGCACCGTGTAGTAACATTGCGGCGGCGGCGGTGCGATCATCTGGATGTCGATGCCCATCGCGTCCAGATCGGCGAGCCTGTGGTCATGACCGATCCGCGCGCGAATGTCGGCTTCCTGCTTCTGGCTAAGCGCCTTGGTTTCGGCATTGGCGAAGTGCGCGAGTGGAATAGTGGCCCAGTCGAGGTGAGGTTCGACGAACTTGGCTGCGGCCGGCACCGCGACATGGGAGTGAATGTCGATCGTGACGCTCTTCGATCGCACTTCGCGTCCCGGCTTGCCATGACGGCGCGCGGCGGTCGAAGCGTACTTATTCCATTGTTCGGGCATTGACATCCTCATTGGCCTCTCCGCGTTGCCGAGGAGAGTGCGGCCTAAGTGAACGGATAAAGATTGATCTAGCGCTGCGGCCCGCAAAGACTGAGATCGCGCTCGGCTCGAAACACATTGCTATAAAGGGTTGCGATCCACTGCCGCCCGCTCGAAGTGAGATTGAGATAGCGGATTGCGCTTTGAATGTGGGGAGATACGCTCTTCCAGTAGAATTGCGGATAGAGGTCGGTGAGATCGGCCGGCGAAGTGTAGCCGAGCTGCTTATTCATGCCGACCTCTTCGAACTCATAATAGAGCGCATTCGCCTTGCGCAGGTAATGCGGGTCGCCAAGCTGGCCGATCAGATCGGCCCCGCGCATCAAAAGCCCGTCCTCGTTCTCCTCATTGGTCGAAGGCGGCGACGGAAAGCGCGTATATTCGATGGCATTGGCAATTCGCTCGGCATCGAGAAACTTGGCCTTGCCGATCCGGTCCATCACGAACAGTTTGGATCGCTCGACGTGATGCGCAAGCAGTGCGGCGTCCGATGAGCCGCGCGGCAGTTTGACCTTATTGCCCTTGGCATCGACGACATAGCCGTCGGGGCCGTCGCCGTTGAGAATGCCGCGGACATAGCCGATGTCGTGCAATAGACAGGCGACGAGAAGATGCGCGACATCGCCCGGGTATGTCGGCCGCAGCAGCGCGCGCCCCTTCATGATGTCGTAGCCGACGAGAGTCACCAGCATCGTGTGTTCGACGTTGTGATAGAGCGCGTCGCTATTGCCGATGCATTCAAGCGCGATGCGCGCCACCGATGGGATGAGCTCGGCCAAATGCGCATGAGTCGAGCCGAAGTTGCGATTCAATTGATCGGCGAGAAAGGAGCCTAAAGCTTCCGCCGATAATTCGGGTACGGTAATCAAGGAGCGCCCCTCAACAACTTCTGGGCGCCATCGTGACGGCGAGTTTGCTAATTTGCAATATCGATTGTGCAAATGCCGGGAACTCAGGCGGTGCAACTGCTAAGGCACGACCCGGAAAGTGGAAACCGGTTTTCCGGAAAGACCATGCTTCATCAAATACCTAGCGCCGCAGCCGATTTCAATCTGAAGCGATTGCGCTCTAATGGCCCACGGCGACAGGATGAATATCGATCGCGCGCAAACCCGGGCCGCAATGTCGTCTGGCGCACTCAGAATACGCCGAGATGCTGGCGCAGATCGACGTCGCCGTTCTTGAGCGCGGCCGCAGTCGACACCACCGCGACGCGGCCGCTGTTGAGAATGACGATATCGTCGGCGATGTCGAAGACGAGCTTCGGGCTCTGCTCGACGAGAACGATCGAGAGGCCGCTTTCCTTCAGTTTGCGGATCGTCGCCATCACCTCTGCGACGATTTGTGGGGCAAGCCCTTCCGATGGCTCATCCATCAGCAGCACACGCGGGTTGGACATCAGTGCGCGGCCGATGGCGAGCATTTGTTGCTCGCCGCCCGAGAGATAGGCGGCCATCTGTGTGCGTCGCTCGGCAAGCCGCGGAAACATGGCGAATACCGTATCGGCCGTCCACGGCGTGTGGTGCCCGCTAGCAAATCCTTTGCGCGCCGCAACCATCAGATTCTCGCGGACGGTGAGACTTTTGAAGATCCTGCGGCCTTGCGGCACCAACGCCACCCCGCAGGCCGCGATGGTTTCCGGCGGCAGGCGCGTCACCGGCCTGCCGAAAACTTCCACGCTGCCGGCGCGCGGTGGCAATAGTCCGACGCTGACGTTCATGCAGGTCGACTTGCCGGCGCCGTTGCGCCCGAGCAAGCCCAGAAGCCGCCCCTCGCCGAGCTGAAAAGAAATCTTCTGCAGCACATGACTGTCGCCGTAGAAGGCATCGATGCTAGCGAGGTTGAGCGCGTTATTCGCCAAGATAGACCTCTCGCGTTCGCGGATCGGCCACCACTTCGGCGCGGGTGCCTTCGACAATCACCTCGCCGAAATGTAGAAGCGTGATGCGGTCGGCAAGGTCGAGTGCGACGTCCATGTCGTGCTCGATCATGACAATGGTGACATCGCGCGGAATGGCGAGAAGAAGCCTGCGCACGTCCTGCCGCTCGTCGATCGAAAGACCGGCGAAGGGTTCGTCGAGCAGAATAACTTTCGGATTTTGCGCAAGCGCCATGGCGATCTCGACCCGGCGACGCTCGCCATAAGAGGTCTGCGCCAAAGGCCGCTCGGCGATATTTTCCAGGCCGACGCGCCTGAGCGCGTCGCGCGCCTGTGCGGCGAGATGAGCTTGGCGTTCAAGCGCGATAAAGGGATTCCAGCGCAGTGTCGATAGGCCGAGAAGCGCGAGGGTGACATTGTGCGCAATCGAGTCGCGCGCGAACAAGGTGATGATCTGATAGGTCCGCGCCATTCCGAGATGCGTGCGTTTGCGGCTCGGTAGCCCGGTAATGTCGCGCTCGAATAGGCTGACCGACCCGGCATCAGGCGAAAGCTCGCCGGTGATCAAATTAAACAGCGTGGTCTTGCCGGCGCCGTTGGGGCCGATGATCAGGCGCCGCTCGCCCTGCGCGACGTTGAGATTGACATTGCTGGTGACGCGAAGGCCGCCGAACGATTTGCTAAGATTGTTGACGGCGAGAACGCTCATTGCCGGTGCTCCGTAACGGCGGAGGACGCGGCTTTGCCGCCGCTTGCACGCCAAAACGAACGCGCGAGCCGCACCGCTCCCGGCACCAGGCCTTCCGGCATGAACACGACGATGGCGACGAAAATAGCGCCCAACATGAAGTTCCAGCGCTCCACGTAAGCGCTCACGACATTCTTGACGATCACAACAAGCGCCGCGCCGACGATAGGCCCGAGCAGCGTTCCGGCTCCGCCCGAAATCACCATCAGCAAGCCTTCAGCGGAAGCCGTCAGGGCCAGCGCCTGCGGACTGATGAATTCATTGTAGTACACGAACAGAATGCCGGCGACGGATGTCAAAAGGCCGGAGAACATGAAAGCCCAAAACCTGATCAGCCAGACGTGATAACCGAGCGCATTCATCCGGCGCGGCTGATCGCGGGTGCCGCACAGCGCCGCGCCCAAGGGAGAGCGCACGAAGATCGCCGAGGCAGCAACCGCGAGCAGGTAGACGATCAGCGTCGCGACGTAAAAGACCCGCGCGTCGCCAAGCGCAAGCCCGAACGGCGCCGGCCGCGACGCCACGCTGATGCCGTTGTCGCCGTTGGTAAGGCTGATCCAGCGATAGGCCAATCCCCAGATGATCTCGCCGAGCGCCAGCGTGATCATAATGAAGCTGATGCCCGTTGCCCGCAGCGACAACGCGGCAAAGCAGGCGGTTACCGACAGGCTTCCGACAAGCGCCGCAACGATGGCGAGCGCGTGGCCGTGCCCCGACGCGAGCAGATAGGCGACGATATAGGCGGCGATGCCGAACAAGCCGGCATGGCCGAGCGACACCAATCCGGCATAGCCGACCAGGACGTTGAGCCCGAGCGCGAAAATCGCATAGAGCAGGATCTGGCTCGCGATATTGACGTAATAGATCTCCCCGATCGCAAAAGGCACGGCGATGAGTGCTAGAACGGCGACAGTAATGGCGACGGTAATGGCGATGCGGCCGCCGGCGCTGCGATTGCTCACAGAATCTGCCCCCCAAACAGACCCTGCGGCCGCAATACCAGCACAAGAACCATCGGCAGAAACAGGATGAAATAGGCAAGCTCAGGCAGGAGCGCCTGACCGAAATTGTAAATGAAGCCGATGATGATACTGCCGACGAACGAGCCAAGCAGGCTTCCGGTGCCGCCGAGAATGACGACGACGAGCGCGAGCGGCAGCATGTCCTGATCGAGTCCCGGATAGACCGACAAGATCGGCCCCCCGATCATTCCGGCAAAGCCGGCGAGCCCGGCGCCGAGCGCAAACACGATGGTGAACAATTGCGACACGCGGATGCCGACAACCCGCGCCATTTGCGGGTCGTCGACGCCGGCACGGATCATGGCGCCAAGCCGCGTGCGGTCGAGCATCAGCCACAGTGCGATGGCGAAGACGACGGCAATGCCGATCACCGCGAGCCGATAGAGCGGAAACACCGCCGGCCCGGCGCGCACGAAGCCCGCCAGTCCCGGAGGAGTCGCCACAGAGATCGGATCGCCGCCCCAGCCCATCAGACAAAGATCGGCCACCATGAAAGAAACGCCGAGCGTCACCAGGACCTGCGCCAATTGCTGACCCGCCAGTCGGCGTAACAAAAAGCGTTCCATCAATGCGCCCAGCACCGCCACCTCGAGCGCCGCGATCAAGGCGGCCAGCCAGAAATCCAGCCGAAACCCGCGCGCGCCGGAAAGCAGTGTCGTGCCGAAATACGCACCAAGCATGAACATCGAGCCGTGCGTCAAGTTGGGAATCCGCATCAGCCCGAAGATCAGCGAAAAGCCGGCCGACAACAGGAACAAAAGACCGCCGAACGTCACGCTGTTGACGGTGAGCAGCAGCCAGAATGTCATAACCGCCGCCCTTCCGTGCGCAGCCGATCAGCACTTGGTCAGCGGTGGATAGTCGCGTGAATAGACCGGATGCGCGAGATATTCCTGTTCGGGCCAAGTCCAGAACTGGCTGACATTCTCATAGGTCTTGATGGTCTTGTTCCACAGCTTGAGGCCGTATTTGGCGCCCTCTGTGTCGATGCGGCGGACATAAAATGTGCCGACAACGTTGTTGAGATGATCGAATTTGAGCGGACCGCGCGGCGTGTCGGTCAGATTAACCGCCTTGAGCGCTGCCATGAACTTTTCCTTGTCGCTCGCGTCACCGCCCGCTGCTTTCAAAGCGGCATCGACGACCTGGCAATTGACGTAGAGCAGCGCGGCATATTGGCCGGGAATCGATTCGAAGTTTTTCAGCATGCCGTTGACGAAGCGCTGGTTGGCTTCGATTTCGAGGTCGAGCGTGTAGGGGCAGCAGCTGACCAGACCGATCGCTTCCTCGCCGAAGCTCTTGAGAAGCGCGTCGTCGCCGCCGGTTTCTCCCGCGACGACCGGGTATTTGAACCCGGCGCTGGCATAGGCTTTCATGAAGCGAAGCGGATTGGATCCGGCAAAGCCTTGGCAGACGCCGTCGCAATCGCTGATCTGCGCAACGTAAGGCGTGTAGTCCGGCGTCGACAATGGCGGCCACAGCTTGTTGACGATGCAGCCGCCATCTTTCTGGAAAGACGCCTGGAAGCCTCCCATCTGCTCATAACCGAAGGCGAAGTCCTCCGTCAGGGTCATGACCCGTTTAAGTTTCATTTCGGTGGCGGCGTAATGCCCCATCGGGTGCATGGCTTGTGACGAGGTCGCCGATGCGCGCAGGAGGTACGGATTGGGCACGCGCTGGGTGAGGTTGTCAGCCGCGGCAAGGCTGAGCGTCGGCATTTTTTGGTCGCGGATATAGTCGCTGATGGCGTAGAGCTCGAAGGCGGCAAGCGGGCCAAGGATCACATCGACCTTGTCACGCTCGACCAATTCCTGCGCCTTGGTCTTGGTGCCGGCCGGATTGCCTCCGGTATCCGCGGAGGTGAACTCCACCTTGCGGCCGCCGATCATGTAGTTCGTCTCTTTCAGATAGGTCAGGACACCCTGTTCCATCTGAATGCCGCCCTGGGCGAGCGGGCCGGTCTTCACTGTTAGAAGACCAAGGCGGAACGGCTCCGCTTGCGCGATCGCGGGGGCCGGGAAACGAGCGAACGCCGCGGCGGCGCCGGCCGCGGTGCCGGCCAAGAGCGTCCGGCGGCTGACTTTGCGAGATGTAAGCTTGCGGTTCATTCGTTTCCTCCCTGTACCCTCGTCATGCGGCCGCCCTCCGAGCGACCAACTGACGATGCATATCTATGCGGGGCGATTGTGCACCCGGACTCCCCTCGCGCGGCCCATCGGACCGCACCCGCAGCAGCGGCGGCTAACATTGGCGAGGCGCCCCCCTAAAGTAAAGTCCGCTATTGTTGCTCTTTTTTCAACACTTCTTCAGCGGCGGATAGTCGCGCGAATAGACTGGATGGGCGAGGAATTCTTGCTCCGGCCAGGTCCAAAACTGACTGACATTCTCGTAGGTCTTGATGACCTTATTCCATAACTTCAATCCATATTTGGCGCCCTCCGGTCCGCAGCGCCGGACGTAGAAATTGCCGACGACGTTGCCCAAGTGATCGAATTTAAGCGGTCCCCGCGGCGTGTCGGTCAAATTAACGGCGCGAAGCGCCGCGATCAGCTTCGCTCTGTCGTCGAGATCGCCGCCGACCGCGCCGAGCGCGGCGTCGGCCACCTGGCAATTGATGTAGAGACCGGCAGCATAGAAACCGGGGATCACATCGAAATTCTTTCGCATGCCGTCGATGAAACGTGCGTTGCGTTCGGTCTCGACGTCTAGCGAATAGGCCGAGCATGAGACAAGACCGATGGCTTCTTCGCCGAAGCTTCGCAGCAATGCATCGTCGCCGCCCGTCCATCCGGTGACGACAGGATACTTCAGACCGGCATCGGCATAGGCTTTCATGAAGCGTAGCGGGTTCGAGCCGGCGAAGCCCTGACAAACGCCGTCGCAATCGCCGATCTGCGCAATGTAGGGCGTGTAGTCGGGCGTCACCAAAGGCGGCCACAGCTTGCTGACCACGCAGCCGCCGTCTTGCTCGAACGCCGCCTGAAAGCCGCCGAGCTCCTCGTAATCGAAGGAAAGGTCCTCGCCGATGGCCGCGACGCGCTTGAGTTTCATCTCGGTGGCCGCGTAGTGACCCATTGGATGCAATGCCTGGGACGCGGTGGCCGAGGCGCGCAGCAAATACGGATTGGGCTGGCGCTGCGTGAGATTGTCGGCGGCGGCCAAGCTGAGCGTCGGCATCTTCTGCTGCTGGATGTATTCGTTGATCGCGTAAAGCTCGAAGGTCGCGAGCGGGCCGAGGAGCAAATCGACCTTGTCGCGTTCGACCAATTCCTGGGCCTTGGTCTTGGCGCCCGCCGGAGCGCCGCCGGTATCGGCGGAGATGAATTCGACCTTGCGCCCGCCGATCATATAATTGGTCTCTTTCAGATAGGTCAGCACGCCCTGTTCCATCTGGATGCCGCCTTGAGCGAGCGGCCCGACCTTCACTGTCAGAAGACCGATTTTGATCGGCGCGGCCTGCGCGACGGCCGGCGCCGGAAAGCGGCCGAATGCGGCGCCGGCTGCCGTGCCGGCCAAAAGCGTGCGGCGACTGACTTTAGGTGACATCATGCCCTCCCGTTACGGCGCCGAAAGTTCCGTGTCTTTCCGGCGCATCTCTTTCAAGCGTCCTCTATACGATCATTTGGTGGGTTTTTTGTTCGGCCGCGCCGGAATCACCGGCAGCAGGAGATAGGGCCGCGCCGCGCCGCCGAAATGCAAGCCGGTGATCCCGCTGAAAATCTGCGGCGGTCGGTCGCGCGGATCGTCGTGCAGGAACGGTCCGCAACCGGTCAGCTCATTCTTGAAATTCGACAGCCGTCCACCGCTGCCTCCAGGATAGACGTAGTCCTTGCCGCGGATGGTCAAGCCGATGCGATGGCCGGCGGGTACGACGATCGAGGTCGGCCAAATTTCGACGTCGAGTGCAACGACCTCGCCCCGCTTAAGCGGCTGTTTCTTGGTGTGCGTGTGATACGGCCGATAGGGCTTGGAAAGCTTCTTATCGAGCGCGCGATGCGAGGCGCGCAGCCAGCCCTGGCCGACCGGCGCATGCGGATCGATGGCGCCTTGAAACACCACCTCCTTCATGTCGGGCGAGAACACGCGCAATACCGCGAAAATATCGGCGTCGCTGGTCGACGACGAGACGAAGAGCTTGACCGCCGAAGGTCCGGTGATCTCGGTTTCGCGCTCGAGTGGGGCGGTCAAAAAGGTGACGCCGTCGCCCATCGCGGCGAACTTGATGGTTGTTTTCTTCCTCGCCGGTCTATCCGTAAGCGTGCACCCGGTGGGATCGAGATAAAGGCGCGTCCATTTGGTGCGCTGTACCGGCCATTCGTGCTCGGCGCGTTCGACAAAGCGATCGACATGGCGAACCTGCAACTGCACTGGAGGCTGCTTGCCCCAACCGTTCTTCTTGCCGTGCAAAAAGTAGTCGAAGAACCGAAGCTGCAAATTGCGCCCGTAGTGGGTATAAAAATGCGTCCAATGCTCGATGCCGTGCACTTCGAGCCACTTTTGCTTCGAGGCGGCGCGCACGAAGCCTTCGAAATTGCCGCGCGGATGCAACGGCTGGCCGCCCCAATTTGCCGCCGACAGGAACGGCACCTTGACCTTGGCCCAGATCGGCGAGCGCGCCCGGTGGTAGTCGTCATCCGACGGATGCGCCACGATGTCGGCGCCGAATTCGCTGCGATTTTTAGCGAGCTCTTCATCCGACAATAATTCCGGCCCGCAAACCAGCTCGCCGTGCACGCGGCTGCGCTTGCCGCGCTCGCCCGCGCCGAATTGCACGGTCCTAACCTGCATGTCGTACCAATTTTCCCAGAATGTGCAGAGAATGCCGCCGTGATGCGTCATATCGCGATACCAATCGGCGGCGCCTTCCCAAATGCACATCGCCGCAAGATGCGGCGGCTCGAGACTGGCGACGTGCCACTGATTGATGCCGTAATAGGAAATGCCGTTAAGGCCGACTTTGCCGTTCGACCACGATTGCGTGCCCGCCCATTCGATACAGTCGTAGAAATCCTTGGTCTCGCGCGGCGAAAAATGATCGATGTAGCCGGGCGAACATCCGCAGCCGCGCGAGTCGACGCGCACGCAGGCATAGTCGTGCGGCACCCACTTCTCCGGATCGACGACCTCCCAGCTCTGGTAGAGATTGCTGGAGCCGGCGGCGACGTCGGGATGCTTTTCCGCCATGCGCTGCCATGCGCTCGGATAGCCGTCCTGAAAGGCAAGTCCCTTCGCGTAGGGCCCGTAGCTTAGGATCACAGGAAAGCGCCCTTCGGCCAGGGGACGAAAAACGTCGGCGCGCAATACCAAGCCATCGTCCATCGCGATCGACACGTTCCAATCGATCCGCATGCCATCGCGGCTTTCGCTACGTTGCTCAAGGGGCTTGCGGTCGCCGGCGGCCGCCGCCATGTGAGCTTCCCCTTCAAGTGATGACATACCGAATTCCTCCCGCGCCGCCGCCTTCGGATCGGGGTGCAGCACGAGCCCGCAAATCCCAAAGCCTATGGATTAGAGACAGGAGTTTACAGACGACGCATCGATCCCCGCAACGGCGCGTTGCGTCGCGCGTTATGCGGACGGTCAGCCCGCTTTGGCGCGCCGCTTGCCTCGCTTGACACCCGCCATCTTTTCCAACACCGCGCACACGGCGGCGGTGTCTTGCGCTGAATGGCCGCTTTTGAGCGCCTTGGCGTAAATGGCCTTGCTGGCGTCGAACATCGGCGTCGGCACCGCGATCTTGCGCGCATAACTGCCGATCACGTCCATGTCCTTCTGCCACACCGAAATCTTCATGGTGGGATCGCCGTAGTCGTTGCGCACCATCATCGGCGCGCGCAATTCGAACACCCGCGAATTGCCGGCGCCGGTCTTGATCAGATCGAAGATGAGCTGCGGCGGCAGCCCGGCTTTCATGCCAAGCACCATGGCCTCCGCGCTCGCCACGTTATGGATGGCGACCAGGAGGTTGGCGACATATTTCATCCGGCTGCCGTTGCCGAAGCCGCCGACATCGTAGACGGCGCGCGTGAAGCCTGAGAACAGCGGACGCAACTTCTCGATCTCGCGGGCGTCGCCGGAAGCATAGACGACGAGGTCCTTGACCTTGGCCTGCGCGCCGGTGCCGCTGACCGGACAGTCGAGCATCACATGGCCCGCTTTGCGCAGCACCGCTTCGGCTTTGGCCTTATCGTCAAGCGCAAACGTAGACATCTCCACGATCACCCGACGCGGCAGGCCTGCTTTGGCGATTGCGGCCGTGGTCTCGGCGAGAGCGGAGGGCTTGGGCAAGCTCGCGATGATCGTCTTGGCTTCGCGCGCCACGTCGACCGCGCTATCCGCGATTTGCACGCCGCATTTTGCGAGCGCCCGGCGGCGCGGCGGCGCGACGTCATAGCCGATCACGCGCCAGCCGGCGGCGATGAGGTTTTGCGCAAACGCGCCGCCCATAATGCCGAGCCCAACAATGCCGACCACACCTTTGCTTTGCCGCGCCATCGCATTCACACTCCGGTTCGTAATCGATCGAGGCTATCGCATTCGCCCGCCGAGCGCGCAAGCATCTTGCTCGGCTCCTCGTGTCTTCCTTTGGTCCTGCCACGGCGGATCATTGAAGTATCGGCACGCCACGCCGAGACACGACTTGCGCAAGACGCGATGGAGTGCTGGTCTCAAAATATTGCGATATGGGAGAACGCGGCATGAGGGTGGGTATCGCCGGGACCGGCAAAATGGGCGCGGCTATCGCGGCGCGGCTAATTGAAGTCGGCCACGAGGTTACGGTTTGGAATCGCACGCCGGACAAAGCGCGGAGCATTGCCGGCGCAAGTGTCGCTACAACACCTGCCGCGCTCGCCGAGAGCGTCGAAACCATCATTACGACACTCACCGACACGGCGGCGCTCGAGGCCGTCTACAATGGCCCATCGGGCCTGCTCGACGGCAATGTCGCCGGAAAACTGTTCATCGACATGAGCACCGTTTTGCCCGCGACCGAAGTTGCGCTTGCCCGCGCGGTACGCGCCAAGGACGCGGCTTTCGTCGAATGTCCGGTGGGTGGCTCGACCGGTCCGGCACGGCAGGGAAAGCTCATCGGGCTCATGGGCGCCGAAGACGCAGATGCGGTGCGCGCGTGTCCGCTGCTCGAGCAATTGTGCCGCCGGATCGAACATGCCGGCCCCGTGGGCTCGGGCGCGGTCTTAAAATTCGCGGTCAATCTGCCGCTGATGGTCTATTGGCAGGCGTTGGGCGAGGCCTTGGCGCTCGCCCGCTCCGTCGCCGTTACCCCCGAGCGGCTGATGGATCTCCTCAGCGACACGTCAGGCGCCGCCACCGTTCTCAAGGTGCGCGCGCCCGGAATCGCGGCGATGCTCAAAGGCGGCGAATCCGGCCCGGTGACGTTCAATGTCGACGGCGGCATCAAGGACATGCAGTCGATGCTCGCCGAAGCCAAGACGCGCGGCGTCGAACTGCCGCTGGTCGAACGAACGCTCGCCTGCTACCAGGAAACCAAGCGCCATCGTTCGGGCGAGGCCGAAATTTCTGCGGTCTCAGTCTATTGGGCCAACCGCGATCAGTGTTGAACCTGCCATCCGAAACGGAGCAATTATGTCCGCCATCACGCTTGCTCAGGCTTCCACCATTGTCGATGCCGCGCTGAAGAAAGCGCGCGAAAGCAATCTCGCGCCGCTTGCCGTCGCCGTGCTCGATGGCGGCGGGCACCTCATTGCCTTCAAACGCGAGGACAAGGCCGGCATTTTGCGCTTCGATATCGCGTTCGCCAAAGCCTGGGGTGCGCTCGGCATGAGCTTCGGATCGCGCACGTTGGCGAGCCGCGCCGCCAAGACCCCGCAGTTTTTCACCATGCTGGCGGCGGCGAGCGCCGGTCGCATCGTCACCAATCCCGGCGGCGTATTAATCCGAGACGTCGGTGGCGACATCATCGGCGCCTGCGGCATTTCCGGCGATACGTCGGATAAGGACGAAATGTGCGCGGTGGCGGGCATCCAGGCGGCCGGCTTGAAAGCCGATCCGGGGACGGACTAGCCGTGGGCCTAAAAGTAAGAAAATAAAGGGCGGGAGATTTCCATGAAGCTTTTTTCGTTTTGGCGTTCACTTGCGACCTACCGCGTGCGGATTGCGCTCAACTTCAAGGGGCTCGTGCCTGACGAGATCATTCAGGTCAATCTGATCAAGGGCGAGCAGAGAGAAGCGGCCTATCGCGCGATCAATCCGATGATGGCGATTCCGGCGCTCGTCGACGGCGCGGGACCGGCGCTGTTCGAGTCCTTGGCGATCATCGAATATCTTGACGAAACCCATCCGAACCCGCCGCTCCTGCCGCGCGATTCCCATGCGCGGGCACGGGTGCGCGGAATTGCGCAAATCATCGCCTGCGATTCTCATCCGCTGATCGTGCCGCGTGTGCGTGAATATCTTGAGCACGAATTAAAGCTCGACGAAGCGACCAGGATGAAATGGTGCCAACACTGGCACACCGCCGCGCTGACCGCGCTCGAGGCGCACCTCAAAGACCCCGCGACGGGGCGCTATTGCCAGGGCGACACGATCACGCTCGCCGATATCTGCCTGGCCAGCCAGGTAGCCGGCGCGAAATTCTTCAATGTGGACACGGCGCCATTTCCGAATTTTTCCAGGATCGCGAACGAGCTCGCAACGATCGACGCTTTCGCCCGCGCGCATCCAATGAAACAACCCGGTGCGCCGGGGGCCTAGACCGCAATCGTTTCAAAATGAATCGATTGCTGCTCTAAGTATTCGCTCAGGCATGATCCCCGGATCACGTCCGGGCATGCTTTTTCGGAAGACCGGTTTCCACACCGGATCAAGTCCGGGGCGGGCTTTTTCCGGATCACGCCTTAAGCCCGCTCACCACCATTCATGGAAGTGGTGCA
This sequence comes from Xanthobacteraceae bacterium, assembly GCA_049285335.1. Lineage (GTDB taxonomy): Bacteria > Pseudomonadota > Alphaproteobacteria > Rhizobiales > Xanthobacteraceae > BOG-931. The sequence continues at coordinate 14,112 of JBAPZR010000827.1, read as the reverse complement.
CCGGACCCACGCCTGACCCAACCTGCAGCCGGTCGGCAGCCGCAATGGCGGCACTGATATAAGTCTTGGCCGCGCGCACGGCGTCGATCAGCGGAAGGTCTTTGGCAAGGCCGGCGGCAATCGCGGATGCAAGCGTACAGCCGGTGCCGTGCGCGTTGCGCGTCTCGACGCGCGTAGCGGCCAATCTGGTGCAAGCGCCGGGCTCGATCAAAAGATCGATGCTTTCGGGTCCATCAGCGTGCCCGCCCTTGATCAGCACCGCGCCGGCGCCGAGCGCCAAGAATTTCTGCGCCTGCGACCGCATCTCGTCTTCGCTCCGCGCAAGTGATCCGCCGACCAAGGCGGCCGCTTCTGACAGATTGGGGGTGACGAGGTTCGAAAGCGCAATCAATTCCCGTAAAGCACCGATCGCATCCGGACGCAGGAGTGCTTCGCCCGAACTTGAGGCCATCACGGTGTCGAGCACCACATTGCGCGCGCCGCGGCGGCGAAGCTCGTCGGCAACGATGCCGATCGCGGCGGCGTTGCCCAACATGCCGATTTTCACCGCCGCGACTTCGAAATCGGAAAATACCGCATCGATCTGCGCGGCGATGAACTCCGCCGGCACCTCGTGAATGGCAAAGACACCTTTGGTGTTTTGCGCCGTCAGCGCAGTGATGACCGAGGTGCCGTAGACGCCGAGCGCCGAGAATGTTTTCAGGTCTGCCTGGATACCGGCGCCGCCACCTGAATCTGACCCGGCGATGGTGACGGCGGCGGGAACGCTCATCACGTGCCTCGCTTCGCCAGCATCGCATCGACGATTTCGCGCAGCCCGCGCGCCGCGGCTTGCGGATCCGGGACCAGCGACAGCGCGGAAATCACGGCGACACCATCGGCGCCCGCGGCGATGACCTCGGCGGCGTTGCCAGCGTCGATGCCGGCGATGCCGCAGACCGGCAGGTCCGGAGCGCGACGATGAAGCGCAGCGATAATACGGGCCAATCCGGCGGGGCCGATCGGCGTGTTTTTCTGCTGTTTCGAGAGCGTCACATAGACGCCGCCGCTGCCGACATAGTCGATCAAATCGACCGGCGCTGCTTCGGCCTCGGCGACCGATTTGATCGACAGACCGACGATCGCGCCCAAACCGAGGAGCCGCCGGGCTTCCTCGACCGTCATATCCTCCGGCCCGAGATGCACGCCATCGGCGCCGGCCGCAAGCGCCACGTCGGCGCGGTCGTTGACGACGAAAGGCACGCCGAAAGGCGTCAAGGCTTGTTTGATCGCCCTTGCCTCCTCGACCATGGCGCGCGTCTCGCTCACTTTGTCGCGCAATTGGATGAGTGTCGCCCCACCCTGCGCGCATCGCCGGGCCAGGTCGGCAAGCGCATAGCCACCGGCTCGCTCGGGATCGACGATGGCGTTGAGACGAAGGTCGATCCGCATCACGATGCCTTTACGCGCGCGCGCAGCGTGACGCGATCGATGTCGTGCAGCGCATCGATCATCGCGGCGGCAAAACTACCGGGGCCCCGCGCGCCTTGAGCGGCAACTTCCCCGGCGACGCCGAACGCCGCCAGTGCGGCCAGCGTCGCCAACCAGGCATCGGCTTCGACTGCGAGCGCGGCGGTGACCAAAGCCGCGCCGGCACAGCCCATCGCCGTGACGAGGCTCATCAGCGGATCGCCGTTCGCAACGGCAGTACTTCGCTTGCCATCGGTGACGATATCGATGTCGCCAGTCAGGGCGACGATGGTTGCGCAGTCCTGCGCAAACCGCGCTGCCGCGCCGGCATCGAACTCGTGCTCGGAAAGGGCCGCGAACTCCGCACGGTTGAGACGCAGCACCGAGGGTCGGCGCTCGACCAGCGCGCGCGTGAAGCGAACGCGCGCCGGCGAACGGTCGATGAACACCGGATCGACCAGCCACGGCAATTTTTTCTCGACCGCAGTGGCAACCGCCACCTCGATCGCCGAACGGCGCTCGATGTCCAAAGTGCCGAGGTTGATCAGCAGCGCGTCGGCGCCGGCGACAAAGGCGCCGATTTCCTCCGTCGAAATCGTCATCGACGGCACCGCTCCGGCCGCCAGCAGCACGTTCGCCGTATATGGCTGCGCCACCGAATTGGTAATGCAATGCACCCGCGGGCCGCGGTCGCGTATGCGCGCGAGCACGTCGGCGGCAATCTCGGCGAGTTCGAAGGGCGCATGCATCGTTCTGTCCAAACCTCGGTGATTCTACTACGCCTTGCCGGGGTCGTGCAGTCTATCGGCTTTGGTATAAGCTTGATCGGAGGAGTTCGGAGGCGCTCATGGTCCCTTTTTTCGTGCAGATCAAATGCCAGCTCGGCAAGTCCTACGAGGTCGCCAACAAGCTCGCAGATGCCGAGATTGCTTCAGAAATTTACTCGACTGCGGGGGATTTTGATCTTTTGGCGAAATTCTACGTCGAGACGTCGACCGATATCGGTCATTTCGTCGCGGAAAAGGTTCAGACCATCCCCGGAATCGCCGACACGCGAACGATCATCACCTTCAAGGCGTTCGGAAACACCTAGCGGCCCGATCAGTAGTGCCACGCTATCCGACCGTAATAGGTGCGCGGCTGGCCGACATAGCCGCCGGCGCTTTCGGCCGTGGTGAAGAATTCGACATTGGCGATGTTTTTGATGCCGACTTGGGCGTCCCAGTGCGGCGCGTAATAGCCGAACATGGTGTCGATGACGGTTGAGCTTGGAATCCAGACATTGTTAGCCGTACTGCCATAGGTCAGGCTGTTGTAGGACACGCCGGCGCCGACGCGGAAGCCATGAATTCCGGCGATAGCGAAATCGTAGGTGCTCCAGAGATTATAGATGTGCGCTGGGACCCCGACCGGCCAATTGCCGACCTGGCTCGGCGTCAGCGGCACCGCCGTCAGTTTCGCCGTTTGCGAAATCATATTGGCGAGCACACTTTCCACTCCGGAGTGATCTGCATTGTCAGATCGGCGTCGAAGCCGTAGCTCTTCTGCGCATTGAACGCGATGGTCACCGGCACGGTCGCCGTATTTTCGGTGAAGACATTGTTGCGGAGTATTTCAAACTCCGCGACGGTGAGCGTGAAGCGGCCATCCGGCGTCAAGAGCTTGACACCCGTCTCGTATTCGAGCCCGGATTCCGGAGCGACCAGACCCTGCTGTGTCGCTTCCGAGTTGAAGTTGGTCAGATAGCTTTTCGATACGCCGGCGAACGGCGCCACACCGGGGAGGATTTTGTAGAGCGTGCCGATGCTCCAGCTCAACGGCGTGTCGATTTCGGTTTGCGTGATGCCAGGTTCAAGGGGTGTTCCATCAAAGCTCTCACGACCGGGCACGAAGGCTTGTGGAGCAAGCGTTTCATCCCAGTACTCCTTGCGGATGCCGACACGTAGCTTCCACTGATCGGACAAATCCACCTGATCGACGGCATAGACGCCCAAATAAATCGCGCGCAAATCGTCGATCATGCCGCTGTGGGTCGCATCCCGCAGGAACGTGAGATTGGCGACGGAAGTTTCCGGAATCACCGGCGCATAGATGTTGGCTATATTGGGCAGGTCCGCGGTGGCGCGGTCGTCGTCGATGCTGTCCCATTCCACCTGCGCGCCAGTCAAAAGCGTGTGACCGATCGTGCCGGTCGCGAATCTCCACACCGGCTCGAATTGGTAGACAAAGTCACTGTCGAGATCGGTCTGCTCGCGCAACTGCCGCTTGGTCAGCATCGGGGGAACCACCGTGCCGCCGGAATTGCGCAGGATCGACACGTCGCGATAGGTATAAGCGAGACGGTTGTTGATGGTGAGGAAATCGCCGATCCACCAGGCGTCGGTGAACGCGCCGCGCGCGAAGTCCTGATCACCGTAACTGAACGGTGTCGAATATTTGGTGTTGCTCGGCACGCCGCCGAGCGGCGGTCCGTTGACATAGACAATGCCGTATCCGTCCGGCGTGCGCTCGATGTGGCGAACGTCGAGAGCGAAGACGGTGAAGCGGTTGTCCTTGGTCCAGCTCCACTCGGGGCGGAGCTCGTAATTGTTGTTCTTAAGACCGCGAAAGCCGTCGGAATATTGCAACAGCCCGTCAACCCGATAGTTGAGGCCGGGAACGCCGGTCGGGCCGGTTGCGTAGATGCTGTTGTACCAGCCGCCATATGAATCAAGCTGCGTGCTCAAGCCATAGCCCGGCACCGAGGACGGAAGGAAATGCACGATGTTGACGGTGCCGCCCGGCGTGCTGGTGCCAAACAGGGCCGAGCCCGGACCCTTGAGAACTTCGATGTGCTCGACGCCGTTGAGCGAATGCGGCAGTCCGTTGGACTGATCGCCATCCGGAAAGTTGTCCTCGTAGATTCGCGCATCCATGCCGCGGATGGTGAAGCGGTCGAAAAATCCATAACTCGACGAACCGCCCTGGTTGACGCCGCTGACATCGCGGCTGATGGCGGTGGCGACACTGAGGTTACTTTGTTCGGCGGCGAGCGAGCGCGACACGATGACGACGCTTTGCGGCAGATCGCCAACCTTGGTGCCGGTCTTGTCGCCCAGCGCTGTCTGCTGCAATGGCGGCCCGCCGCTGGTGTAACCCGCGGTCACTGTGGACGGAGGTTGCCGGCTTGACGCGGGTGCGGGCGCCGCAGCCGCAGCCGCCGCCGTCCTGCGCTGCGGCTTTGCCGCTGCTTTGGACTTCGGTGCGGTGACGACGATCTCCGGCACCTGCGAATGCGAAGATTTGTTTGTTATTTGACTCTGCGGCTTGGCTTCCTGCGCGTTCGCGACACGCCCACTTCCAAGCCCGAGGGCGACGGCAAAAGCTGCCGTCACGATGTTGCGACGTGGTGTTCGCTCCTGATACTTGCGCCGGCCAAAGCTCGAAGTCACAGTTTAGAACCATGAAAAAGTGTGTATATATCAATAGCTTGCTAGCATTCTAATTTTCGACGAACAACGTTGAAATGCATTTCTGCGTTCGAAAATAATTATTATAATTCAAAACTAAGCAGCGTTTGTTTGGTTGTAGAGATTCTAAGATCAGTTCTTCGCGAAAGATTCCTTTTGTTGTTCAACCGCGGAATGCAACTGCCCGGTCTCACGCTGCCGTCTTCGCCACCAGACGTTCAGCGCACGCGCCGAAGTGCGACTGGGGATAACTTTGTTCTTCAGCGTCGCCGAACGATTGCCGCGCCTCGCAACTTTGCGTCGGCTTACTTCTTTTTGGCGGGCGGCGTCGGCCCTTGTGTCGGCGGAAGCGTGGCGACATAGGCGGCAATGGCGGCGCGATCTTCGGTCGTGAGCAGCGAGGTGTTGCGAATGATCTCGCCCATACCGCCGCCGGCAAAATCACCGGACGGCAACATGCCGTCTTCCAAAAAGCTCGCGATATCATTTTCCGACCAAACTGTATCGCCGCCGCGCAGACCGACCGGGGTGATGTTCGGCACCCAGCTGCTGCCGTCCGGCGTCGGGCCGCCGGCAAAGCGTTCGCTCTCGATAATGCCGCCGAGGCTGTTGCGCGGACTGTGACACTCGGCGCAGTGTCCGGGTCCGTTCACCAAATAGGCGCCGCGATTCCATTGCTCGGACTTGGAAGGATCGGACACGAACGGGCTTCCGTGCAGAAACAAGAGCTTCCATACGCCGAGCAGCCGCCGCTCGTTGAATGGAAACGATAGTTCGTGACGGCGCACTTTGCCTTGCACCGCCGGCAAGGTCTTCAAATAGGCAAAGAGATCGCGGACGTCGCTGATCCGCATATATTGATACGAGGTGTAGGGAAATGCCGGATAAAGATTGGTGCCGTGCTCCGACGTTCCCTTCCATAAGGCGGTAACGAAATTCGCCTCGGACCAGCTGCCGATACCGTCCTTCGGATCGGGTGAAATATTCGGCACGTAGAAAGTGCCGAACGGCGATTTCAACGCCAAGCCGCCGCCGAGACGTTTCCGATCGACCTTGTCGGGGTTCTCGTTGGGGACGGCGTGGCAGGATGCACAGCCGCCGATATTGAACATGGTTTCGCCGTTGGCGAGATTCGCCGTGTGTCCCGGCAGCGCCGCGGCCGGAACGACAGCCGGCAGCGTTAAAATCCAGATCGCCGCGAGCCCGATGATAAAGCCGGTCGCAAGGACGATCGCGAGCTTGCGCAGTTTCGACATACCAACGCCTCCGCCGCGGGTGACCGTGATACACGTTTCCCGCATGCGTTACAGCGTCATGAGCGCACACCCTATCCTCCGGTGCGCAGTGCTGCATTGCCGCGGTGAAAGCGGTGAAGCCGCTGCACAAATAATGAGCGGGCCGCCCCCCGGACGGCCCGCCCCGGTTTTCCGCAGTGCTTTCGATTAGCTCTTTTTCAGCCGGTAAGTGTCGTGGCAGCTGCCGCAATCGTTCTTGCCAATATTGGCGAAGGCGGCTTTGAAACTGTCGAGGTCTTTCACGCTCGCACCGGCGGCCTTGGCGTCTTGCCCAAACTTGGAGAATCGGTTTTTGAAGTCGGACATGTTTCCCCAGATCTTGGGACCAGCATTGAAGTCGTCCGTGCTGTTGGCGGGCGGCTTGGAATTATCGGGGAAGAGGTTCGGCATCTTTGACGCCGCATCCTCGAACGTTGCGAAAATCTTCTGAGCGGCCGCAAGATCGAACGGCTTCTCGCCTTTGACCATGGCGGCGCCGATCTTGGCCTGATCGCCATTGGCCTTCATCAGGTCCTTGCGCTGCTTGATGACATCCTGCTGCGCAGCGGCAACGCCAATGCCAAGTATGATCGCGGCGATAGCAAAAACTGTTCGGATCATGTGCACCCTCTCCCCTTGCAACGTCGACGACTGCTGAACGTCCCGACGAAAAACCCCGGCATCGCCGCGTTATTCCGGCGTGGCCAACCATGGTCGGACGGCCTCCAACGCATCGCTATTCCGCCGGCTGCGCGGAGCTTTGCCGGGCCTTGCCGCGCCGCGGACCGAGCTGCGCGATCCATCGCGCGACTACATAGAATACTGGCGTGAACACTAGGCCGAAAGCTGTCACGCCGATCATACCAGCGAACACGGCCGTTCCAAGCGCCTGGCGCAATTCCGCACCCGCACCGATTGCCCAAACAAGCGGCGTCACGCCAAGGATGAAGGCGAATGACGTCATCAGGATCGGCCGCAACCGCAGCCGCGTCGCTTCGATCGCAGCCTGCCAGCGGTCGGTGCCGCGGTCCTCGAGCTGACGGGCGAATTCGACGATCAGAATCGCGTTCTTGGCTGCAAGCCCGATGAGCACGACGAAGCCGACCTGAGTGAGGATGTTGTTGTCCATGCCGCGCAGGATGACGCCGATGATGGCGGCAACCAGACACATCGGCACGATCATGATCACCGCCAGCGGCAACGTCAGGCTCTCGTATTGCGCCGCCAGCACGAGGAAAACGAACACCACTGCCAGCACGAACGCGAACGCCGCGGTATTGCCGGCTTTGATCTGCTGGAAGGCAAGCGTCGTCCATTCCGTGGCGAAACCTTCCGGCAGCGTATCGGCGGCAAGCTTGTCCATGATCGCGATCGCCTGGCCCTGCGAATAGCCCGGCGCGGCGGCGCCGTCGATCTCGGCGGCAGGATAGAGATTGTAACGCGGGACGCGATACGGCCCCGCTATATTGTCGACGGTGGTGAAAGAGCCCAGCGGAACGGTGTCGCCGCTGGAGTTGCGCACTCTGATCTTGAGCACGTCGCTGATGTGCTGCCTGTCCTTGTCGAGCGCCTGGGCGGTGACGCGGAAGGTTCGGCCAAACAGGTTGAAATCGTTAACGTATGAAGAGCCGATATAGATTTGCAGCGCGTTGAACACGTCCTGCACGTTGACACCGAGGAGCTGCGCCTTGGTCCGGTCGATATTGAGATAAACCTGCGGCGTCGATGTCTCGAACAGCGAGAACGCTCCGGCGATGCCGGGAGTCTGCGCAGCGCGCGCGACAAGGGATCCAGTCGCCGCCAGCAAAGCTTGCGAGCCTTGCCCGGCACGGTCCTCGACCATCATGCGAAAGCCGCCCGCGGTTCCGATACCCATGACCGGCGGCGGCAGAACGGGAATGATGAATGCTTCCTCGATCGCGGACAGGCGCCGGAAAAGTTCTTGCTGGATGCCGGCCGCGGACTGCCGGGGATCGTGTCCGCGCTTTTCGAAATCGTCGAGCACCAGAAACAGCGCGCCGGCATTGGGCGCGTTGGTGAAGGTCGCGCCGGAAAAGCCCACGATGTTCACCGCGTGGGCCACGCCGGGCACCGTGGACGCGATGTCGAGCACGCGCTGCTGCACCGCGTCGGTGCGCGCCAGCGAAGCGCCGGGCGGTAGTTGCACCACGACGATGATGTAGCCGCGATCGACCTGCGGAATAAAGCCGGCCGGCGTGGCGCGAAACGCGCCTAAGCCGAGGCCGATGACGACAAGATAGATCACAAGCATCATGACGGCGCGACGCACCGTTCGCGAGGCAAGCCACGAAATCCCAAATGCGAGCTTGTCGAATGCGCTGTTGAAGTAGCCAAAGAAGCCGTCGATCGGCCGCGTCCACCATGATTGGCGGCGGTCCTCTTCGTGCGGCTTGAGCAAGAGCGCACACATCGCGGGCGACAGCGTGAGCGAAACGATGAGCGAAATGATCGTGGCGCCCGCGATCGTCAACGCGAACTGGCGATAGAACTGGCCGGATATGCCAGTGATGAACATCGACGGTACGAACACCGCGCACAGCACAAGCGCGATTGCGATTAATGCCGACCCGACTTGGTCCATGCTTTTGCGCGCCGCCTCGCGCGGAAGCAATCCGGACGCGATATTGCGCTCGGCGTTTTCGACCACGACGATCGCGTCATCGACCACGATGCCAATTGCCAACACCAGTCCGAACAGCGAAAGATTGTTGAGCGTGAAGCCGAACGCAGCCATGAACAGGAAGCTGCCGACGAGCGACACCGGTATGGCCACCAGCGGAATGATCGCGGCGCGCCAGGTCTGCAGGAACAGGATCACGACCAGCACCACGAGCACGATGGCTTCGCCGATCGTCTCGATCACCGCATCGACCGACTGCTGAATGAACTGCGTCGGGTTATAAACAATCGCGTATTTGACTCCGGGCGGGAAACGCTTCGCCAATACCTGCATTAGGTCCGTGACGCCCTTGGCGGTGGTGAGCGCATTGGAGCCCGGCCGCTGGAAAATGGCGAGCGCCACCGCGGGATCATGGTCGAGGTACGAGTTCGACGAATAGTCGAGCGCCGCCAACTCGATCGTCGCAACATCGCGAAGCCGCACGACGGCGCCGGGCGTTTGTTTGATGACGATAGAGCCAAACTCGTCGGGATTATCGAGCCGGCCGAGCGTCTGCACCGCGATCTGGAATGCGCCGGGATGCGCGACCGGCGGCTGGTTGAGCACGCCGGAGGCAACCTGGATGTTCTGCGCCTGTAGCGCGGCGGTGACATCGCTTGCAGTCAAGCCGAGCGATTGCAGCCGATCCGGATCGAGCCAGATCCGCATCGAATAGTCGCGACTGCCGAAAACGGTGATCGAGCCGACACCGTCGACGCGCGTGAGTGGATCGGTGACTTCGAGCGTGGCGTAATTTGATATGAAAAGCGAGTCGCGCGATTTGTCGGGCGAGTAAAGGTGCACGACCATCATCAGATCGGGCGAGGCCTTGGTGACGGTCACGCCGATATTGCGGACGTCGGCCGGCAAGCGCGGCTGCGCGATGGCGACGCGATTTTGGACCTGAACCTGAGCGATATCGAGATTGGTGCCGAGATCAAAGCTGACTTGGATCGAGAACCGTCCGTCGGCCGTCGAGTTCGACGACATATAGAGCATGTTTTCGACGCCGTTGATCTGTTCTTCGATCGGCGTAACCACTGTCGAGGCAACGACTTCGGCGCTGGCGCCGGGATATTGGCCGGAGACGTTGATGATCGGCGGCGCGATCTCGGGATATTGCGCGATCGGTAGGCGCGAAAACGACACGCCGCCGAGGATGACGAAAACAATCGACACCACGGCAGCGAAAATCGGCCGGTCAATGAAGAAGTGAGAAATACGCATCTAATCCAGGTTCCAGCCGCCGGCGTTCTTTATCCGGCTTTGGCTTCATCGCCCGGTTTCGCGGGCGCCGGCGTCGCGGGAGTGTTTTCCTCGCGGGCATCGACCTTGATGCCGGGCCGCGCGTGCATCAGGCCATTGACGATGACGCGGTCGGTGTCGACGAGACCGTCCTTGATGACGCGCAATCCGTCATCGAGCTGGCCCAGCGTCACGTATTTCTGCCGCACCACGCCGGTGTCATCGACCACAAGCACGTATTTGCGCGCCTGTTCGGAAGCGATCGCAGCGTCGGGGATCAGTAGCGCCAGATAGGGCGGCGATCCCGGCACTCGGATACGGCCGAACATGCCGGGCGTGAATATGCCGTTGGGGTTGCGGAACACTGCGCGGCCGCGAATAGTGCCGGAGGACTGATTGATGACGTTGTCGACGAAATCGATCTTGCCGGCGTGGTCAAAATCTTTTTCGTCGAGCAGCTTGAGCGATACTGCAACGCCGCCGTCGACGCCGCCGCCTTGTTTGCTGGCGAAGCGCTGATAGCGCAGATAGGACGCCTCATCGAAGGTGAACTCGAAGCGAATGGGATCGACCGAAACGATGGTGGCCAAGAGGGTCGTGTTGCCGCCGGTGCCGCCCGTCACGAGATTGCCGACCGAGACGCGGCGGTCGCCGATCTTGCCGTCGATCGGCGAGCGCAATTCGCTGTATTGATCGAGATCGAGCTCGGCGGAATGCACCATCGCTTCCTGCGCGGCGACGGACGCCTCAGCGACATTCTTGGCCTGGGTGCGCTGATCGTAGGTCTGTTCGGTGATGGTCTTGTTCTGCAGCAGGCTTTGACCGCGCTCGAGATCGGCTTTGGCGAAGGCCAGATTGGCGCGGGCCTGCGCGAGGTTGGCGCGCATCTGCTCGAGCGCGATTTCAAACGGCCGCCGATCGACGGTGAACAAGAGATCGCCCTGCTTCACCATCTGGCCGTCGGTGAAATGAATCTCCGACAGATAGCCCGACAGCCGCGAGCGGATGTCGACCGAATTGAGCGCCACGAAGCGGCCGACATATTCGTCCTGGTCAATCACTGTCCGCTGCACCGGTTTGGCAACGACTACCGTCGGCGGAGGCGCCGCCGCACCCTGCCGCTGCTGCTGGCCTTGGCCGCAGCCGGCCAAGGCCACCACAGTGAGCAGAGCCGCAAAGCGCGCCATCGTGGCGAATTTCATAGGTCTCCCCTTCGGTCCGGCGGCATCATAGGGATACGCGATCGGCAATCACAGCAACGCCCCGTCGCTTCTTGCTCTTTTCAGGCAGCGCCGGGCTCCCCATATCAGCCCCCAATTCCAACATCCACAAAATTCCCCCCGGGCGAAAGCCGGGGCCAGGAACCTAAATCGAACCGAAAATCGACCTGATATCGCATGACAATCATCCCACTAACCGACCCTCTGCGCCCGGGGCGAGGCGCCGCTGCCCGGCAAACCATTCCTCCCGACGATCGAGAGCTCCTCGATGCCTATTCGCGGGCCGTTATCGACGTGGTCGACCGCGTCGGTCCGGCCGTGGTGCGGCTGGCCGTGCATGGCGGCGATAACGGCCGGTCCCGTGGTGGAACCGGCTCCGGGGTCATCCTGGCGCCTGATGGTCTCATCCTCACCAATAGCCATGTTGCCGGGACGGCCTCGCGCATCGATGTCACCACGGCCGACGGCCAGGATCTCCACGCACGTCTGGTCGGCGACGACCCGGATACCGACCTTGCGCTTATTCGCGTCGATGAGGCGGTGACCCTGCCGGCGGCGGCGCTCGGCGATTCCAAACGCCTCAAACGTGGCCAACTCGTGATCGCAATCGGCAATCCCCTGGGCTTCGAATCGACGGTGACTACCGGCGTCGTCTCCGCCCTCGGCCGCTCGCTGCGCTCGCGCAACGGCCGGCTGATCGATGACGTGATTCAAACGGACGCGGCACTTAATCCCGGCAATTCCGGCGGCCCCCTGGTCTCGTCGCAGGGCGAAGTTGTCGGCATCAATACGGCGGTGATCATGGGCGCGCAGGGTATTTGCTTTGCCGTCGCCGCCAATACCGCAAGCTTCGTGCTCGGCGAATTGGTGCGGCACGGCCGCGTGCGCCGCGCTTTCATCGGCATCGCCGCGCAGGCAACCGCGATCCCGCCATTGCGCCGGCGCGCCGCGGGATTGACGCAGGACCGCGCCGTCATGATCGCAACTGTCGAAGCGGATTCGGCCGCCGCGCGGGCCGGACTGAAGCCCGGCGACATCATCGTTGCGCTTGACGGCGTGACCATCGCCGGCGCCGACGATCTCGTGCGCGCGCTCACCGGCGATATGATCGGCTGCAGCATTGCGTTCGATGTGTTGCGCGGGACCGAGCGACTTACGCTTAACGTCGTGCCGCAGGAACGGCGCAGAAGCTGAGGAAAGATCGTGCGTCGCAACCCATCTTGAGCGTCGCACGATCAGCATTTCTGCTCCGGCCCTACACTATTCGGGCCTTCTCTATTCGGGCACTTCGCCTTTGAGCATCAGCCGGTAGAGATAGCGGCGCTCGTTCATGTCGTAGTCCGGATTGGCCTGGTGCATGACGCTGCGGTTGTCCCACAGCACCCAGTCGCCACGACGCCAAGCGTGCCGGTATTCGTATTTTTTCTGCGTCGCATGCCGCATCAGTTCCTCGATCAGCGCGAGCGCGGCCTCATCCTCGAAGCCGACGATTGATTCCATGCGGACCGGATTGAGAAACAGCGCCTTGCGGCCATTCTCGGGATGGGTGCGCACCAGCGGATGTACGCCGGCCGGCGGCAGCTTGTTGCGGCTTTCTTCCGTCAGATGCCCAAGCGGCCGCGGACTAAATTTGCTGAGATAGACGTGCACGGCCATGAGCCCGTCGATTTTTTGCTTGGTGGCGGCGGCCAGATCGTCATAGGCGTCGTGCATATTGACGTATTGCGTGTCGCCGCCGCGCGACGGCAGGTTAACCGCAAACAGCGTCGTGGCCTTGGGCGGACGCGGATGGTTCGAGTGGTCGGTGTGGAACGTCTCGCCCGGGATGATGCGCCGGCCGTTCACAAACTCATCGTTGGAGACGTAAGACACATCGGGATGACCGGGGACGTGATGTTCTTTCTTGTCGTGCGGCTGAAGCTCGCCGAAAAGTTGAACGGCTGCCTTGAACTCGTCTGGCGCGAAGCACTGATCGCGCATCACCAGAACATGATGTTCGGCGAAAGCCCGGTTCAAAGCTTCGCTAGTTTCTCGATCGATTGGCTTCCTGAAGTCGAGACCGACTATTTCGGCGCCGGTGTGTTCGGTAAGCGGCGTGATTGTGAATGACGGCATCGGCACTCCTCCCGGTATGATTTTACCAAAACGCTATCGCCGTCCGCATCGGTGATCAAGATGTGGCATCGCCCACTATGAAAATGGTCGCTCCTGACAATGCAAATTCACCGCGAGAAGTGAATTCCGTTGATGTCTCCTGCGGTCAAATTAAATTCCTAACAAATAACTAACAAATAATCGCCGCTTTTCGATTCGGCGAACAAGGCAAGAATTTGACGCGTGGGCGCATCAAACAAATACATGCCATGCAATTTCAGAGGACGAAAATAATTTCAATGATGCTATCAAGCGCCGGCGTCTCGTCACGTCGATGAGGCGTTTTCGTCTGCTTATGCCTCGCCCTCGTCATTGTGGGCGAGGTTTTTATTTGCGGGCGAAAGCTAAAAGACCGAGTGCAACGAGTAGGAGCTATCGTAATGAAGTTAACGGCTTTTGTGGTCGCTGCTGCGGCCGTGATAATGTTCGCACCATCCGCTCACGCACGAGAGCATTACCATCACCATAGCCATCATGTCGCGCGACATCGCATCTACGCGAGATCGCATTCCAGTCGTATCATGCGAAGTGCCGCCGGCTGGACCTCGGGCGAGTTCGCCTATTCAAGTCGGTCATCATACCGCGGCCGCGATCGGGGACGCCCGGCGGCATGGTGCGGCTGGGAGATGCGCCGCCTCGTC
>JBAPZR010000826.1:0-1876 GCA_049285335.1 Xanthobacteraceae bacterium | reverse complement strand
CTCCCTCGGTGATGGTATGGAGAGGATCATTCGCCAAACGACGGTGCGATTGCAAACGGGTTGACGACCAAGCGTCATAATTCGCGGGCGGATCGGCTTTGCGCTGTCGCGGCCTGAAGGGACGGACAGGCCACGCACTGATGTCCGCTTTGTGCCGAAAGCAGACATCGGGCTGTTTCTACTCGATCTTTTTGTCGGCGCGACCGAGGGAGCGCAGGTGGACGGGTAAGGCCAATGTTTTCGTCATGACACGGCCTCCATCGGCGCTGCTGCAACGCGGCTCTTGGCCTTCCACGACTGCGTGTCGATGGTGGCGATATGGCGCGCGATCAGCCCCGCAACCTTTGATGCATGGGTGAAGGGACCCATGTGGCCCGCGCCGTCGATAACGAGCAGCCGGTTATCGGGCAGCAGTTCTGCTAGGCGCTCAGCAATGATGCGCGACGGCTTCAGTGCGCGCTCTCCGCGCATGATGAGCGCAGGGCACTTGAGGGCTCGATAGGCGCTCGCGGGTGTCGGATCTTCGATCAGGGCATGAAAATCGAGCGGCCCCTTGGGCGCCCAGCAGATCAGAGCGCGTTGCGCCGCTGGACGCGTCCTCTCCCATGTACCGATGCCACTCCAATAATCGACGAACTCGGCGATAGCTCGGCGATAATCGCCAGTGAGCACTCCATCTGCGACCTGCCGTGCGACACCAGCGATTTCAGAGAAGGCCTCGGCGCCAGGCTCACCCAACTGTCGCAGCAAGTGGAATGCCGACGGCTCGTAGAGCACCAGACTGGCGATTCGCGAGGGCCGCGCCAGCGCCACATGTAGCGCGACACCGCCACCATACGAATGGCCGACGAGGTGAACCTTGCTCTGGCTCGCATCTATGAGTGCAATTGCCCTGGCCGCATCATCGGCAAGAGTAAAAGCGTGCTCGCCGGTCCACGCTCCGTTGCTCGCACTACCGTAGTGCTCAGGCGCCAGTAATTCATAGTCGTCGCCGAGCGCCTGCGCTAACGAGTACCATTCGCTGGCCCCGGCACCAGAACAATGCAGGGCTATCACCGGCACTTGGTATCTTATTTGACGGCTGTAGGCTTCGCTTGTTAGGCGGGTTCGATCGTCGGACAAGACGTTACTCACTTTGTCCCGTCAATTTCTGTGCCGCCGCGATAGCTCGGCTTAGGTATTGGCGAGCCTGTTTGTGCGCAGTATCCAACGACACTTTTTCGGACGAGGTCGCTTCGTTTCGATAGTATTTGCGCCAAATAAAGGGAAGTTTATCGTTCATTTGAACCTCCGGTAGTTGTCGATCCCTCGACATCGACTACCTAGGCGCACTTGAATTTAGTGCAAATGATCGTTCATCCGGATTATTTGACTGTCAGTCCAAATCTGGAGATCAGTGGGGAGGTCCCCTTTGGGTCAAACGCGGACATCAGTGCATGTCCGCGTGATGTCCGCTTTGCCCCCAAAAAAGGCGGCGGCGTAGCGTGTTCACGCTCGCAGAGCCGATAGATCACCATCATTTAAACCAATGGTCGATGTCGCTTGTCCGTTGGTATAGGAGCAAGCGACGCCCTGTTGTGACGAGCGACACAGCGAACTGGACCAGCGAGGCGTATCTGCTCCGGTAAATGGCAACCTATACAGCCTGCGGAGATGACAATGAACGAGAACGTTCCTTACATTTGGCGAGTAAAATATCGGAACAACCTGACCTCACCTGGAACTAGATCAAGCTGGGAATGTCCGCTTTGGGTCATAAGCGGACATTCGCCAAAGTCCGATTGATGTCCGCTTTACCCCCGAAAGCGGACATTCGTTAGAGCGATCGGCATGTCCGCTTTGTGCCAATAGCGGACTCATGCACTGCAACAATTTT
>JBAPZR010000825.1:0-4120 GCA_049285335.1 Xanthobacteraceae bacterium | reverse complement strand
GGAGACAGCACACCATGGCGAATGATCTGTTTGTTCATTATGCGGTGAGCGGCGGGGCCGAAAGATCAGGTCCTTTTAAGTACCTAAACGAGGCCATTCAGAAAGCCTGTGCACTGCTAAGGACTCACGGCCCAACTGCTATCGTGAGCATCCACGAAAATGAGCATGTGATCATGGGCGGCGATGAGGTGCGGAAACGGTGCGAAGCCGAACAATAATCAAAAGCACCTCTCATATGCATTCAACTAGCGCCACAATCAAAGTAGCCCACTGCCCGATGTCCGCTTTGGGTCAAAAGCAGACATTGAAACGTTTCCACCCGATGTCCGCTTTACCCCCAAAAGCAGACATTCCCGACCGCGATCGCCATATCCGCTTAGTGCCAAAAGCGGACGTTCACCGCCTTACTCGATCACCTCATCGGCGCTGGCCTGCAACGTCAGCGGGACAGTCAGGCCGAGCGCCTTTGCAGTCTTGAGGTTGATCACCAACTGGTATTTCGCTGGTTGCTGAACAGGCAGCTCACCGGGCTTTGCACCGTGTATGATCTTGTCGATATAGACAGCGCCCTGCTGTGCCATCGCAGGGATGTCAGGTCCGAGGCTTACCAATCCACCGGCCCTGACCGTCTCGTAAAATGCATGACAAGACGGTAGACGGTGAGACAGGGCAAGCTCAGCAATTTGTTTGCTATTCACGTATGTTAAAGCACCTGCAATGACGATCAGCCCCTCCACGTGGGATTGCTCGATTTGATCAAACTTTGCCGCGAGGTCGTCGCTGGGCCTCAACCCAAATCTTCTGAGGGTAACTCCAAGCTCAGTCGCGGCTTTGTCCAGTGACTGCATTGCGAACGTGACATTTGCATCACCTTCTGCCGCCAGCACCGCAACATTTCCAAGGTTCGGTACGAGTTCTTTCAGCAGTTGCAGCCGTTTGCCGTATGTCTCCTTGGCGGCTTCGAAGGTAATTCCGGTCATATTGCCGCCAGGATGAGAAAGGCTTTGCACTAGGCCAATCTCTACCGGCGCTCCAACGCTCAAGAGTATGACGGGTAGCGAGCCGGCGACGCTCTTTGCCGCCACGGCACCGATTGTTGCCCAAGCAACCAGGAGATC
Organism: Xanthobacteraceae bacterium; assembly: GCA_049285335.1. GTDB lineage: Bacteria > Pseudomonadota > Alphaproteobacteria > Rhizobiales > Xanthobacteraceae > BOG-931. The sequence continues at coordinate 3,002 of JBAPZR010000825.1, read as the reverse complement.
TATCTCGCCGATCAGGCTTCGGACGGTGTCTTGCATCGCGGTCAGTTGCGGACTCGCGTATCGAGTGATCAAACGCAAATTGTCCCCGAGTCGATATCCAAGCTCGCCCAATCCCTGCTCAAGCGCGCGCGCAAAGTGCCCATTCGTTTCTGCGGACCCACCAATCACTTGCCCAATACGCCAAGACTTGCCCGTAGGTTGAGCTTCTGCGGCGAACGGCCACGCGGTAACGACAGTGAGTAGAGTGACGAATTCGCGCCGCTTCACTGGCCCGACGCTCCCACCGTGCTTCCGCCAAAAGGATACCACATTTCGTTACGCCGGAGATGTGCGATGCGGGATTTCGGTCGAGCTGATGTCCGGTCCGGGTCATTAGGTGACATTCGGCTTCCCTTCGCCGGTGTCAGCTTTGCCTTCTAAGGCGCTATTCGATCACTTCATCGGCGAGTTGTTGAAGATACGGAGGCACTTCGAGGCCAAGTGCTTTCGCGGCTTTCATGTTGATGATCAAGTCGAATTTGGTCGGTTGCATCACCGGCAGATCACCGGCCTCCTCACCCTTAACGATGCGAGCGGCATAGCCACCTACTTGACGAAAGACATTTGGCACATTGGGTCCGTAGCTCACCAGGCCGCCGGCAACCACAAAGTCGCGTACATTGTATATTGTGGGAATTTCGTAACCGGCAGCTAAAGCCGCAATCTTTTTGCGCTCCGCTAAGAAAAATGCATCACCCGCAATGAGCAGCGCGCGTGCATTGTGTGCAGCAAAATCAACGAAGGCAGCATCGAGATTGCTCTCATCGCCTGCCTTAGCAACGTGAATCTCTAGCTTAAGCGTGTGTGCCGCCGCTTGCACATCGCCTACATCCGACTGATAACGCGGGTTATTTGGATTGACCAGAACGCCAATTGAGGTGGCCCTGGGAACCAGATCATGCAGAAGATCGACCTGCTTCTGCAGCAATTGAGCGGCAAAGAAGGTGGCTCCAGTGATGTTACCGCCGGGGTGATTAAGATTCGGAACAAGTCCCACTTCCACCGGATCGCCGCCAATCGCGAACACAATCGGGATCGTCGTGGTCGCCGCTTTGGCTACTTTTGATGGAACACCCCCGAGCGCAGCAATCAGGGCGACCCGACGCTGCACGAACTGTTCGGCGAGTGGTCGCAGTTCGGCGTATTGTTCTGTCGATCGCAAGTTGGTCGTCACATCACGGCCTTCAACAAGACCGCCCTCCTTCAAGCCCTGACGAAAAGCGCCCGCCCAATCCGAGCCCGAGTCATTAAGTATACCAATGACCGGCAGCGAAGGCTGTTGGGCACGCGCAGTGAACGGCCACGCCGCCGCGGCGCCTCCACGAATGAGCGTGATGAATTCCCGCCGTCTCATGGGCTTACCCCCGGGCAAGAAATAGCGACTGAAATATATAGCAGCTGGGTCGCGCGGTCTGCATCAAAGCAAAATTAGCAACCTCATGTCCGCTTTGTGCCAATAGCGGCTGTCAGCAGGTGCAGCGATCCGCTCCCTATTCGATCACTTCGTCGGCAGTGGCGAGCAGGGACGACGGGACCGTCAGCCCTAGCGCCTTGGCGCTCTTGAGATTGATGACCAGTTGAAATCTCGTCGGCTGCTCAACAGGCAGATCGGCGGGCTTGGCCCCTTTGAGAATTTTGTCGATGAGGCTTGCTGCATGCCAGAGCTCATTTGGGACACTGAGCGCGTAGCATGTGCGCTTTACCCCCGAAAGCGGGCACTATCGCTCATTCTGGTTTCAGTTCATTTGTGGCCACATTGTGCAGAGCAAGTACAAATGTTTTGGAAAACTGCGTCGCACTTATACTTCCGGACAATGCGCCTATTCCTACATGCGATGGACCCAAAACGTCTATCTTGAAAGGATTTGAACATAAAAGAATTCGGGGATGGCGCAGATGATTACCACTCGGCCAGCCGCAGATAGCAGGGTCGCACTGGACACCGTCGTTGCACGTCTCAACATTCAGCGTTTTTTGCAAGATATTTGCTGATGAGTCTGACGAGACAAGGCGACACACCCTCGTGCGCCTGATCGCTGAAGAACGGTCCAAGTTATTTTCACTAATCCCATCACCCGCGGTTCAGTGATTTTCGTTTGGAAGTTGCACGCCGCTCGTCGGTCCCCCGCGAGCTCGGTCTGCAGGCCCCGGACGTCCCCCATCCCCCGACACCCCGCGTCCGGGGCCACATCAGAGCTAACGGGGATTGGCTGAAGTTCAGGTTTCTGAAGAGGGCGCGCGGTCATGAAAAAGATTTTCCTAGCCTTTGTGTTGGTCTACGCATTCACCACAGGCATGGCCGCTGTCACAGTCGTTGCGCATACGGATCGAGCCGTTGCATGCCAGGGCAACGGCTGCTGATCGCTTATCGGAAATCAAATTTAGTCCTTCGGGCAAGCCATAATTTGAAGGTCACGGCCGCCCGGCGATGTCGCTTTGGTCATAAGCGGACGTTTCGTTAAGTCCAATCCATGTCCGCTTTGCCCCCGAAAGCAGACACGGATTGCCAAGCCGACATGTCAGCTTTGGGCCAACTCCGGAAGTCAACGCGCTTACTCGATCACTTCGTTGGCCGTCACCAAAAGGATTGTGGGATGGCAAGGCCGAGTGCATTTGCTGTCCCGAGATTAACCACTAACTCGAACTTGGTTGGCGCTTGCACAGGCAACTCGGCGGCCTTCTCACCCTTCAGAATCCGTTCGATATAACCGGCCGAGCGCTCGTATTGCTCTACAATGTCGGCTCCATACGCCATCAATCCTCCGTGGCCATGGTGGGACCACCCCCAAGCAGCCCGATGACCTCCCGACGCCTTGTATGTCGGGAAAGCAGCATATTGAGGGGTGACGGGAGTCGGTTCACGTCACCGCCCCCGTCGCAACTGGAAGCCCGCAGCCGCCTCGGCTTTTAAACCGCGAATGAGCTTGGTGCTCCAGTCGCTTCTTCCATTCCCGGACAGTTGC
>JBAPZR010000824.1:0-2110 GCA_049285335.1 Xanthobacteraceae bacterium | reverse complement strand
GTCGAAGGACGGAGAAACCCATGCCTCGGTCGCTTCCTACAATAACCATTGGGGCGTGCCGCTATCGCTGGCGCGCTGCCCGTCGACCGCGCGCTATGCGGTCCTCGAAATGGGCATGAATCACGCCGGCGAAATCGCGCCGCTGTCGCGTTTGGTTCGTCCAGATGTCGCGATCATCACCACGATCGCGCCGGTGCATCTTGAGTTCTTCGGCTCACTCGCCAAGATTGCCGCCGCCAAGGCCGAAATATTCGTCGGCGTTCCGTCCGACGGCGCCGCGGTGATCAATCGCGACATCGCGCAATTCGCCCAACTCCAGCGGCGCGCCAAGGATGCCGGTATCGCGCGGGTGATATCCTTTGGCGAACACGCCAAGGCCGATGCGCGCTTGATCAAATGCGCGCTGCAGCCGCGCTGCTCGACGGTCGAAGCGGAAATCCTCGGCACCCGATTTAGCTACAAGATCGGCGCGCCGGGAAAGCATATCGTCATCAATTCGCTCGCGGTCTTGGCGGCCGCCGAACTCGTCGGCGCCGATCTCGCCCTTGCCGCGTTGGCTCTTACCGAGTTGCAACCGGTTGCCGGCCGCGGCGCGCCGATCGCGATCGAGCTTCCCGGCGGGCAAGCCTTGGTTCTCGACGAAAGCTACAATGCCAATCCGGCGTCGGTCGAAGCAGCCCTGGGAGTGCTCGGCGGCTCGCCGATCGGACCGCACGGACGCCGCATCGCCGTGCTCGGCGATATGCTGGAACTTGGCGCGGACGGGCCGCCTTTGCATCGCGCGCTAGCCAAGAGCGCGATTGCCAACGCGATCGATCTGGTCTTTTGTTGTGGCCCGCTGATGCGCGCGCTCTGGGAGGCTCTTCCCGCAAGCCGTCGCGGCGGCTATGCAGAAGACTCTGCCGCACTCGAGGCGCAGGTGCTGCCTGCGATCCGTGCCGGTGACGTCGTCATGGTGAAGGGCTCGCTCGGCTCGCGCATGGCGCCCATCGTCAAGGCGTTGCAGCGGAACTATCCGCGCCACGAGACATTCGATGAAGCGTCCGCTCAAGGTTGATGGCAATGCTCTATTGGCTGGTCGAACTGTCGGACAAGCTCTCGGTTCTTAACGTCTTTCGCTACATCACCTTCCGCACGGGCGGTGCGGTCATTACCGCGCTGTTGTTCGTTTTTCTGTTCGGTCAGACCATTATCGACCGGCTGCGGCTTCTGCAGGGCAAAGGCCAGCCGATCCGCGCCGACGGCCCGAAATCGCACATCATCGCCAAGGCCGGAACGCCGACCATGGGCGGGTTGATGATTCTGTCGGGCATGCTGGTCTCGACGCTTCTTTGGGCCAACCCGGCAAGCCCCTATGTTTGGGTGGTACTGTGGGTCACGCTCGGTTTCGGCCTGGTCGGTTTCTACGACGACTATTTGAAGGTGACGAAGCAGCAAGCGGACAACGGCTTCGGCGGCCGCACGCGTCTGGCGATCGAAGCCGCGATTGCCGCCATCGCCTGCATCGCGCTGGTCGAGCTTGGCCACGTGCCGTTCTCTACGTCACTGGTGTTTCCGTTCTTCAAGGAATTGGTGCTCAATCTCGGCTGGGTCTTCGTGCTGTTCGCAATATTCATCATCGTGGGCGCCGGCAACGCCGTAAATCTGACCGATGGTCTCGATGGGCTTGCCATCGTGCCGGTGATGATCGCCGCCGCAAGCTTCGGAATGATCTCCTACCTCTGCGGTAATGCGGTCTTTGCCGATTACCTGCAAATCCACTATGTCCCCGGTACCGGCGAGCTCGCGGTGCTGTGCGGCGCCGTGCTCGGCGCCGGTCTCGGCTTTCTTTGGTTCAACGCGCCGCCGGCCTCGATCTTCATGGGCGACACCGGCTCGCTGGCGCTGGGCGGTATGCTCGGCGCGGTCGCGGTCGCCACCAAGCACGAGATCGTGCTCGCGGTGATCGGCGGCCTGTTCGTGCTCGAAGCGGTTTCCGTCATCGTCCAGGTGGTGTCGTTCAAGCTCACCGGGAAGCGCGTCTTCAAGATGGCGCCGATCCATCATCATTTCGAGCAGCTCGGCTGGACCGAGCCGCAGATCGTCATCCGCTTTTGGATCGTCTCCGTCG
>JBAPZR010000823.1:0-2569 GCA_049285335.1 Xanthobacteraceae bacterium | reverse complement strand
GTCGGATTGTTGGCGCTGGCGCACCGGTACTGCAGACGATTAGCCCCAATAATCATCGGGGCAATTGCCGGCGTTGTTTTCGCCGGAACTGACAGCGACGATGCCGGCGCAATGGTTGGCGGGGCGCAGCCGGCCGCCGCCGGAATCGGGCGATCGGTCGTGTTGATCCTCGGCTCCTACGGCTCTTCGAGCACAGCTTGCACCGCAACTGCCGTCGGGGGCGACCTCCTGCTGACCGCGGCGCATTGCGTGCAACCGGGCGCCGACTACAAACTCGTCGCCAGCGAACCCGGCGACGCTCCTGTCCTCAAAGATGTCGCTCGCATCGAACGCGAGCCGCAATTCGAGCCAAAGCGGCTGTTCGGCCATCTCGCGACGGCGGACGTGGCGCTGATCAAACTTGCCGAAACGCTTCCTGCGCGAATCCCACCGGCGCGGATTGGGAGCGAAACAGAGATCGTGGCCGTCGGCGATACGCTCGTGGTCGTCGGCTACGGCGACACCGTGCGTGGCGACGGCCGTACCGGGGGCATGGCGCGTGCAGCCGCGCTTGCCGTCACCGGCCAACCGGGAAATCTGCAGATCAGGCTCTTTGATCCGGCGACCAAGGGCGTTGGCGCCGGATTGGGCGCCTGCACCGGCGATTCCGGAGCGCCGGCTTTTCGCGACGCCGGCGGCAGCCTCACAATCATCGGCGTGGTGAGCTGGTCGACCGGTCCGAATTTGAGCGCGGGCTGCGGCGGGCTTACCGGAATAACGCCGCTCGTACGGTACCGCGCTTGGATCGTCGACACCGCGCGGCGTCTCGGCTCACCGCTCGCGCCATAGCAAGCTGTCGGCGCCGCGCGGTTATTGCGCGGGCTTCTCGGCGACGCGCATCGGACCGTGCAACGGCCGTTCCTCGACCGCGATCAGGCAGGCCAAGCAAATCGCAAGGCAAGTAGCGGCGGCAATGAAGACCCAGTGAAAGGCCGGCGCGAGATCGCCATGCGCGGCGGCGAGGCGTTCCAAGGACACGATCTTTGCGCCGTCGGTGCCGCCGCTGAGCACGATGGCGCCGAAGATCGCGACGATGATCGCGCCGCCGAGCGTGCGAAAGAAATTCAGCGTGCCCGTCGCGGTGCCGAGCTGGTGCGGCTTGACTGCGTTCTGCATGAGAATGGTGCTCATCGGATACATCGGTCCCACCCCGCAGCCGAGCAGAAATAACAGAAGCACGACGGTCATGATCGAATGGCCGGCTGGATCGCGGGCGAGCACAAGGAGCGCCATCATCGCCAGAAAGAGCCCGACGATCGGCACGCGCATGTAATGCGTCAGCCGCACCATCAGCCGCGCCGTGATCAGCGAGCCGACGACCGTGCCGCCCATAAATGCGATCAGTGCCAGCCCCGACGAACTCGCCGTGAGGCCGAGAGCGGCCTGGCAATATAGCGGCGTATAGATCGTGATTCCGATAATGGTGCCGACGCCGAAAAAAGCGGCGCACGTGATCGTGCTGGTGACCCGACCGTGCAATATAGCGAGTGGGATGAAAGGCTCGCGCGCCGTCAATAGCCGCAGAGCGAACAGCACCCAGAACGCCGCAGAGCCAACTAACAATGCGATGATCGGCCCTGAGCTCCACGGATAATGCGTGCCGCCCCAGGCGAGCGCCAGCATCAGCGACAGCGCGGCGCTGACCATCAATGCGGCGCCGATCATGTCAAGCTGGTGGGGCCGATCGTTGCGCGGCAAACGCCGCAGCGCGCGCTCGGTCATCACCAGCGCAACGGCCCCGAGCGGCAGGTTGATCCAGAAAATCAACGACCAGTGCAGATGATCGGTAAGCAGGCCGCCCAGTACAGGACCCAAAATGCTGGCGCTCATGAACATGATGGAAGTGCGGCCTTGCACGATCGGCCGTTCACGCGGCGATAGAAGGTCGGCAATAATGGTCTGCGCGATCGGCAACAGGCCGCCGCCGCCGATGCCTTGCAGGCCGCGCGCCAGGATCAAAAACCAGATCGTCGGCGCGAGCGCGCAAGCGATCGAACCGGCAATGAAGATTCCGATCGCCCACAGCAGAATGAGGCGCCGGCCATAAATGTCGGAAAGTTTTCCGAAAAGCGGTGTGGTCGCGGTCACCGAAAGCAAATAGGCAGTCACTACCCACGACAACTCGTCGATGCCGCCAAGGCTCTTGCCGATGGCCGCGAGCGCCGGCGCGACGATCGTCTGTTCGAGCGCGGAAAGAAACATCGCCAACATGATGCCGGCGACAATCGCGCGGACGGTGGCGTGATCGAGCGGCGCGGCGCTGTGCTCGTTGACCTCAGGCCGGACGACGGCCGTCGCGGCGTGCGGCCTCGGGATGGGCTCGGTCGCAGCGACGTCGACGATGCGCTTGGGATTGGCTTGCGTGGTCATGCCGAACTGGGGGCTTCGCTCACCGTATTGGGCTCACGAGTGCCCCGATTCCGAAGTTCGCCATACCTTGCGGCACAGTCTTAGCGAGCTTCGGAATCGAAAGGACACTAGCAAGCTTATAATTCTACTGTGGTTTTTCGATTTGAAGTTCCTATCCGAG
>JBAPZR010000822.1:0-1708 GCA_049285335.1 Xanthobacteraceae bacterium | reverse complement strand
GTTCCCGTTAGTCGCTATCGCACTGGGAATCGGCATTACGATCCTGGTGAACGCGCTCCGGTAATTAGTAACTTCCAGCGCGAGCTTAACTGGTCGCGGTTGGACGATCGGAATTCGGATGGGCCTTTCCGACCCTGCCACGATACTGGATAGGTAGATTTTCCAGGGGGTTGACACGACCCAGAACGGAGAGGGTTGCATAGCCGATTAACCACGGAATGGCCGCCAATACCGCCCAGGAGAAGAATGAAGAGAATTGGTGGCCGTCGAACCAATAATCAACAACACCGATTCCGAGAATCGTTGCAGTAACAACACATGCAACGGCGTAAATTGTATTTCCAAAGTCCTTCATGGCTTAGCCCCCGACAACATAGCCCCTCCATCATGTAGTAACTTTTTCTGGCTTTTATTCATCCAACAAAAGGCCTTGTCGTGGTAACCTCACAACTTCGCGTCTTAGCCCATCGCGCGCCTGTCGAGATAAGACGGGATAGTAAGATCGTCCTCTCCAGCCGCGATCCAGTCTTCACGGCAGCCTAGATGGAGATCCGCCTGTCGATCACCGTATCCGAACGGAAGGATGGCGCCGCAAGCCCTGCCGCAATGGCAACAGACCTCACTCTCGTGCGAAGCCGCCCTAGCCCCGTTTTGATCGGTAACAAGGTAACAATGCCCGTTTGACGGGGGTTTCTCGCATTTTTGAAAGGTAACATTCGCTTCTTCTGTTACCTTTTGAAACGCGGAAGAAGTGTCTATTTCATCGGCGTTGTTACCTTGTGACCTTTCGTACACCCCCTGGGCGGCAAGGTAGCGCTGCCACAGCTCCTCGAACTGATGCCGGTGGTAACCCTTGGCAGTCTTGCTGCCGACACGAATGGTGGTGTTGGTGACTATGCCGAATGGCTTTAACAGGCGGGCAAGCTGATTGGGCGTGAGGCTTTTGCCCTTCCAATCACCCCAGGGCTTACCCTCCATCGCGATAAGAGCCTCGCAGAAATCAGCCGACGAAAGCCGGTCCGTCGCTCGATCATCGAAGATCACCCTGATGTCCCCCAGCAACATTGGACCGGTCGATTCACTATCCTTGGGAGTGAGGGCCGCCGCCGCCTCTCGGGCGCGCGCTGGCCAATCGGATCCAATCAGGTCAGCTATAGCGAAGAGGGGACGCCAGTTGTCCGCATCGCGATTGATAAGCCCGGCCATATCGGGATCGTGACCGGCAACCTCACCGCCAACGTCATCAGCCCATCGCGCGCACATCCTGGCAAGGTTGGTCAGTTGCTCGCAGCGATCTTCCCTAAGCTCGGACACGCTTTCATCCGCGCGCCGACGCTACATCTCAATTACGATCGAACGCTGCTCTAAGTCGTCCGGCAGTCGGCCGTTCGCAGCAAAGGCGACTGCGCCGAAGACGGAGAACTCACGCAGTTCCTGCTTATCTCCGAGGACCCGCAGCACGGTGCCGCCGGTGCAATGGCCCTCGTTCAGCAACGCATGAAGGTCGGTGCCGTGTTCAATATACTTTTCCGTTTCGTCGAGGATGATTGTCGGATGAAACTGTTCGACCACGCGGAACAATGCCGAAGAAGTAATGCTGCCGGCTCGCTTGGGTCGGCGAGCGACCAGGTTCAGGAGGCGCAGGACGGTGGTCTTCCCACAGCCCTTCGTCGGTGACGTCACCGCCAGCCGCGGCGAGGTGGTGGAT
>JBAPZR010000821.1:0-11470 GCA_049285335.1 Xanthobacteraceae bacterium | reverse complement strand
CGGCCCCGGCAGCCGCGCGGCAAACGCTGATGCGCGTCGTCGGCGGACGGTTGCGTGGGCGCGTGCTGACCGATCCGAAATCCCAAACGATCCGTCCGACCGCCGATCGGCTTCGCGAGTCGCTTTTCAACATTTTGGCGCACGCCTACGGCGACCCAGTCGCGCAAGCCCGCGTGCTCGACCTATTCGCCGGCACCGGCGCGCTCGGCATCGAAGCGCTTTCGCGCGGCGCCGCCTTCGCGCTGTTCGTCGATGAAAGCGCCGAGGCACGTGCACTCATTCGCGAAAATGTCGCGGCGCTTGGACTCGGCGGCGTCAGCCGCATTTTCCGTCGCGATGCCACAAGATTAGGCGCCGCCCATCCCGTCGAACCGTTCTCGCTTGCCTTCGCCGATCCGCCCTATGGGCGCGATCTCGCTAGCGCGGCGCTCGCGGCGGCACGTGACGGCGGCTGGCTCGTACCCGACGCCCTGATCGTGGTCGAGGAAGCCGCCAAATCGGATTTTGCCGCGCCGGAAGGATTCTCTGAGCTGGAACGGCGCGCTTATGACGATACCGAATTGATTTTCTGCCGCTTCGTCGGCGGCTGAAACTTCAACGACGCGCCGCTAAAGTGACATGATGATTTTAGATTGAGTCGGCATTTCGCGTTGGCGGGTTGTTTGAGCATGATCCCCGGATCACGTCCGGCGCATGCTTTTCCGAAAAGCGGCACCCACTTTTCGGGATCATGCTCTATCGCCTGCCGAACAGCCGCTCGATGTCGGCGAGTTTCAACTCGACATAGGTCGGCCGGCCGTGATTGCACTGACCGGAATTCGGCGTCGCTTCCATGTCGCGAAGCAGCGCGTTCATTTCCTCGGGCTTAAGGCGCCGGCCGGCGCGGACCGAGCCGTGACAGGCCATCGATGAGGCGACCTGCATCAAGCGCCGTTCGAGCGGCAACGCTTCGTCCCATTCGCCGATATGTTCGGCGAGGTCGCGGACCAGGGCGGCGCCGTCGATCTCGCCGAGGAGCGAGGGCGTTTCGCGCAGCGCCACCGCGCCGGGGCCGAACGCCTCGATGAGCAGGCCGTAGCGTGAGAGCTCGTCGGCAAGTTCGACGAGCCGCTCGACATCAGCTTCGTCTAGCTCGACGATTTCCGGAATGAGCAGGATTTGTCGCGCCACGCCGGTCTTGTCGATGGCGGCCTTAAGCCGTTCATAGACAATGCGCTCGTGCGCGGCATGCTGGTCGACGATCACGAGGCCGTCGCGCGTCTGCGCCACGATATAGGTCTCGTGAATCTGGGCACGCGCCGCGCCGAGCGGATGATCGAGCGGCTCGGCCGCCGCTTCGCTTGCGGCACGATCAACCGGCGCAGGATCCAAATCGGCACGCAAATCGGCGGCCGGCGCGCCGGTGTTGAATGCCGATTGCACGCCTTCGGCGAACCCGCCCCCCACCGGCGCGAACGGCCGCACCGGATCGCGCAGCCGCATGGCGGAACGCCGCCAAGCCTCGGCGCGGCTTGTCGGCAGCCACGAGGTGCGAAACGCCGCGATCGCCGCCGCGCCGCCGGTCGTCGCCGAACGCGTGGCATGACGCGACAATGCCATTTTCAATGCGTGCACGATCAGCGCGCGGACCAATCCGGCATTGCGGAAACGCACCTCGGCCTTGGCCGGATGGACGTTGACGTCGACCTCGCGCGCCGGCAGCGCAACAAATAACGCCACCAAGGGATGACGGTCACGCGGCAGATAGTCGGCATAGGCGGCGCGGATCGCCCCGATCAAAAGCTTGTCGCGCACCGGGCGGTCATTGACGAACAGATATTGGCCGAGCGAATTGGCGCGGGTTAAAGTCGGCAGCGCGGCAAAGCCTTCGATCGTGACGCCTTCGCGCTCGGCCGAGAGTTCGACGGCGTTGGTGCGAAAGTCCGCACCGAGCACGTCGCCAAGCCTGGCCAGGCGGCCGGCGGCGCCCGGCAGCGTAGCGGCAAAGCTGAGCGGGCTTCGATCCTCGCCGGCGAGCGTGAACGCGACATCGGGCCGGCTCATCGCAAGCCGACGCACCACTTCGCGCACAGCTTCGCTCTCGCTGCGGTCGAGCTTGAGAAATTTCAGCCGGGCCGGTGTGGTATAGAATAAATCGCGCACTTCGACGCGAGTGCCTTGCCCAAGCGCCGCGGGCTTAATGTTCGATTTTGCGCCGCCATCGACGTCGAGCGACCAGGCATGCGGCTCGTTCGCATGACGGGTAACGATCGAAAGCCGCGCGACCGCGCCGACCGAGGGCAAGGCTTCGCCGCGAAACCCCAACGTGCGGATCGCGACGAGATCGTCATCGGCAAGCTTCGAAGTGGCATGCCGCTCCACCGCAAGCGCCAAATCGGTTCGCGTCATGCCTTCGCCGTCGTCGGTGACGCGAACGAGCCGGCGGCCACCGCCATCGGTGACAATCTCGATGCGGCGCGCGCCGGCGTCGAGCGCGTTTTCCACAAGTTCTTTGACCACGCTCGCCGGCCGTTCGACCACCTCGCCGGCGGCGATGCGATTGACGATGGCTTCGCTCAGCTGTCGGACGGGCATGATCATCGGCCTAAATCTCGACTCGATAGCAACCGTAGCCCGGATTAGGCATTGCGCCTACGCTACGCCCGTCTGGCGCCGCAGGCCGGCGCGCGCTTTGCTCTGCCGCAATGGCCATGGCAGGAAGGCGGCTAGCCGGGCCTGAGCGCGAATCCGGCGAAAAAATTGCATCTCGCGGAGTCAATGATGAGCCGGTATTTGCCTGGGGCGATGCTCGTTGTTTTCGGCATCCTCGTCTATGTGATCGGCTGCGTCATGTTCGTGGCGCATCGCCGGCAACGCGCGCAGTCGGCTCGGGGCGCACAAGGCTCGCCGAGCCGATTGCTCTTCATCTATGCCATCCTCATGATGGTTCTCGGCATCGCCGCGCTTGGCGGCGGTCTGGTTGCGTTGGAGACCGCCCAATATCGCGCTTTGGTGCAGTGAAGACCGTACTGAAGCCTTTCGCGCGGCGAACGGGGTCGATCGATTCAATCGAAAGCCGGCTTGGCGCGCCGCAGCCGCTTGATACCGGCGCGGCGCTTCTTGCCTTCGATGCGGCGCTCGCGTGAAGCCGCGGTGGGCCTGGTCGGCCGCCGCTTCGCCGGAGGACGCGCGGCGCGGCGAATGAGATCGATCAGGCGATCGAGCGCATCCTGCCGATTGCGCATTTGCGTCCGATGCCGCTGCGCCGTGATGACGATGACGCCGTCACGCGTCAGCCGCGAACCGGCGAGGCTTTCCAGCCGGGCGCGGACATCGCTTGGCAGTGACGACGAACGGCGCGCGTCGAAGCGAAGCTGAACGGCACTTGAGACTTTGTTGACGTTCTGCCCGCCCGGCCCGGAGGCGCGAACGAATTCTTCGGCGATCTCGCGCTCGTCAATCGCGATGGTCGGGCTGATGCGGATCATGGCCGAACCTAGCCTGGATTCGCGCGGCGGCGAAATTCAAAGCCCCGGGCGCAGAGGACGCCAAGCGAGGCGGTTCGGCACCGGGATTTGACGTCGCACGTCTTTCATTTGTCTTGCGGCCGGACGGGGAAAGGCTGAACATCCTCGCCGGCTCACAAACAATCGGCGCATTCAAAAAACAACAAACGCCGCAGGGAGGACAAAATGATCTTAGCCCGTGCGTTTTCAGCAGCACTTGTTGTCGGCGTTGTTTTGGCGGCGGGCGCCGCCGCCGCGCAGACCTATCCCGATCGCCCCATCACCATGGTCGTGGGATTTGCCCCCGGCGGCGCCGATGACGCGACCGCGCGCATCATTCAGGATGTCATGCAGAAAGCGCTGGGCCAGCCGATCGTGATCGAGAATGTCGCCGGCGCCGGCGGAATGATCGCGGCCGCGAAGGTCGCCCGCGCCGATCCGGACGGTTATACCATTCTGCTGCACCAGGACGCGCTCGCCGCGGGCATGACGCTTTATCCGGATCGCACCTTCGACGCCGAGAAAGACTTTGTCCCGATCGGTCTCGTCAATACCACCACGAATACGCTTGCCGGCCGTCCGACGCTGCCGCCGAACAATTTCGACGAGCTGTTGCGCTGGATGAAAGAGCCGGGCCAGACCATCAAGGTCGGGCATCCGGGAGTCGGCTCCTTCGGCCATCTGGGAGAGGTGCTCGTCTTCCAGGAACTGGATGTGAAGGTCACGCAGGTGCCTTATCGCGGCGCAGGCCCCGCGCTTGTCGACCTCTTGGCCGGACAGGTGGACCTTGGCCCGATATCGGCGGTGGTGGCGGCGCCGCTCGTCAAGGCGAACAAGCTCAAGGCGTATGCGCTGATCGCCCGCAAGCCGTTTGCCGGCCTGCCTGAGCTTAAGACCATGGGCGAACTCGGCTACAAGAAGGCCGATATCGATTTCTGGCACATGCTGCTGGCGCCGGCCGGCACGCCGCGCCCAATCATCGACAAGCTCAACAGCGCGCTGCGGACCGCGCTGGCTGATCCCAAGGTGCGCCAGACCTACACCGACGGCGGAATGGACGAATATCCGCCTGACGAGGAAACGCCCGAGGCCGCCGCCGCATTGCTCAAGAATGAGATCAAGCTCTGGGGCGACGTGATCCGCGACAACCACCTCGCCGCTCGGTAGTTACACGAAACGCATCTCATGAGTAGCTGGGGCGTGTCGTTCGCGCTGCATGAGCGCGCTGTGACAAATTCGCGCTCTGGTCGTCCGATGAACGCCAATCTGGCCGAGTACCAAGTTCCGGTGAATGCCAATGTGCCGTCTCTCGAAGCGATCCTGGTCGAGGAGCACGATCCGCATGTCAATGCGCTCGGCATCAAGGGCGCGGGCGAGATCGGCATTACGGGCTCGGCCGGCGCGGTCGCCAATGCCGTCTGGCACGCCACAGGAATTCGCGTGCGCAAATTTCCGATCACACTTGATCGCTTGATCGTCCCTCAATGAGCAAGAACGAAGCTTGACGCAAATAGCGCGCGAGGCTGGAACCGTGGAGATTCGTTTGCGCGCAGCGTGCGGCGCGCATGACACGCGTCGCTCGCCCAGCGTTGAACTTTTACCTATCCTTCGCGATACGCGGGACGTTTTCGCGAAAGCTTGTCCAAAAGTGATCCACTTCCATCGTCTTTGAATCGAGGTGCGATTCCAAAATGCCGAGCGTCGTCTTCGAGCAAATGACGTTCTTGTCGGTGCGCCATCCATAGTTCAGGAACCTGGCCGATCGGGCGGTCGCCTCTCGTTCGTGCGACTGTTCCAGGAGCGCCTCGGTATAAGTCGCGGGCCATCTGAACCTGTCGAACGATATGATTTTCGTGACGTCACTGCTCATCGCACCATCCCCACGATCGTTGACACCGCACATAGCTTCAACGTCTTCGAGGTAATTTTTTGGGCGTAATTGCAGCGCGTCCGGCTCAATTGCTTGAGCGAATCTTGTCGATCAAACCGAAGCGGCTCGGAACAACAAATATTCCCTTGTGACGCTTAGCCGACATTACAGTCGCGTCGCGCCTGTCCGCCCTTAAGGGAGAGCGCACATTCCAGACGTTGAGAACTAGTTCGCGGTGCTCGCGGCCACGCCCCGAGGCTTGCCGACCACGGTGACCAGGAGGCCCTTGTCGAGAAAGCGCTTCGCCACGCGTTGCGCGTCCGCCAGCGTCACGGCGTTGATCATCTCGGGACGCTTGGTGAAATAATCGCTGCCGAAGCCGTCGAGCTGTATTTGCACCATGAACGCGGCAATCTTGTCGGACGTATCGAGGTTGAGCGCGAACGAGCTGTTGAGATAATTCTTGGCCTCGGTGAGTTCCCCCGCGGTCGGGCCGGATTCGGCGAGTCGACCGATTTCTTTCTCGATGAGATCGACGGTCTCGCCGGCGCGGTCGGCGCGCGTCGCGGTGCCGCCTATGAACAGCGCCGCGTGATCGAGCCAGACCAGGCTGTCGGATACCGAATAGGCAAGCCCGCGTTTTTCCCGGACTTCCCGATAGAGCCGCGAATCCGACGAACCGCCGCCGAGAATGTGATTGACGAGATAGGCCGCCATGAAATCGGGATCGCTGCGCGCAATTCCAGGACCGCCGAAATCGACGACGGTCTGCGGCACGTCGAGACTTACGTCGATCCGGCGACCGAGGCCTTGCGGCGTGGCGTTCGCTACGGGCATCAGATCGGGCGTTTCCGGCAAGGCTCCGAAGATGCGATCGAGCAACGGCTTGAGGGTCTCGGCATCGATATCGCCGACCACGGCGATCGTGAGGTTCCCGCGGGCCAGCACGCGGTGCGCATAGGCTTTCAGATCGTCGACCGCGATGTTCGGCACCGTCTCCGGTGTGCCATTGACCGGCCGGCCGTAAGGATGGCCCTGGAAGGCCGTTTCCCACCAGCGCTGGCTTGCGATGTCGCCGGGATTTGTCGTCTCGCGACGCAGCAGCGAGAGAATTTGCGCGCGATTGACCTCGACGTCCTTGGCGTCGAAGCGCGGCGCAGTCAGAGCGAGCCGCAACAAATCGAAGGCCTCGTCGCGGTTCTCGGCGAGCGTGCGCAGCGAGCCGCGGATCGTGTCGCGCTGGGCGCTAAAGCCCATCTCGATCGCTTTGCGCTCGAGCCGATCCGAGAACGCCTTTGAATCGAGGTCGCCGGCGCCGGCGTCAAGGAGCGCGGCGGTGAGATTGGCCGTGCCTGCTTTGCCGGGCGGATCCTGAACGGCTCCTCCGGCGAAAGCGAACTCGACCGTGATCAAAGGGACCGCCGGCTCATGCACGAGCCAGGCTTTGACACCGCCGGGACTGACCACCCGCTCGATCGTCGTCGCGTGAGCGGACGCCGATACCGCCAAGACGAGCCATGCCGCCGCAATCGCCATCGCAGGGCTCGGCAAACGGCGCTTGAACGTTTGGCGGCCGCCGGCGCGGAGAAGCTTCTCGCCGGATTGAACAGCTGAATTGGTCACGAGCGTTTCTCCTCAGGCTCCAGGCTTTTGACGAGATAGCCCGTTACCGAACGGCGGCGATCGAGCCAGGTGCGAGCGGCTTGTTGCACGTCGTCGGCTGTGACGGCGCGAATGCGGTCCGGCCAGCTGCGCACGTCGTCGACCGTCTGGCCGGTCGCGAGCGCCGAGCCGTACCAGCGCGCCAAGGTCGCTTGGTTGTCTTCGGCATAGACGGCGTCGGCAATCAGCCGGGTCTTGGCGCGATCAAGCTCATCGGCCGTGACGCCGTGATCGATGACATCAGCAAGGATGGTATCGATGCCGCCTTCGACGTCGCGCAGCGATACGCCGGGTTTTGGCGAACCGTAGACACCGAATTTCCCGTAATCGAGCGCCGTGCCGGAATAATAGGCGCCGGCATTTAGCGCGATCCCTTTATCGAGCACCAGACTGCGATAGAGGCGGCAGTTTTCGCCGCTGCCAAGCACGTGGGCGAGCACGTCGAGCGCTTCGCTCTCGCCCGGTTTCGCGGTCGTCTCCGATGGAACGAGATAGTCGCGGCTCACGCTTGGTTGCTCGACGCGAAAATCGGCGAGCGTAACGGTGCGCGCCGCCTCCGGCACCGGTTCCTTGGGCCGCAGCCGCGGATTGGTTTCGGCACGGTCGGGCACCTTGCCGTAGGTTGCCTCGGCATCGGCTTTAACTTCGTCGGCGGTGACATCGCCGGCGATGACGACGATGGCGTTGTTCGGACTGTAGAAGCGCCGATAAAATGCCAGCGCATCGTCTCGGGTGAGCTTTTCAATTTCCCCGCGCCAGCCAATGACCGGCCGGCCATAAGGGTGATTGAGATAAAGCGCGGCGTCCATCTGCTGGCCAAGCCGCGCCGAAGGGTTGTTCGCAACCCGCATGTTTTGTTCTTCGAGAACGACGCTGAGTTCGGGCCGCACCACGTCATCGGTAAGGACAAGTCCGGTGATGCGGTCGGCTTCCAGCGCCATCATGTCCTTGAGGCGGTCGCGCGGGACGCGCTGGAAGAAGGCGGTGTAGTCGCTGCCGGTAAACGCGTTCTCCTGGCCGCCGATCGCGGCGACGTCGCGCGAGAACGCGTCGCCGGGATTTTTCTCGGTGCCCTTGAACATCAGATGTTCGAGAAAATGCGCCAGACCGGATTTGCCGGGCGTCTCGTCGGCGGAACCGACTTTGTACCAGATCATGTGGGTGACCACCGGAGCGCGGTGATCAGGCACCACGACGACTTGGAGGCCGTTTGCCAGCGTGAAGTGGCTCACATCGGGTGCGGCCGCAGCAGGCGCGGCGGTAACAGCCGCGCCGGCGAGCGCGATAACGAGTGCGAGAATTCTAACCACGACGCCTCCTCCGCCCCGCGCAGATAGTTTGAGCGGTGCTCACCCTTTTGCATTCCTGGGGAACGGACATCCCCCCTCGAGCGGAACTCGCAACTAATTCTCTCGAGCGGAACTCGCCACAGCCAAGTTCGCTTGAGCTGCAATCACGACACGTCGTCGCGGTAAAGGCCAAACCGCCCTAGTGCTGCAGCTCCATGCGCTCGCCAAGCGTCTGCGGCTTGTAACCTTTGCGCTCGGGCGGAATCCCGTACGGCTGGTCCGGGGAGGGCGTCTGATAGCCCGGAGGCGGATCGGTCAAGCTGGCGCGCGCCGGTTCGCCCGTGAAGGTTCCGTATTCCTCTTTCCTAAACCAGTCGAATGTGAACAGGCTGCTCTTGTGAGGCTGCTCGATGGTGTCACCGGACGATGCGGAATTCGACCCATTCGCCTTCGGCGTCAGCTCATCAGGCCGCAACGGACGTCCTTCATCGATGACGCGGTCGCCCTCGACGTGGACCTTCTCCGCCTTGGACGCTTTATGCTTCAGGGCGTCGGGATCCTGGGGCCAGTTCGCCGGTTCGTGACTGGACGAAATCGGCGCGGGTAAATTGCGATTGGGCGGCACGACGAGCGGCGAGCGCTCGCTGTAATTGATCTCGTATTCCGGATGGTCCGGATCAGGCAAGCCGACCGCCTTGAGGATCTGCGATCCGAAGGTTTGCCCGGACGGATCGTCATAGTCGCCGGCGCGCGCCACGGAGCTCTGCGCGCAGACCGTAAGCGCGGCAAACGAGGCGCCAAGGGCGATCCTTAGAAGTCCCGTCCGGCCACGATGGCAGCCGGTCAGTGCGGTGGCGACGACCCGATCTAGTGGCATGCCCTCACCCCATTACCCCAAGTCTGACCCAAGCCTCAGCCCCAGCCGAACCCCGCGGCAGTACAAGATGTACGAATGGTGTGCGACCCCGACCAACACGACCCCGACTAAGTCCAAATCCCCACGCCCGATTCCACCAGCTATAGGCGCGATCAGGGCGCTTTTGCGGCACCCCCATGCAACAACGATTCATACAGCAGCGCCGCGACGCCCGCAACAATCGCCACATCGGCCAGATTGAAGACGTACCATCGAAATGCAAAGCCGGACGTCTCAACGTGGAATAGCACGAAATCCATGACCCCCGGCCAGTGTAGGCGGTCAAGCGCGTTGCCGATCGCACCGCCAATGATGAGCCCAAGCGCCGCCGCGGTCAGCCGTGAGGTCGCCCGCGTCAGCCATATCCACATGAAGATCACGGCGGCGACCTTAAAGGCAAACAATGCCCATTCGCCGATCGGCCCCTGCTGGGGGAACAGGCCATAGCTGATCCCGGTATTCCAGGTCAGAACCAGCGCGACAAAACGCGTCAGGGAGAATTCGCCACGGTCGGCGAGATCGAAATGAACGAGGAGCCAGAATTTCGACGCTTGGTCGATCAGGCAGGTCGTGACTGCGATGAGCAGTCCCAGCGCGCTGAGGCGTCCCCACAGATAGGAAGCCGCCGGGCGAGGAGGCGCTGCGTCGGTCAATATCGCCCCCTACTCCGCTGCCTTGCGCATCGTTTCCCACTCGCGCAGCGCCTGAGCGTCGCGAGGGGTGACATCCGGAAATTGCGGATCGAGCCCGACCGCCGGAGAGATTTTCCACGACCGAGCGCATTTGCGCCCTTCCGCCAAACGCGGAACGACCGCAACGCCCGGCACGTCTGGCAGCCGGAAAGCCTCGGCCGGCCCCTCGCCTTCGACCAGAACCGCCCCCGAGGTGATGCACAATTCGGCCAGATCGACGTCCAGCGCCGCGGCAAACAAATCCGGATCGGCGACATAGATCATGGGATGCGCCTCGAGCGAGGAGCCGATGCGCTTCGCCGCCCGTTCGATTTCGAGCGCCCCGGTAACGACGCGCCGGATATTGCGCAGCTTCCGCCATTTTTCAGCGAGCACGTCGTCGCGCCAGGCGGCCGGAATCGTCGGAAAGGGCTCAAGATGCACGGATTGCGCCGCAGGGTCGCGCGCCAGCCACGCCTCCTCCGCGGTAAAGCACAGCATCGGCGCGAGCCAGCCCACCGTGGCGCGGAACAGGTGGTCGAGAACAGTGAGGCATGCCTTGCGCGTCGTCGACGAATAGGGATCGCAATAGAGCACGTCCTTGCGGATATCGAAATAAAACGCCGAAAGATCTACCGTCATGAAGGCATTGAGCACCGCGAAGATGCGCTTGTAGTCGAAATCGGCGTAGGCTTGGCGGATGAAGGGATCGAGTTCGGCGAGACGGTGCAGCATCAGCCGTTCGAGTTCCGGCATCGCGTCGGGCGCAATGCGGTCCGCGGGGCGAAAGTGCGCCAGATTGCCGAGCATCCAGCGTAACGTGTTGCGCAGCTTACGGTAGGTATCGACGGTCGTTTTGAGGATTTCGGGACCGATGCGCAGATCGTCGGCATAGTCGGCGGCGCAGACCCACATCCGCAGAATGTCGGCGCCGGCATGCTGCATCACATCCTGCGGCACGGTGACGTTGCCGAGCGACTTCGACATTTTCCGCCCGTCTTCGTCGAGAACGAAACCATGGGTGAGTACGACGTCGAACGGCGCGCGGCCGCGCGTGCCGCAGCTTTCCAGCAGCGAGGACTGGAACCAGCCGCGATGCTGGTCGGAGCCTTCCAGATACATCACGGTCTCGTCGCCGCCGTCGGCCTCGCGTCTGATATTGGCAAGCGCCGGGAAGTGACGCGGGTCCTCGAGCACGAAGGCATGGGTCGACCCGGAGTCGAACCAGACATCGAGAATGTCGTCGACTTTCTCCCAGCCCTCCCCGGCGCGTTTGCCGAGGAAGCGTTCGCGCGCGCCGGGCTTGTACCAAGCGTCGGCGCCTTCCTTCTCGAACGCCTCGATGACGCGGACATTCACCTCGGGATCGCTGAGGATATCGACCGCACCGTCGGCTTTCTCCTTGATGAAGAGGGTGATCGGCACGCCCCAGGCGCGCTGGCGCGAGATCACCCAATCTGGTCGGCTCTCGATCATACCGTTGATGCGGTTCTCGCCCGCCGCCGGCACCCAGCGCGTCGCATCAATTGCTTTCATAGCTCGATTTCGAAGCGTGTCCGGCCCGGAAAGAGTAAGTG
>JBAPZR010000820.1:0-1920 GCA_049285335.1 Xanthobacteraceae bacterium | reverse complement strand
AATGTGTGGTGCCTGGAGTAGCGCACAATAGCAAGTCGGGAAATTAGGTTAGCAATTGGGCCAAGAGACCGCGATGTCCGCTTTGTATCAAAAGGAGACATCGTCGAGCACTTCGTCTCGGCCGGCGGTGCGATCCCAGAAAATGGCCTGGGACGGCTAGGGCCTAAGATCATTCGGGATCTTCGCAGCCAACAGCTCGCACCAGCCACTCGGGCTGATGTCACCTTGGACGAATTTGCACGCGTTCGGTGGTTGGAAACTAATGCAGTCGTCGCAACGCTGGTCGCCCTTCGATGTACGCTGATATTTGGCGTCCGCTTGGCCGATCTTCTTCCGCGCTGCCGCTCGCAGGACCGCCGCAGCGGCTGCCGCCGCGCCAAGCGCAAGTGCCGTCCCGGTGAGTGCCACTCGGTGTGAGATGGATTGGCAATCGTTCCTGCCATTATTCATGATCGACTTCCCATCAGGCTTGATGCCATCGCTCCTGCGCTACATTTGCTAGTCAAATTTCCAATGGCGTCCGTTCAAACGGAGCCAGGGGCGGTGCGCGTTGCTCACTGAGCGGCCAGGACACCTGAGCCGGCGCTCCTCCTTGTTTGGCCGGGTGCGACCCAGACAGTTTTCATGGAGCCGGATTTTGTTGGACACGAGCGGTAGCAACAGCTACTTCGCGGAGGCGACGCGCGCCTCTATACTCGCAAGCCATACGGGCTTAACAACAACTGAATTGCGCCTGTGCCGCGCGGTTCGTGCTAGATTGTGACATGTCTGAAAGGACGCCGGACAGGCTTGAAGCGAAATGCCGAATACGCGTAAGATTTTGACTGTCGACGACGATCCTGAATTGCGCGACGCGCTGACGGAGCAGCTTTCGATGCATGACGAATTCGAGGCCCTTGCGGTCGAGAACGGCGGCAAGGGCATTCAGGTGGCCAAGGCCGGCCAGATTGACCTCGTTGTCATGGATGTCGCGCTGCCCGATATCGACGGCCGCGAGTGCCACAAATTCCCGCGATTATCGCTGGAAACTCACGAATTGCTACCCTACTTCTCAGGTGGCAGGATTTCCTGAATACAGACCTCATCGATGAGGTATTCACGTTTCAGATCAATTAAGTGTGCTTTCTTTTCATCGTTAGTGAGATTTGCGCCAATTCCCTGTGTCATGACCGTCACCAGAGCCTTAGCAGTCATGTCCATCCAATAGCTCCGTCGAACAAGCATGTTTGAAGCATCTCTAACGAAGGGGCTATCAGGATTGGTAGTTAGGTCAGGTTCATAAAAGGGGGTCATTTATGCAAACCGAACGGAGTCTTCATCGCATCTTGTGCTGCCTTGGTGTATACCTCACCGAGACTCTTGGCCTGTTCGTTAAACGAAATCATTTGCCTCTCCATAAACTCAGTTTGAATTTTGACGACTTCTTCGAAAGTTCTTGCTTGGCTGAGCCTTTGAACAAACGCAAAAGTAGCAGTAATGTTTTGCGTCGCATTACTCAAAAGTATTCTGTTTAGATTGGTGTTACTCCAAGGAAACGTTGACATGGACTTTTGCAGCCAACCAAAATAATTCTCCATCGCTCCCTGAGTTTGTTTCGTCATTTGCTCTGTAGTCTGCCCCATAGTGACTGAGAAGGGGTCTAGGAACTCCTTGTCCTTTGCCATGGCTATATTCTCATAAGGTTCTTCCGTGAGTATGGGGCTTCATCTTCGTTTTTCGAAGCGATTAGTTCAATACCCTCTAAATCCAAATCGTGGATTATCCGTCTCAACTGTTTTGGTGCTGCTGATCGCTGGACAATTATAAAAAAACGCTTTTAGTTTCATAGTGCGAATTTGACACCGCTGGACAAACTAAGTGGCAGTTTTTGCTGCTAGTTGCGATAACTGCCGGGGTCGCTAACTTGTCACTGTCCGGCCC
>JBAPZR010000819.1:0-1779 GCA_049285335.1 Xanthobacteraceae bacterium | reverse complement strand
CAATGAACCTCTCGATTTGTCCCGGCTTTGCATCGGCAGTTGCCGGTATAAGACCGCTGGTCAGGGCATAGTAGCCCACGGCTGCGGCAGCCAAGACCGTGAAAATAATCCCGACTATGAAGCCTCTGAACATCTAAGCCAACTTCAATAAGTTGAGTCGTTTCATCACAGCCTCTGTCATTCGCTCACAGCGCCTTCCGGCAAATGGAAACGCATCCATCAGTACTGGCCCAATCTGCTCCTCCAACTGGTCGCGAATGAGTTGGCGCGCCCGGTGCAGACGAGTTTTGACGGTCTCCGGCTTAATACCGAGGAGTTCGGACGTCTCCTCGACACTCATGCCCTCTATCACCCGTGTGACGAACACCAATCGAAAAACTTCCGGTAGATTGTCGGTCGCCTGTTCGACAAGCTGAAGGATTTGCCGCTGTGCCATCGTTCGTTCCGGATCATCACTTGGTGTTAGTAGAGGAAATTGAATAATCTCGGCCTCACATCGTTGGGATTCCAGTGCCGCAAGATCGACGGTAGGGCGCCTCCGCCGCAGCCGTCCCAAGGCTTCATTCATGACAATGCGGGACAACCAGGTCGCCAGTGTTGACTCCCCCCGATAGCTGGCCAGGTGAGTGAAGGCAGACACATAGGCATCTTGGACAGCATCTTCCGCTTCGGTGTTGTTGCGCAGAATGCCCCGCGCAATTCGGTAAAGTCGGCGATTGTGCCTTTGCATGATTGTACGAAAGGCACCTGCATCGCGGGCGAGTGCTCGCCCTGCCAGCTCGGCGTCGTCCGCTATAGCAGAGGCGGATTGCTTAAGTCCGTGTTGGGCCATGAAGCGTCCTTTCCTGCTGATTAGATGGTTCGGCGGCGAAAAGGTTCCCGGTGACGCGCGACAGATGCTGGCGTCATTTAATGATCGTGATCTGGCCGGTCATGTTCGGGTGAAACCTGCAGTAATAGTCGACAGTGCCGCTAGCTTTGAGCACAACGCTTGCGGTCGCCGATGGCGCGATCATGGCGTCCCACGCGCCGTCCCGTGCTGTCGCTGTGTGTGCGATAAAGTCGGCATTGACCCATTCGATCGTATCGCCGACGTGAGCAGAGACCTGCGGCGGCATGAAAGCGAGCTTTTCGATCTTGACCTGGATGGTTTCGGCGCGCGCCGAACCTGCCACGAGGACAAGAAGGAGCGCGCCGAGCGTTCTGCAGACGATTGGTCGACGCATCTGGCTGCCTTACTTGAATTCCGCCGCAACGTGTTCTGCGTGCTGCTCATGCCCCTGAAAGATCTTCAGGCCCGTGTTCACCAGGTCTTTGAGTTGCGGATTACTGGCCGACGGAATGAGGGTGTTCTGCAACGCACTGTCGACCGTCTTATGGTAGGCAACCTCGTTGTCGATATACGCCTTGTCGAACGCCGCACCGCTGAGCTTGGCGAGTTCGTCGCGCTTTGCGGTCGCCTGCTTGGTGAGCGTCTTGCTGGTATCGTTGTCTTCCGGGGTGACGTTGAGTTTTTTCACCAGCGCCAAAGCCTGGTCATTTACCGCCTTGTGATCGCGCTCCATGTCTTGCGCAAAGGCGATAACCTCCTTGTTGGTACTCTTTTGCAGCGCCTGCTGCGCGGCCTCGATGTCAATCTGACCCGCAGTGTAGGCGATGTGGGCGATCTGAGGATCGGTTAGTTTGGCGCCCTGGGCCAAGACAGTCGTGGACGCAAGCAATATCGCAGCGAACCCACTGGCAAGTCTGACGAATAGCATGATGAACCTCCCTACGACG
>JBAPZR010000818.1:0-15035 GCA_049285335.1 Xanthobacteraceae bacterium | reverse complement strand
ATCGATGTAAAAGAGGCCGGTAGGTTGGGTTCTATCGCCATGAACAAAAAGCTATCCAAGATACGGCGAACCGAAAACGCTCGCAATGCCGCAGAGCGAGGTGGACCAAACCGCGCGCAGAACAAGCTAGGGAACCTGATCGTGGCTGAAGAGAGCAAACTAGACCCTCGTGAGGTGTTCAAGAAAGAGAAGAGACGATTTGTCAGTGCTGTGAAGATCGCGATCTCTGTATCAAAAGCGGCTGCCGGTCGAGAACCGGGAGGCAACATTGTAATGGCCTCCTACGTTTTTACGCGGATGTGTGTTGCGGCCGATACCCTCCTGTACGTGCTGCAGCGAGATATTGGTAAGTCCAAAGAGCTAACGCTCGATCATTATTCAATAGGGGTGCTCGCGGCGCAACATCATCGAGTCGGCGCTAATGTTTCACTACCTTTCGGAAGACGGAGTGAGTGAAGAAGACTGGGAGGTACGGAGAGCAATTCTCAATCTACACGATTGCACGCTTAAGGTTCGCTTCTTTAAGGGGCTGGATTCGGATGAACAATATAAAAACTGGAAGGCGACAATGGAAGAAATCCGACAGTCGTTGAGGGGACATCCCGCGTTCAAAACCATCGACGCAGATCGGCAAAAGAAATTGCTGACAGGTCAAGAAATGTACGTCAGAGGTTTGCGCTCAACTCTTACATTAGTCGGTTTCGAAGATGATTATTTTGACGGCATGTATGCCTATCTTTCGTCGCAAGTGCACACCTCGCCGAGTTCATTTTATTGGACGGAAAAGCGCCTGACCTTTGGCAAGCCTGCCGGCTACCAATATTATTTTGCGTCCTATGCGGTCGCTCATGCGCGAATGCTATTTCTGCAATCTGCTATACGGCTTGCAGAATCGGACGATGCTGTGCGGAAGAAACTAGAGCCGGCGATGCTCGATTCGATGAAAGAGCTTGCGGGAATTCCGTTCGGCGATTGAACCGTCGCTATCAAGGCATTCTGCAACCGCCGACAACTCCTGATCGATTCCAGGGCGCAGGCATTATTGTGCCTGCTGCTGGCAGCTTTTCGTCCATCGCTTCGATTTTTGAATGTCCGCCCTCCGGTCGCTGTTGGGGGCAAGCGGAGATGCGGCGGGGCGGCGCAGTGGTGGGCGGGAACCTACGATCTCTCGCGTGTGAAGCGAACGCTCTCCTGCTGAGTCAACCGCCCAAGCCCAGGCGAGAGTGACTGCCCTAGTGAAGGAAACGCTCTCCCGCGTATTAGCGACGACACACGACGTCACCTCAATACCACTGTGCAATAATTCTCCCAGCGCCGGACACATCCGAAAGAACCTGAGGGCAAGTTCAGCCCTTGAGAATAGAATGTCTTCCTACCGCGTTGTTTGCTGCCATGCTGCCAATTGCATCTCATGGGCATTTCATGGGCGAAAAAAAACGCGTCAGGCTAACATCTTGATATAACTGGTGGGTCGAACCTCTGACCCCTTCCATGTCAAGGGGGGTTCCCCTCAGCGCGGTGAGGCTCCCAGTGCCTTGAGGGCCTCAGCATGGCCTTGGCTTTCCCTTGTTTTCATCGTCTCAGGCGTGAAATCGGCATCGCCAAACTCTGGCGCTGGTTCAGGAGGAGTAATCGAGACAATGCGTGGGACGCGAATATAACCACGCGTTTTCACGGTCTTATAAGCTTGATGTTGCCTTAGGGGATCGGTTTTCGGGAGGGTTTCGAGCGCCTCCATCAGTTCGGCAACCTCATTAAATCGACGGAGCAACTTTAGGTCTTCTGAGGTTTTGTTCGCGAACTGTAAATTCTTCATTCTCTCCACTACCCCAAGCATATTGTCTGGAATGGGCCCTTTATTCGGAAAAAGGTTCACCACGTAGATAGATCGCTTCACATCCGCCGCAGGATCGAGCCTGTCGAGGACGGCTCCAAGGGGCGTGTTGTCGAACAAACCTCCGTCCCAGTACGATTCCTTCCCAATTGTGGTCATTGAAAACGCTGGAGGTAGGCTGCTGCTAGCGATGATGTGGTCGAGGGAGAGCCCGCCGTTTCGACTATCGAAGTACTTGATCTCGCCTTCCTTCACATCGGTCGCACTGACCAGAAGCAACGGATCGGCATCGGGCTGTTTCAGTGTATCGAGATTTACTAATTCCATCAGAGTGTCCCTAAGCGCCTGTGTTTTATAAAAATAGGTCCAAGAAAATCCAGTGACGGGCCAAGTGAAGAAGTCAGGCCGCAACGTGAAAAAATTTACATTTCCAAAAAATGACGCGTATGGCCGCAGAGCCGGTGGAAAAAAATAACCGGGCACAGTGACTCTTTTCCAAAATGCCTCAAGAGCACCGAGCGGCCCCAGGGTCCGAACTGGGCGAGCCAAAAGTACAGCGGTTATTGCGCCGATGGACACCCCAGCGATCACGTCAGGCGCCAGATTCTGCTCGTACAGCGCCCGTGCCGCTCCGAACTCGAAAGCCCCAAGCGCGCCCCCTCCCTGAAGCACCAACGCTGTCCGTGCGGGACGCGTCATGTTACCTCCATTGCGTCGCGTCTTCTGCCGCCTTCCGCAATTAACAATGCGCCGAAGGGATTGAACCTACGACCTCTCCCCTGCGGGATCGGGTATGCCGGTTACCGTCTGAGCGCTGGACTCGTCTGTAGCCGCATCGTGCTCAGGCGCACACAAATCGCGTCGAGAATAACGGCCTGGGCCCGGCTGACAATCGCCTCCATCGAGGGCGTCTCGGCAAACATGGCTAGCGCACGGGCAACGATATCGTGGCGCGTTGGCATTTGCGGTAAATGCAAACCCGCGAGCACGTCACCCGCGCGGTGTTGCGCGCTGACGAGCCTTTCCTGAATGGCCGACAAGGCAGATCCGGCACACGCCGACGCAATGGCAGCGACGATGAGGTCCAGATCAAAGCTTGCAGCTAGCCGTGCAGCTGCGCGTTCGACGACCCGCGAACCAAGACGGTGTTCGTTACGTCGCACCGCCGCTGGCGGGACTTTCAGATCCCAAACAAGGCCAAGCTGCGAAAGCGCCTTGAGGATATAATATGTCGCATCAATCTCCCACCACTGAAATCCTTGCCGCACGCTGCTCTGGTAAGCATGATGATTGTTGTGCCAGCCTTCACCCATGGTGAAGACCGCGAGCAGCCAGTTATTGCGCGAGTCGTCGCCGGTCACATATCGCTTGCGCCCGTGCACGTGGGCGAGTGAGTTAATGCAGAATGTCGCATGGTAGACCAGCACAGTGCTCAGGAAGAAGCCGACGACTAGTCCCGGCCAGCCGCCGGCGACAAAAGACAGCAAAGCAAGCAAAAGGGGCGGCGCCAGCTCGTATCTGTGTAACCACATCAATTCCGGATAGCAGGCAAAGTCGGCGACCTTGGCCAGATCTGCCTCGTCATTAACTCGTGCGAAAATCCATCCGAGGTGACTATAGAAGAACCCTTTTTGATGCGGCGAATGGACGTCCATCGCGGTATCCGAGTGGAGGTGATGATGGCGATGCTTTGCCGCCCACCACAACACGCTCTTTTGTGCCGAGCTTTGCGACAAGATCGCAAGAATAAACTGGAACACGCGGCCGGTTCTGTAGGCGCGATGTGAGAAGTAGCGATGATAGCCCGCACCTATGCCGAAGATGCGCAGCCAATAGAGCAGGAGGCAGATCGCGACGGCCTGGAAGGTCACGCCGGTCCAGAATACGGCGATGCACGCCAGGTGAACGAGCACAAACGGAATTGCTGACGGATACATGATGTCGTCGTGCTCGACGACATCCGAGGTACGCTTTGGGTCGCTCACGAACTTCCTTTCAGGCCGTTATCCGAAGTCGTCAGGCCGAAATTCGCAGCTACATAGGGCGTTACTCGTCGTGCCGCAAGCACCGTTTCATGGGCGAAACATGGGCGCGACAGGAACTAACAAAAGCTAAGGTGTTGATGGCACTGGTGGGCGCTGTAGGGATTGAACCTACGACCTCTCCCGTGTGAAGGGAACGCTCTCCCGCTGAGCTAAGCGCCCGGTTGCCGGATTTAAGGTGTGATGTTCCGGGCTGTCAAGAAAGCTCAGTTCGTCGAAGCGATGCGCGAGGCGGTCAATTGCAGCGCGCGAATGCGGTCGGCGAGCGTGTTCTTGGTCTCCGTCGCCGGCGCCGGCGCGGTCTCGCCATTTTGCGCCGATTGATCGCGGGCGTTCATCGGCGCGCCGCCGGAGCGGGTGTCTCCGGCCGCCTCGACCAGCATGGATTCGATCGGCGAGCCAGGACCTTCCAAAGCCGCCGTCAGCCGCGCCACTTCGGCGGCCACATCGTTGATGCGCTCGCGCAAGAGCGCGTTCTCGACCCGCTCGGCCGCCCAGGTCGACTCCGCGTCTCGCTTCATCGTGCTGATCTCGCGCTGCAGCTTTGTGCGCTCGTCGATCGCAGCGGCGAGTTGCGCTTCGAGCTGGGAGATTTCGGTGCGGAACCGGTCGACCGCCCCGCTGGAGCGATTGCCGGAGGCCGACAATTCGCCACGCAAATCGGCTTCGGTCTTGCGGGCCGTCTCGAGTTCGCTTTGCGTGCGATCGAGCAAATAGTCGCGCTCGGCGAGGAGCCGCCCTTGTTCGCCCAGCCGGTTTTCAAGCTCCAGGACGCGGCGGTTGAGGAGCTCGGCTTCGGTCTGATGCACGTAGAGCTGCCGCTCGAGATCGGTGGTTCGCGTGCCGAGATCCCCCAATCTGGCACGGGCTTCGATCAGTTCCTGCGCCGACCCTTCGGCATCGGTCCGCTCGCGGCTCAAGCGGCTTTCGGTCTCGGCCACCGCGCGCTCGTAATCGGCGACGCTGAGTTTCATGGCTTCGACCTGGGTGCGGAAGGTCGCGATTTCAGTGCGCTGGTTGTCGGCAACGAGCGACCTTTCGCCGAGCTCGCCCAAAAGCTTGGTGAACTCGCCCTCCTTGTCGGCAAGCTGCCGTTCGGCTTCGCGCAGCGAGCTCGATTTGATCTGGAACTCCTCCTCCGACGCACGCAATTGATCGCGCAGCGTCTTGTCGCGCGCCTCAAGCGCGAAAATCCCGGCGGTTTTCTCGCCCAGTTCCTTTTTGAGGTGATTGATGGCGTCGGTCTTCTTGCCGAGCTCGGCGAGCTGGGTGGTGGTTTTTGCTTTCATCTTCTCGACGCTCATTTCCAGGCGTCGAGTCGACATGGCGAATTCGGCGCGAAGCTGATCCTTGTCGGCGCGGATTTCCGCAATCGAGACCGGCGTCGCCGCCTCGAGCCGCTTCATAGTCAACCGCACGGCGCGATTGTGCACCAGAGGAACGAACAATAGACCGAGCAAGGCCGCCGCCAAGAACCCGATTCCGAAATACATGACCGACTCGATCATGACGCCACCGCCCCAGATCGTTCCGCCGCGCAAAAGCTAAGCGCGGTGCGGGCCGCACCATATTGAGGAACGGTTAAACTAAACTGACTCTGTCCGCAGCGCCATCGTTTCGGCGGGGCGCGGCGGCGATTTCTCGATGGGGATCGTTAAAAGGGATTCCACGTCGGGCGGTCGGTGAATTTGAGGTAGCCAAGATTGGCGCCAAGCCGCAATCCGACGCCGGAGCGGATGGGAACGACCGTGATGTTGTTTGCGACCAAGGCGGTCATGCCGAAGCCGCCGATGAAATAGGCAGACCCGTTGATCCCGCCGAAGCGCTCGAAAATCGCATCGGTGCGCGGCAGGTTGTAAACGAGCATCATGGTGCGCGCGCCGTCGGCGCCAGCATCGAAACCGATGCTCGGCCCTTGCCAGAAGACCCGTAAATCGCCGGCGTTCTTCGTATAGAGGGTGCCATCGCCGTAGCGCAGGCCGCCGACAAAGGCGCCGCTCGCTTCCTCACCCAGCACATAGCCGTTGGGCAGCCCCCATTGGCTGACCGCCTTTTCGACGATCATGGCGAGGCCACGCGATACGCCGCCGAAGAAGCGATGCCCGGCATCGACCAATTCGTTGGACGAGAATTGGTTTTCCTCGGACGTCGGCGGTTGCGGCGGCGGGGCGGGGGCGACTTGGGTGGGCGGCGGTTGGGGCGGCATCGTTTGAGCGGCCACCCATCCGATTTGAAAAGCGGCCCCGAGCAACGCCAAGAGAACAGCCAAAATGGCGTCGCGGACGGTAACAATCATAGGGAGTTCCCCCACTAAACCCTTGCTCGACCGATCGGATTAACCGAAGGCGGTCTCACCCCCGAATCAGTGCAACTTTCGCCGTCACTATGACGGCCCCAGGGCGGAAACGAAAGCATTTGGGCCTTCATTCGCCGCAGAGCCTGCCCAATCGTGTCCCCATTCGGTCACGAGTAACGCCTCTTCGGGTAGCACTGCCTTATGTCATTCTTGGGTCGCCGATCGCGATAAACTGCGGAATTAGTAAGTCCGGCGTTCCATAGACGAGGGGCGCGCCGTCAGGCGCCGACACGGTTCCACCGGCGGCCCGCACGATGGCGTGGCCCGCCGCGACATCCCAGTCGTGGGTGGGGGAAAGGCGTGGGTAAAGGTCGGCTGTCCCTTCGGCAATACGGCAGAACTTTAGCGATGAGCCGCAGGCCTCGGTCATACCCTGAGGCAGCGTCTGGAGGTAGGCGCTGGTGTTCGGATCGAGATGGGAGCGACTGACCATGACAACCGATTTGGGTGGGCGCGGCCGCGTTTGGATCGGCGTTGGGGAGGTCCTCCCGACATTGGCCATCCGGTCAGCGCCATGGCCGACGACCCCGCGCCACATTAGCTCATAGGCCGGCGCGGCAATGACCCCCAGTATCGGCTCACCGGCGCGCATCAGCGCGATATTGACCGTGAATTCGTCGCAGCCCGCGATGAATTCCCGCGTTCCGTCGAGTGGATCGACCAGGAAGTAGCTGGCGTCGGGATTGGCCGGCGCATGGCACTCTCCCCGCGCCGCTTGTTCCTCCGATATGACGGGCACACCCGGAGCAAAGCGATGAAGGCCCGCGCATACCGCCGCCTCCGCAGCCTCGTCCGCCGCCGTCACCGCTGAACCGTCGGCCTTGAGGCGCATCACCTCGCGGCGCGAACGCCGAATGATGTCGGCGGCATGCGCCGCGAGTCCGGCCAGCACGTCCACGACATCCGCGTAAGCGACGTTGTCGAAGTAAGCCACGTAGAATCCTTGGCTTGGCCCTTTGGCGCCGGCTTGCCCCATGCTCCATGGCGCTACCGACACGGCGCCAACCCGCGCCGCGCTGCGGTCTAGCATGGCGCAGTTACGAGGGCACGATTGCCGAATCACATGCGCTGTGACACGCACGACGAACCTATTCAGCGGAGGCGCCCATGTCCGCATCAATGTCCGCGTCAGTGTCCGCAGCAGCGTCAGCACCGGTGGCGGCAGCAACGTCCGCCCCAGCCGCAGCTCCCTTTACCATCGGCGCGCTCGATCTCGCCGCGCTCTTGTGCTCGCGTGTTTGCCATGACCTGATCAGCCCGGTCGGGGCTATCATCAACGGCCTTGAGGTCATGGAGGAGGATAAGGACGAAGAGACCAAGACCTTCGCTCTCGATTTGATCAAGCGGAGCGCGGGCCAGGCATCCGCCAAGCTGCAATTTTGCCGGCTTGCCTTCGGCGCTGCGGGGTCGGCGGGAGCGCAGATCGAGCTTGGCGATGCCGAAAAGGCGGTGCGCGGCCTTTTTGAAGACGGCAAGACCACGATTGTGTGGCAGCTGGCGCGGGAACTGGTGCCGAAAAACCGGGCGAAGCTTCTCCTCAACATGCTGCTGGTGGCGGCAGGCGCCATCCCCCGCGGCGGAACGCTGAATGTGCAAGCTGGTGACGGCGGCTATCGGATAACCGCGTCGGGCCAAAATGCCCGGCTAGCGCCGGCGGTCGCCGATCTTCTCGTCGGCAGCCCGGCGCAAGCCGTCGATGCGCACACTATCCAACCGCTCTATACGGGCATTTTGGCGCGCGATTGCGGCCTTAGGGTCTCCGCTGCACTCGAAGGCGACGCAGTGGTTCTCGTCGCCAGCTGACCGGCAGTGGGGCTGACGTCCGGCGTTCATCCGGCGCGGCGCAACTGAAATTAAACCCTTTGCCAACAGACTGCCGTATCGCTTTGGGCGCGGTCGGGTGGAAAGCGCGCGCGGGGAACCTATGAAAACATGCCTGGTTGTCGACGATTCCAGCGTCATCCGCAAAGTGGCGCGACGGATCCTGGAAGGCCTCGAATTTCAGATCGCGGAAGCGGAGAACGGCGAGGAAGCGCTCGAGGCTTGCCGGCGCGGCCTGCCGGACGCGATCCTGCTCGACTGGAACATGCCGAAAATGGACGGCTATGATTTCCTTCGCTTGTTACGCCGGCTGCCGGGCGGGGACAGGCCAAAGGTCGTTTTCTGCACCACGGAAAACGATGTGGCGCACATCGCGCGGGCGCTTCACGCCGGCGCCAACGAATACATCATGAAGCCCTTCGACAAAGAGATCGTGGAAGCGAAATTCCAGGAAGTCGGCTTGGTTTGATCGCGCGCAGCGATCGCGTCGGTAGAAGTTGGGCAAGTTGAGTTCGCGTCGTATGGGTATCGTTGTCGCCATTGCACGTTCTGCGCCATTAACCGGAAAAATATTTTCCGGAGCGCGCTCGTGACGCCGCTCGACTACGCCTTCTTGCGCCAATGCATCAAGGCGCGCTGCGGCCTCGTTCTGTCCGCCGACAACCAAGACCTTGTCGAGAGCCGCTTGCTGCCGGTCGCCCGCAAGGCGGGTTTCAATCGTCTCGGCGAATTGGTGGTCGCGCTCAAAAATACGCGCAATTCCGCCATCATGACCGCGATGGTCGAGGCGTTGGTCACAAGCGAAACGTTCTTTTTCCGCGACAAGACGGCCTTCGACTATATCCGTGGGACAATCATGCCGACGCTCCTTGCCGAAGGCAGGCAATCGCGCACTATTCGCATTTGGTGTGCCGCGGCGTCGACCGGACAAGAGGCTTATTCGCTCGCGCTCTCCCTGCGGGACCTGGAAGAGAGCCTTGCCGGATGGACCGTTGAAATTCTCGCGACCGATTTGTCCAACCGCCTGTTGGATCGGGCGCGACGAGGGCTCTATACGCATTTCGAAGTGCAGCGCGGATTGCCGATTAAGCTTCTGATCAAGCATTTCACGCGATCCGGCGAGCAGTGGCAGATCGCTCCCGAACTTCGCGCCATGGTCATGTGGCAGCAGCTCAATTTGCTGAGCGATTTTTCCTGCCTCGGTAGCTTCGACGTGATCTTCTGCCGCAACGCGCTCACCTATTTCGATCGCGAGACGAAGAGGGATGTGCTCGATCGCCTGGCCGACGTCACCGCCCGCGACGGGTATCTCGTTCTTGGCGCGAAGGAAACGATCGTCGGACTGACCGATCGTTTTAGGGCCGTCGCCGAGCAGCGCGGCCTCTATGCGCCAAATCCGATCTGTGCACGGCTCCCATGGCGCGCTGGCGCGAACAGCGGGCTGCGACTCGTGGCGGTCAATGGCAGCCGATGAGGAAGGCTCCGGCTAGCTCTCCAAAAGCAAAACCCCGGCCTTGAACTCGGTCCATGGCCGGGGTTTGGAACTTCAGGTCAGAGCGAAGAACGCTCAGGCCGGAATTCTTGCCTCGTCTTCCGTCGGCTCGCGGAGCACGTAGCCGCGGCCCCAGACCGTTTCGATGTAGTTTTTTCCGTTCGAGGCGTTGGCGAGCTTCTTGCGGAGCTTGCAGATGAAGACGTCGATGATCTTCAATTCCGGCTCGTCCATGCCGCCATAGAGATGATTGAGGAACATTTCCTTGGTCAAAGTCGTGCCTTTGCGCAGGCTCAGGAGCTCCAGCATCTGGTACTCCTTGCCAGTCAGGTGCACGCGCGCGCCGTTAACCTCGACGGTCTTGGTATCGAGATTGACCACGAGATCGCCGGTCTGAATGACCGATTGGGCGTGCCCCTTGGAGCGACGCACGATGGCATGGATGCGCGCGACCAGTTCGTCCTTGTGGAACGGCTTTGTCATGTAGTCGTCGGCGCCGAAGCCCAGTCCCCTGACCTTGTCCTCGATGCCGGCGAGGCCGGAGAGGATCAGGATCGGCGTCTTCACCTTCGATACCCGAAGGCTGCGCAGCACCTCGAAGCCCGACATATCCGGCAGATTCAAGTCGAGAAGGATGATGTCGTAGTCGTAGATCTTTCCGAGATCGATGCCTTCCTCTCCGAGATCGGTCGTGTAGACATTGAAACTCTCGGATTTCAGCATCAGTTCGATCGATTGCGCCGTCGCGCTATCGTCTTCAATCAGCAATACGCGCATGCCAGTCCCCTTCTTCGCCGCGCTGGCTCAGGTTGGCGCGCCGCAGCGGCGGCCCTGGAAAACGCCTTCGAGAAACTGATTCGAAACATTAACTGCGGTATGGTTAACAAAACCTGATTCTCTCGCGCAAGTGTCATGTTGGCGATTTCATAATGTCAGCCAACATACTGTGCAACAGTGGTTTTTTAGCCACGCACGCGTTCATGCTCCGGTTTAGGTTTCGGCGCTAACCGACTCTCCAGACTCGCTCGTCCGGTATGGCTAAGCGAGCACCCCTTGGTCCTATGACGATGGACCGATGATTAACGGCTCCGGTAAACAGCCGATTAAGAATCCCGCCGCCAGGTAACCATTCTTTCGTAAGCCAGAGCCGGGCTCTGACGGGTTTGGGGTGATCAGGGTGCACCGGACCCTTCGGCGGCCGCCGTGGAAACCGAACGCTAACGTTATCGCGCCACAATCCGTGGCATTCGGGGGCGCCAGGCGCTTCCTCCCTTTCCCACCCCATGCGTTCCGGGGCGGGTCAGTGAGGGGTGAGGCGCTTGGTCCCGTGGCTTCGGGGGAGTAACAGTCGATGAAGTCCCGAGAGACGCTTGTTCGGCTCAAGAAGTTTCAAGTTGACGAGAGACGGCGCAAAGTCGCGCAAATCGAAACGATGATTGCCGAGTTCGACCGCATGGCGGGCGACCTCGAGCGCGAAATTCGCGTCGAGCAAGATCGCTCGGGCATTCATGACCCGGCACATTTTGCCTACCCGACCTATGCCAAGGCGGCGAATGCGCGGCGTGAGAATCTCAAGCGCTCGGCCGGTGAGCTGCGCCTTCAGCTCGAGGAGGCCAAATCGGCACTGGGTGAAGCCATCGACGATTTGAAGAAGGTGGAGCTCCTCGGCGCGCGCGACCAGATGCGCGAACGCGAGGCCCAGGGGGCAGAAGAGGCCGCGGTGACCGAAGGCGTTGGCGGAGAGACCGAGCTTCCAGGCCTTGCGCTTCTGCGTGCCCGCGGGATCGCTTCGGCATAGATCGCCTCGGCCGGTTCCGACCGAGCGGCAGCGAAAAACGGCCTATTTGCGGATCGGCTCGCGCCTTCAGCGCGAGCTTTGCCGTATTTGCCGTTCCGTGTTGCCCTTTATCTTCAACATTCATGACGGAATGAACAGAGGGCTTGGCTTTCGCTCTCGACGAACCCCACTTTGAGCGGCGATAATGTTGGGTGGGACGAGGAACCGGGACCGCTCCTTACGGGCCGTCCTCCGGTTCTGGCATGCGACGGGTTTTTCGAGCCTAATCTTTCGATTTTGATCTTGGGTCTTGTGAGGGCAGGGCGCTGCCATGTTGATGCAGACCGAACTTGTCTGGTTGCTGGGCGCCGTCGCCCGGGGCGATGAGACCGCATTCGAACGTCTCTATGAAGCGACGCGCGCAAAAATCTACGGCGTACTGCTGCGCATCCTCGGCCGGCCGGCCTTGGCCGAAGAGGTCATGAAGGAGACCTATCTCAAGATCTGGAAGACCGCGGACGGGTTCGATCCCACGATCGCAAGCCCCACGACATGGATGGTGGCTATCGCTCGCAACCGCGCCATCGACATCGTGCGCAAGCGCGGCGACCTGTCGGTCGAGGACGAGCCCGAAGTGCCTGAAGCGGCTTCCGAGACGCCGCAGCCGCTCGCGCGGCGTGAGATGACCGACGAGCTTAAGCGACTTCTCTCCTGCCTGGGCCGGCTCGATCCGGAGAAACAGCGCATTGTGCTTCTTGCCTATTACAGCGGTTGGAGCCGCGATCAATTGGCGCAAAAACTCGATATACCGGTCAATACGATCCAGTCGTGGCTTCGTCGCAGTCTTTTGGAAATCCGCGAGTGCATGGAAAAGTGACGGCGCAGGAATCCGCGCGTGAAGGTCTCGCGCACAAAGAAAAATAAAAGGTGAGGCATTGATGTACGACGACGACCGGGACGCACTTGCCGCCGAATATGTCTTGGGCACTCTCTCCGCGGAGGAGCGTGAACAAGCCGAGTCATTGCTTTCACTCGATTCCGGCTTTGCCGAGATTGTGCGGGTCTGGGAGCACCGGCTCGGCGAGCTTAATGTCATGGTCGAAGCGGTCGAACCGCCAGCCGACCTTTGGGACAAGGTTAGGACTGAGATCGAGAGCGCGCGGGGCGGAGCAACGGAAATAACAAATTCCGCTTCTGCCTCCGAGGCGGTCACCAGCGAGGGTGAGCCACAGCCCGTTTCGGCGTCTCCGTTGGAGTCCGTGTCGGAGGACGCGCCGGAGCCGGGTTTTGACTTGGTGCCGGATTTGCTCTCGCAGGACTTGGATTCTGCGGATCGGCCGAAGGATTTCGACTCATCGGAACACGCCACACCGGAGCTGGACGAGGCGTCGCTCGTCAACGCGCTCGCTTCGACATTGCTGCCGCAGGCGTCGCACACGCCGAAATTCGACGGCCGACTGCCGCCGTCGCCTCCGGCCGTGGCCCCGCTGGAAAGCGACGCAGATTCCGATGTCGTTGTTTTGCGTAGTGGCTTACGGCGCTGGCGGAGCGTTGCGCTGGCGTTAGGCGCAGTGGCGGCGTTGCTCGCCGCCTATGTCGGGCTTTCGAAATTCGCGCCGGGGCTCACTCAAGCGGGCCGGCAGTCTCAGCCAGCTCTTGCGGCGCCGAAGGGACTTCCCGGTTCGCGGCTCGTCGCCGTCCTTCAGCAGGAGCCGACTGCGCCCGCGTTTCTGCTCACGTTGGATTCCGAACAGCGCACCATGACGGTGCGCCGGCTGACGGCCGCTCCGGATGCCGGCCGCACTTATGAGCTCTGGCTGTTTTCAAACAAACTGCAGAAGCCTGCTTCGCTTGGTGCGGTCGGCGCTGATGAATTCACCAGTCGGCCCATCCCGTCGAGCTTGGACGTGGACACCATGCGGTCCGCGACTTACGGAATCTCGCTGGAGTCGGCGAACGGTTCGCAAAGCGGAGCGCCAAACGGTCCAATGCTGTTTAGAGGCCGGATGGTCGAGGCACTGCCGGGATCGCCGGGTTGAAAAGTAGGCGATTATCGAATGATCGGAATGCTTCCGCTCAAAGTGGTCGGTTGACCGGCCTTGACGAGCGGCGCCGTGCCGAGATCGATGCTGCTGACGTGAGCAAAAATGCCGACACCTGCGACCACGATGGCGCAAAGCAGTCCGACAACCACGATCTTCAAATGCGTGGTCCGATCTGCGTTCTGCATTGAGTGGTTCACGGCACCCTCGCTGCGGTTTGTGGCAAGCTCGACGTTCGCAAGGCCGTAGATAGGCACGGAACTTTCAGGCAAAAGAGGTGTTCACGGGGCCTTGAATAAGCCTGACAACGGTCGAGAAGCCGATTTCGTTCCCGTCGTGACAAAATCAAAGTTGCTGGGCTTGGGGGACGATTTGGAGATTCAAATAATGTCAATGACTTGCCAACGATCAGCTGTCGGCTTCGGCGTTGTCGCCGCGCTCGCAGTACAGGTCTTGATTGCTCATGCTGACGGTATCGACCCGGGTCTGTGGAAAACCGTCACCACGACCAAGACCAGTGACGAGACGGGGCCGGTCGGGCCGCCGAAAGAATCCTCAAAATGCTTGACGGCGGATCAGACCCGCGACCTCGCCACCACTTTCTCGCCCATCGCGCGGACGGTGAATTCCAATTGCGATCCCATCGAGCGCACGCTGACGGGCACGCGGCTCAATTGGCGGCTTACTTGCAAAGGGCAGCTCGATATGGAGTTGACCGGTGAATTCAACTTCGACAGCCCGCACCACTACACCGGCACAATGCGCAGCAATGCCAAGATCCCCGGCGTGCCGATGACGATCGATTCGGAAAGCACGATAGAAGGGCAGTGGATATCGGCCTGTCCCCAATAGCGCGGCCGCTTAGCGCTTGCCGATTACCACGCGCGGATCACCACTTGCCGAGATCAAGTGCGATCGCTTTTGCAGCCTCCCGCAATTCGACACCAAGTTTCTGATCGTCGATCGACCGCGACAGGACCATGCCGCCGACGCAAAGAGCGGCAATGGCGAGCGCATGGGTCCGCCGCGCTTCGTTGCTTCCGGTCGCTGATTTTTCAAACGAGTCGACCATCACTTTGAGCGCAGCCTCGAACGCCTGCCTGACCGCGCGATCGGTGCGCGAAACGTCGTTGGGCAGACCGATCATCGGAAAAGTTTCGTCGGTCGCCGGAGTGTCCTGATCTGACAAATAATCGCGAACGATCTTGTCGGCGCT
Organism: Xanthobacteraceae bacterium; assembly: GCA_049285335.1. Classification (GTDB taxonomy): domain Bacteria; phylum Pseudomonadota; class Alphaproteobacteria; order Rhizobiales; family Xanthobacteraceae; genus BOG-931. The sequence continues at coordinate 455 of JBAPZR010000818.1, read as the reverse complement.
TGTTCTTGCCGAACCGGCGCCGTTGGTGCTTTCCGGGTCTTCATGAACAATGCGCGCCACCGACTGCGCATAAAGGTCGCTTTTCGAGGTGAAATAACAATAGAAACTTCCGCGGGTCAGTCCGGCTTCGGCCATGACATCGTCAATCGACACGGCATTAAAACCGTGACGGTTGAACAATCGGCCGGCGCTTTGGAGGACTAATTCGCGGGTTCTATTGTGATGCTTGCGCGAAGGCGGCATTGCGGGTTTTGGCCGGGACAGGCCTGGGGCGGAGGACCGTTGCATAATGCTCGCTTGAACACCCCAGGATTGCACTTATTCCCTTGTAGATTTGAAAGTTCAATCAACGACCACCGTCGAATGAATTTAAATCATTTTGTTGGTGATTAAATCTCACAACGAAATAATTCCCCAGCCACCGGCAAGTCCAAGTTTGTTTCAACTGAGACTTT
>JBAPZR010000817.1:0-1686 GCA_049285335.1 Xanthobacteraceae bacterium | reverse complement strand
CCGTAGCGCTCGCCTTCGTTTGGAGAATGCCCGACGTTCGTAGCGTTCGAGCCTCAGCAACTCGGGGAGGACGCGAATCAGCGCAGTGTCTTGTTCCGGTCCACCATTCCACTCGGCAGTAATCCGTGCGCCCGTAAGAACCGCCTCCAATACGGATCGAGCGCGACCGAGCTCGAGCTCCGCTTCGGCCGCGGCTCGCGCTTGCCCAAATGCATTCCCGGCTTCCGATCGCCCCAATACCCGGGCCAGCACCTCAATTTGCCTGCTTAGGGTTTTGTCTCGGTTTACCGGAACTGAGAGCCCGTGCTTCAACGCGTTTCGGCTCGAGCGCGCTTTGCCGGCGGAAGTTTTCGGCCCGCGGCCTAGTGAGCCATTACGCCGGTTAGAAGCAATCTGTCTATCCGTCGCCATTCTGAGATTTCTGCAATGGTTCGGGTCCTGCGGTCTTCAGTTCAGGAGCGTCACCCGCGCCATTTTTTCTTGCGACAGTCGCCATTTCAGGAGCCACGAATTCCTCGCGCTTCCGCTCGTCAATGAGAGTTCTCGCGATTTGCGCGGCCTCCTTTTGTTGCCGGCTTCGCCTCTGTTCCAACTGGCGCAACGATGAATCCCGGCGACGTTGAGCACTGAGTTGTCTTTTATGGATGCTGTCCATCTCGCTTCGTCGAGACAAGTACATCTCAACTTCAATGGCGTGATCGTTGACATAGGGACGCATGCTACCCGCCAGTTTTTGTGCCCTCCAATCGAGATCCGCTTCGCTACCCTTGTTGCCACTGCGCAACCGATTTTTGACTGCCCGCCTCAAGCCTTCCCCGACGGAAAATTGCATCACCGCCGCCTGCCAGGTCCCGTACCGCATCGCGGAAAATTGCGCGTTCACGATTTCATTGGCCAAGATCCACTCGATTGGAGTCTTAGGACGGAGTTCCTGAATGATCGCTTTACGCATGCGGCGGTAGATCGAAACCTCCTCGTGATTAAACATCGACCGCAGAGAGCTTGGCGGGCCTCGCAGCCAACGCGGAGTGCGAAAAATTTCGTTGGAACCTTTTTTTCCGACCGATATCATTGACATGTGCCCGTCAGATTGGTGAGCAACTATTACTGCTCGTCGTTACGGCAGCCGGCAATGCCTGCGCAATCTGCAAGCTGAGGACGCGATCGAAGAGATTGCCGCGCGCTGCTTATCCGTCATCAGGCCGACAAGGTGTTCGACCGATTCACCGCGGATAACCTCCTGTTGTTCCTCGGGCGTTGCCGCTCGCCACACTTCGCGCAGATTGATCACCGACGTGGTGGGTGCTGTAGCCGTATCCATCGGCACCGCCTCGGCGTTCCTGCTCGCGGTGCTGGACGTGACCGTGGGCGCACCATCCTTCACCGCCGGCTCGTTGGCCTCGACCTTGGTCTGATTGTCGGTGATCGAGACCGCGACCTCGCCCGGCGCGTCGGAGGTGAGGGTCGGCTCGCCGCGACCGGCGGAGTTCTCGACCGTGCCGAGGCCGAGGTCCGTCTCGACGGGCTCGACGTTCGCGTCGGCGCCGTGGTGCCGCTCATGATCATCGTCAGCTTGATGATCATGACCGTCGCCATGCTGATCGGCTTTAGCACCGGCGTGGTGGTCATCGATGCCGATTGCTTCCTGGCCGGTTTTCCAGTCCCAAAAACGCGCCACATTCTGGG
>JBAPZR010000816.1:0-3237 GCA_049285335.1 Xanthobacteraceae bacterium | reverse complement strand
CGACTTGATCGACCGAATCCGAAAGCGAAATCGGGCCGTCGATCGAAATGCCGTTGTCGTCATAGAGCACGATGAGTTTTTTTAGCTGCAGATGACCGGCAAGCGCGATCGCTTCCTGGCTGATGCCTTCCGTGAGGTCGCCGTCGGAAGCGAGCACGAAGGTCGAATGATCGACGATGTCGTCGCCGAACACGGCTGCGAGGTGGCGTTCGGCGATCGCCATGCCGACGGCGTTGGCGAGGCCCTGGCCGAGCGGTCCGGTCGTGGTTTCGACGCCCGGCGTATGGCCGTGTTCGGGATGGCCCGGAGTGATCGAGCCGAGTTGGCGGAAGCGTGTGATCTCCTCGATCGTCATCTTCTCCTGGCCGAGCAGATGAAGAAGCGCATAGAGCAGCATCGAGCCGTGACCGGCGGACAGCACGAAGCGATCGCGGTCGGGCCAGGCCGGGTCGGCGGGATCGAATTTCAGGAAGCGGGTGAACAGAATCGTCGCAATATCGGCTGCGCCCATCGGCAGGCCGGGATGTCCGGACTTGGCTTTTTCAACCGCATCCATCGTCAGCACGCGAATGGCATTGGCCATCCGGTCGTGTTCCGTGCGCGATACGGGACCAAAGCTCGGATGAGGCGCAGCGGCGGGAAAACGTGATGCTTGGGCGACCGGGACGTTCGCCGTGGAAAGACGGTCCGGCTTGGTCATGGGGGTTTCAGTGGGCCTAGAATGGGACCTGCGATCGGGCCTGCAACGACACCCGCAGACGCGCCCACAATAGGATTTACCGAGAGTGACGCGATGCGACGGACTGCTATCGTGGGAACAGGGCGGGCAGAGATAACATGCGAAGCATCCAAGTCAATTCCGCCACCGCCGGTAACCGTCGGTCATGCACAGGGCGCGCCGGTAGGACGTTGACGTCTTCCCTCGACACGACGTAAGCTTCTCCCTGTAAATAGTTGCTGTGGCACGCTTTTCACGTATCTTTTTACGCGTGGTGTTTTGCGCGTTGGCGTCGACGGCGTCCATGGCTCGGCGGGTGCCCGGATGAGCAACACCGATCCGATCGCTGACGCGGCCCAACGCCTTGTGCTTGCGCTGGAGACTTTGGAAGAAGCGACGGAACGGCGCTGCGAGGCCGACCGCGCGGAACGCACGCTGGCTGAGCAGGTTCACGCCTTGGGCAACGATCGCGCGCGGCTCGCGAGCGATCTCGACGAGGCAACCGCGCGCGCCCGCGCCCTCGAAACCGTCAATCGCGAAATTGCCCAGCGAATTGATCAGGCGATCGAAACTATACGCGGCGCATTGGAGTTCGGCGATTAAGTGCCTGTTGCGGCAATGAAAGATGATCCTAAAGTAAGTAACGACACGGGAAAAATGGCTCAGGTCAGCGTCACCATCAACGGTCGGCAGTTCCGCATGGCGTGCGAGGATGGCCAAGAGGGCCATCTTATTAATCTCGCACGCGAACTCGATGCGCGCATCGGCGCGCTGCGGCGCAAGTTCGGCGAGATCGGCGACACGCGGCTGACGGTGATGGCGGCGATCACGGTTGCCGACGAGCTTGCCGAGGCGGCGGCGCGCATCAAGCGGCTTGAGGAGGAGATCGCGGCGCTCGAAAGCGCGCAGGTCGCAACGTCCGACCGCAACAAGGCGGCGCAAGTGGCGATTGCCTCGGCGCTCGGAGCCGCCGCCGAGCGGGTGGAAAGCATCACCAAGCGGCTCAATCAGACAATTGCCAACAGCGATGTCGCGCTCGGCTGAGTGACCGAGTCACTTACTTGCGCATCGCCGTGTCATGGATCGCGCGGCAATGGCGCACAAGATTGTGCCGCGACGTGACGAATTGCTTTAACGGCGTTTCGATGTCGTAGAAATAAATATTGGCGATGAAGCCGTAGATACCCGCGTCCACGCTGGTCGGTGTCGGTCCGTGCACGTAGCCCTGCGCGGGAACGAGATTGGCCAGGACCTGAAGATCGGCGAGACCGCGCGCATAGGCGTCGTCCGGCGCGTAACGCCCGATACCGGCAAAGTAGTAGCGCTGAAAGTTGAATTCCCGCGCTTTGAGCAAGCCTTCTTCGGTCAGCCTTGGATGCTCGCGCTTGAGCGCATCGCGAAAGGCCGGCCAGTAACGCTCGTCCTTCCAGCGCGAATAGGACATGACCCAATAGAGATCGTCGAGCATGCGCGTGATGAGAAGATCGGTATCGTGTTGCCGCGCGCTAAGCGCGGCGTCGATGGTCAAGCGATATTTGCGTTTGAGGTTGGCGATGATGATTTCGCTGTCACCGATCGCTTCGCCGTCGTCGACAATGTAAGGCAATTGCCCGCGTGGTGCCGCCGACGCATCGAAAATGTGCTCGTGGACGAAGGGTAGGCCGGCGAGGCGCAAAAACGCAAACACCTTCAATCCGTAGCCGTTATTGTCGGCCACGCCGAACAGTTCGGGATAGGAATAGAGCGTGATCACGGGCTTGACGCTCTTCGGGATTTTTCCGGCCGTATGGAATTGTTGCACGCAGAAGAACAAGCGGTGGTGTCAATAGGAAGTCAAGAATAAGCAAGCGTAACACTTCTTGCGAAGACGTGCGCGCTCCATAGCCCACCGACGTCAGCGTGACAAAGCTGAAATAGATCAAGTTCCCGGCGACGGCGAGATTGTCCTGCAGCGGGCCCAGGCCAACGAATGCATCGGGCGCGACATTGTCCCTTTGCATCTATTCGCGCTCGGTCTTTCCAACATCGAGGCCATCATCGGTCAGTCCCATCCGGCAACGCTGCTGGCGCGGCTTGTCACTCTCCAACTCGAGAGCCGGCGCCGCTCCTGAAACCGTCTCGCTGTTATTGGCCGCCCACGCCCGGCAGCGACGCACGCCTGACCGGCGGCGGGTTCCACTTTCCGGTCAGCGCCTCCGATCTTGGGGCGTAGAGGCGCATCAGTACGTTGAACGAGCCTTTCGGGGCGGGAAGCCAGTTTGCGTCCTTGTCCGCGCCGGGATTTTCGTTCTGCAAATACAGATCGAGCGATCCGTCTCCGTTGTATTTGAATGGCATCCAACTGCTGACGGCGAATCGATTGAGGGGATTGGGGACCGGGAATCCTTCATCGTCGTAAAGCGTGACCGACCAGAAGGCCTCAACGGGCGGCAGATCGGCTTTCTCGAAGTGGAGCGTATATTTGTTGGCGCCATCAAGCGGCTTGCCGGATTCGTCCGCAAGATTGATAGGATAAATGG
>JBAPZR010000815.1:0-2045 GCA_049285335.1 Xanthobacteraceae bacterium | reverse complement strand
GCCAAAGGGGTCGATCAGACCCTGCCGAGCGGCGGCGCCGTCAAATTCAAATTCCTGCACCTTGTCCATTGGCTTCAGTGCTCGGACGCGCAACATAGCGTGTTGGATAATTGCAACACCATCTGGGGTCAAGACTGAGAATTGCGGGATGTTTTGGTTTGGGCTGAAAGGCTTGCGATTGCGATCAACTTGGGCCTCATGCCCCTGATCGAGTTCGTTCTTCACGGCGGAGCTTACGTTACGCGAACTCGGTGACCTTTATCGAGTTCCATTATTCGGCAGTGCTGACGAGCGCTCCAAATCAGCCCTTCGAATAATTATCAACGTCTTTGGATCATATTTTTTGGATCGGCTCCGCGGAGGGTACTTCGTCAGTGAAACCGATAAAGGCGATCAAGACTTTCTTCTAAGCGCTAGTGGCTTTCATCCTCTTGCGCGCCCTCCAAGTCTTTCACTTTGAGGCCCTGCTCCATGAAAAAGCGGAATTGCGCAAAATTCTCCTCATAAAAAGCTCTGTCCTCCACTGGCCCGATCATCTCGAAGGCGAAGTTATAAAACTCTCCGGATTGAGACTTGCCTTTAAGTGAGGTCATTTCAAAAATCACGCCAAAAGACGGAGCACGCAGGACCTTCAACTCACTGATCAACTTAGTTGCAACCTTGTTGGCCGCCCGCTGCAATATCACCACCGCGGGCGGCAAATTTTTCCGATCCGGAAACGAACATACGATCGAATACATGCGCGTAGCAGCAGGCGGTGAATTAGGATCGCTTGGATTATAGCTACCTCGTCTACCAAGACCCGATGCCGTCACCGTGCGGGCAGTCCGCCACTTCAACTCGTGGCCGGTCTTGAGCTTAACCGTGAACTCCATATCGGCGGGCGTCCAATGCTTGCCGTCGTCGGCGCGAGCAAGAATGCCGCCGCCCGCCTCCCGCGGACGCCACAGAATAAAGCGCCAGTCGATGTAAATTGGGCAAATGCGAACAGTTGATCCGAGCGGTTCATTGATAAAGCTGTGCCAAAACTCGCCCTGCCTGGCGTTTTCGAATTCAGCAAGCTCGGGAGACGATGCCTGAAGCAGTTTCAGCCGCGGTATTTTTATCTCGTCGACACCGCCGAGGCCCGCGTGCTCCTGCACGAACGCGGGCAAACGCGTCTTAGCCATCATGTTTCTCCTAGGCGCGATTGAAGGTTCCACGCAGGGATGCAATGTGATTCATGTTTTCTGCACTTGCAGTCTTTGGTCTATTGGCCTAGGCTTTAACATACGCCCCATCTCGATCTTTTGTCTCTGAGGATGACAGATGACGAACGAGAAGCTCATGGCGTCCCGGCAGCGTCTGTCCATTGTTGCGTTCGCGATGATGGCAGGCATATGGGGCGCATTGCCGACCGTGGCAAAGGCTGCCGATGCCGAGGCAGGCAAGCAAGTATTCCAGAAAAATTGCACCGCCTGTCACACCATCGGCAATGGTGCTCTCGTTGGCCCCGACCTTAAGGGCGTCACCGCGAAGGAGCCGCACGAATGGCTGGAGCAGTGGATCTCAGCGCCAGATGCAATGCTCGCCAAGAAAGACCCGACTGCCACCAACTTGCTGCATCAGTTCCACGACCTGCCGATGCCCAACCTGGGACTCAGTAGCTCAGACGTCACCAACGTCATCGCTTATCTGGAAACGGCAGCGGCGCAGCCCTCTGCGCCGGCACCTGCGGGCCAGGCCGCGACTGCGGCGCCGGCCACAAGTGCGGCCGCCGTCCAGGGCGACCCTACGATCGGCAAAGACTATTTCACCGGAGTAACGCGCTTTAGCAACGGCGGGCCGCCGTGCATGGCCTGTCACAGCGTCGGCGGCATCGGGGCTTTGGGCGGCGGGCAGCTTGGGCCCGACTTGACCGAAGTGGTCAAGCGCTACGGCGGAGCGGCCGCGGTCAACGCCTTCGTCGCCGGCACGCCCACGCCCACCATGAGGGCCGTATGGTCGCAGCACCCGCTGAGCAACGACGAGCGCGCGAGCGTGGTCGCCTTCCTCGGCCAAGCGGA
>JBAPZR010000814.1:0-9062 GCA_049285335.1 Xanthobacteraceae bacterium | reverse complement strand
AAACCGCGGCCTCCAAAGTGCTCAGCACTTTGCCAATATTGCCGTAGCCCATCATGCGCTCGCGCTCGGGTGGCACCACGAATCCCAGCGCCTTGTTGCTTGAGGCGGCTTCGTACGGACCGGCGGCAAAGAATAGCCAGCGATAATAAGGCGCGCGCAGCCGGTCGCCGGGTGGCGGCGCCAGGTGCGCTTGCGGGAAGGCATCGGCAAGATAGGCACAGATCGCTGCCGTTTCGGTGACGATCGCGTCGCCGTGACGGAGCGCGGGCACTTTGCCCATCGGATTAATCGCAAGATAAGCCGGCCCCTTCATCGTTGAGGCATAGTCGAGCACTTCAACTTTGTAGGGCTGACCAATTTCTTCGAGCATCCAGCGCGCGACGCGGCCACGCGACATGGGATTGGTATAAAGGACAAGTTCATCGGCCATTGTGACCTTCCCTATGGTGAGTTGGATTCATTCGATGGCAATAGAATGTGGCGCCGCTACGGAAACACGCAAGTGTGCAGCCTTAATCGGGTGCGCGCAGCCGATAGCCGATTCCCGTCTCAGTGAGAACGTAGTGCGGCCGTTCCGGATCGGCTTCGATCTTTTGGCGAAGCTGGCGCACATAGACGCGCAGATATTGGGCATCGGTCAGATCGTCCCAGAGTTCGCCGAGCAGGAATTTGTGGGTGAGCACCTTGCCGGCATGCTGTACCAGCACGCGCAGTAATTCGTATTCCTTTGGCGACAATTTGACGTCCTTGCCGCCGACTTTAACGATTCGTCGCACGAGATCGACGGAAAGATCGCCGACGCGGAAAATCGGTCGCTCGCCGTGGGTCTGCAACTGATGACGCAGCGCCGCGCGCATCCTGGCGAGGAGCTCGTCCATTCCGAAAGGTTTTGTAACGTAGTCGTCGGCGCCGAAGTCGAGCGCCTGGACTTTGCTGGCCTCGTCGCCGCGGCTGGAAAGAACGACGATCGGAACGCTCTCGTTGCGCGCGCGGATCGTCCGCAAAAGATCGTGACCTTGCATATCCGGAAGGCCGAGATCGAGAATGACCAGATCCGGCGTTTCACTCAAAAGCTCGAGAGCGCTCTTGCCGTTGGATGCTTCGAATATCTGATAGCCGTGAGCCGAAAGCCCGACACGCAGCAGTTTGCGGATCGGCGGCTCGTCGTCGATCACCAGCACGCGAAGCGGCGCGGCGCTCATGCTGCGGCATCCAATCGCTGCAGCTCGCCGGCGATCGGCAGCCTGATTGTAAAGATGGCGCCAGAATGGTCGGTGCGGTTCGCCGCCACGATCGTGCCTTTCATGGCTTCGATGAAACCGCGCGAAATGGCCAGTCCGAGACCGGTGCCGGGCCGGACCTGATCGGTCTTCTGCACGCGGTAAAACTTGTCGAATATGTGTTCGAGATCGGCCGGCGGGATGCCTTCGCCCTCATCCGCCACCTCCAGCACGACCGAATCGAGGTCGCGCCAAATACGGATAAAAACGGTCGTGCCCGGCGCCGCGTATTTCGCCGCATTGTCGAGCAAATTGAACAGGACCTGCTCGAACAAAACCGGGTCAAGCGAGACCATCGGCACGTCGGACCCGATATCGAGTTGAATCGAATGATTGCGCAGAATTTTCGCCGCCCGCTGCAAGGTCGAACCGACGATCTCCGACAGATCGTGCGGTGCGAGTTTCGGCGCCACCGCGCCGGATTCGAGCCGGGTCATGTCGAGCAGGTTGGCGATGAAGCGATTGAGCCGCTCGGATTCTTCGATAATGGTTGAGATGAGCTCCACCTTTTCGCCATCGCCGAGCTTGTCGCTGAGATCGCGCAGCATGCTGGCGGAGCCGAGCACCGAGGCAAGCGGCGTCTTGAGATCGTGCGATATTGAGGTCAGAAGTGCGGTGCGCAATCGCTCGGTCTCTGCGGCGCGCTGAACGCGATCCATGCCCTCGACCAGTTGCACGCGTTCGATGGCGAGCGCGCCCTGGTCAATCAATGCATCGAGGAGGCGGCGCTGATCGGGCGTGAGCAGCGGTCCGGCCTTGTCGCTGTCGATGCCGACGACGCCGATAGCCCCACGCCCGGTTCGCATCGGCAGGAACAAACGCTTGGCGCCAGGAAGCGTCTCCGATCCGCGGCCCGCGGAGCGGTCGTTTTCAAAGGACCAGTTGGCGGCGGCAATGTCAGCGTCATCGAGCATGTCTTCCGGCGGATAGCCCGCCCGCACCGCGATCGTGCCGTTGGTGGGCAATAGCAGCACGACGCGCACTTTCAGCATCAAGGCGGTTTGATATGCCATCGCCCAAAGCACGTCGTCGAGCGTTCCTGCGCCTGCGAGCTTGCGGCTGAAAGAATAGAGCGACTCCACGGAGCGCACGCGCGTTTGGGCGCTTATCGCCTGGACCCGGGCGCGCGCCGCGACATGCGACACGACAACGGCGATCAGCGTGAACAGCGCAAAAGCCGCGATGTTATGCGGATCGGCGATCGTGAAAGTATAGATCGGAGGCAGGAAGAAAAAATTGTAGCACAGCGCCGAGGCGACGCTTGCAAGCAGCGACGGCCAAAGCCCGAAGCGGACCGCGACGCCGACGACTGCGGTCAGGAAAACCAGATCGACATTTTCAACGCCGATCCAGTGATCGATCAGTTCGGCGCCGCCGACCGCTAGCGTCACCGCTCCCAGCGCGGCAATGTAAGGATTCGGATTGAAGGCGTCGTGGCCGTCCGCCGTGTCGACGGTTTTTTTCGGAATGGGACTGCCTGGAAGCTGGTCGCCGGCAATGACGTGAACGCTGATATTGCCGGAGCGGCGGACGAGATCGTGCACCACCGACCCGTGAATCATCTCGAACCAGCGCGAGCGCGCCGATTTGCCGATGATGATCTGGGTGACGTTGTTGGCATGCGCGTAGCCGATGACGTCGTCGGCGATGCTTCTATCGACGGCCGGAATGGTGACGGCTTCGCCGCCGAGCGCTTCGGCCAGCCGCAGCGTGTCGGCGATGCGGTCGCGCTCCACTTCGGTCAATTGTAGATTGCGCCGTCCTTCGACATAGAGCGCCGCCCACGGTCCATGCAGGCGGTCGGCCAGGCGCTTGCCATAGCGAACTAGGCCGGCACTGCGCGGGTCATCGCTGACGCACACTACGATACGCTCGCCGGCCGCCCAGGGGCCTTGGATGGCGCGCGCCTGCATCTCCGACAGCAATTGTTCGTCGACCCGTTCGGCGGTGCGGCGCAAAGCGAGCTCGCGCAGCGCGGTCAGATTGGCCGGCGAAAAGAAATGTTCGAGCGCGCGTTCGGCCTGCTTGGGAACGTAAACTTTTCCTTCCTTGAGCCGCTGGATGAGATCGTGCGGCGGCAGGTCGACCAGTTCGACCGCGTCGGCGCGATCGAAGACGGCGTCGGGCACCGTTTCGCGCACGCGCACATGCGTGATCTGAGCGACGACGTCGTTGAGGCTCTCGATGTGCTGGATATTGACCGTGGTGTAAACGTCGATGCCGCGGTTCAACAGCTCCTCGACGTCGAGATAGCGCTTGGGGTGGCGGCTGCCTTCGACATTGGTATGGGCGAGCTCGTCGACCAGGACGATTTGAGGCCGGCGCGCGATGATCGCGTCGAGGTCCATTTCCTGGAGTGTTTGGCCGCGGTAATCGACGCGGCGCCGCGGAATGACTTCCAGGCCTTCCACGAGCGCCTCGGTCTCGCGGCGGCCGTGGGTCTCGGCAATGCCGACTACGACGTCATAGCCGTCTTTCTGCCGGGCATGGGCTTGCTGCAGCATTTCATAAGTCTTGCCGACGCCGGGGGCGGCGCCCACGAAGATCCGGAGCTTGCCGGCGCGCCGCTCTTCCCGGCGTGCCGCTTCGAGCAGAGCTTCCGGCGAGGGCCGATGTTCGGAATCGCGCCGCTGATCCACCATTGCCGTCAGATATAGCAGATAAGCCCTCCTGAGAATGGATCTTGGGGCCTGCCGCTTCTATCCAACCTTCTCCTATCCGCGCCCGCTCCGCGGACCGCGACGCGCACCGGCCTTTGCGATCGGGCCTTAGCCGGCCATCTGATCGAGCGCGAGATTGAGCTTAAGCACGTTCACGCGCGGCTCGCCCAGGAGCCCGAACAAGCGGCCGTCGGTATGGTCTTCGATCAGCTGGCGAATGCGCTCTTCGGGTAGATTGCGCGCCTTGGCGACGCGCGGGACCTGAAAGAGCGCGGCCTCCGGCGAGATATCCGGGTCGAGGCCGCTCGCCGAAGTAGTGACGAGATCGGCGGGGACAGGCATGGATGGATTTTCGGTTTTCAGTTTGTCCATATCCCCTTTGACGCGGTCGATCAGCGCTTTGTTGGACGGTCCGAGATTCGATCCGCCCGAGTTTAATGAATTGTACGGAGCGGGAATCGTCTTGGTCGGATCCTTGGGGTCCGGCGCCGTGGTCGCGGACGGCCGGCCGTGAAAATATTTGTCGCTGTCGAATTGCTGGCCGATGAACTCCGATCCGACGACTGTTCCATTACGTTCGATCAAGCTGCCTTGGGCCTGATGGGGAAATGCGAGTTGAGCGATGCCGGTCATCGCCAGCGGATAGACAAGGCCGCAGATGAGCGTCAGCGCGACGAGAACGACGATTGCGGGACGGATTTCGCGCAACATGACAAATCTCCTCAGACCAGATGCAACGCCGCGACAACGAGGTCGATGGCTTTGATGCCGATGAAGGGAATGATCACGCCGCCGACGCCGTAGATCCAAAGATTGCGGCGCAGCAGCGGGCCAGCGCCAATCGGTCGATAGCGCACGCCCTTTAGTGACAGCGGAATGAGCGCGATGATGATCAGCGCGTTGAAGATGATCGCCGACAGGATCGCGCTTTCAGGGGTGGCAAGCCGCATGATGTTGAGCGTTTGCAATTGCGGATAGAACGCCACGAACATCGCGGGGATGATCGCGAAATATTTCGCCACGTCGTTGGCGATCGAGAAGGTCGTCAGCGCGCCGCGCGTCATCAAGAGCTGCTTGCCGATCTCGACGATTTCGATGAGCTTGGTCGGATTGGAATCGAGGTCGACCATGTTGCCGGCCTCGCGCGCGGCCTGCGTGCCGGTGTTCATGGCGACGCCGACGTCGGCCTGCGCTAGCGCCGGCGCGTCGTTGGTGCCGTCGCCGCACATGGCGACAAGCTTGCCTTTCGACTGCTCATCCCGGATCAGCCGCAGTTTTTCCTCCGGCGTAGCCTGGGCGAGGAAATCATCGACGCCGGCTTCGGCGGCGATGGCCGCCGCCGTCATCGGATTGTCGCCGGTGATCATGACGGTGCGGATGCCCATACGGCGCAGTTCGGCGAAACGCTCGCGGATGCCGCCTTTGACGATGTCTTTGAGATGGATGACGCCGAGCAATTTGCCGTCCTTGGCGACAGCGAGGGGCGTGCCGCCCGACTTGGCTATCGCGTCGGCGATCGCATTGACCTCGCGTACGGTGTCGGCGCTCAGGCTTGGGCGCAACGCCTGCACGGTCCCGCCGCCCGCAGCAACCGCGGGCGGGGTGTCATTGAGATAGTTCAGAATCGCATCCACGGCGCCCTTGCGGACCCATGACGAGCCGACCTCGACGCCGCTCATGCGGGTCTGCGCGCTAAAGGGAATGAAATTGGCCTTCAGTTCGGCAAGCTCGCGCCCGCGGATGCCGTATTTCTCCTTGGCCAAGACCACAATGGAGCGGCCCTCGGGCGTTTCATCGGCGAGCGAAGCAAGCTGCGCCGCGTCCGCCAATTCCTGCTCGGTGACGCCGCGCAGCGGCTTGAACTCGGTGGCTTGGCGATTGCCGAGCGTGATGGTGCCGGTCTTGTCGAGCAGAAGCGTATCCACGTCGCCCGCCGCCTCGACGGCGCGTCCCGACATGGCCAGCACGTTAAAGCGCACCAGCCGGTCCATGCCAGCGATGCCGATTGCCGAAAGCAACGCGCCGATCGTGGTCGGGATCAAGGTCACGAACAGCGCCACCAGTATCACGACGGAAATCGTGCTGCCGGCGTAATAGACGTAGCTCGGGATCGTCGCGGTCGCGAACACGAAAACGATGGTCAGGCCGACGAGGAGGATGTTGAGCGCGATCTCGTTCGGCGTCTTCTGCCGCTCGGCGCCTTCGACCAGCCGGATCATGCGGTCGAGGAAGGTCGAGCCCGGTGCGGCCGTGATGCGCACCTTAATCCAATCCGACAGCACCTGCGTGCCGCCGGTAACGGCGGAACGGTCGCCGCCGGATTCGCGGATGACCGGAGCCGATTCGCCGGTGATCGCCGCCTCGTTCACCGAAGCCATGCCCTCGATGACCTCGCCGTCGGAGGGGATCAGGTCGCCGGCTTCGACCAGCACGATATTGCCGACCTTCAAACCGGTGCTCGGCACCAGGCGGTAGTTCTGCGTGTCATTCGGTCCCGTCAGCAGTTTCGCCTGGGTCTCGGTGCGCTGCCGGCGCAATGTGTCGGCCTGCGCTTTGCCGCGGCCTTCGGCTACCGCTTCGGCGAAATTTGCGAACAACACGGTGAACCACAGCCAGAGGATGATCTGGAATTCGAAACCGATATGTCCGCCGCCAACGAGGAGGTCGCGAATCAAGATCACCGTCGTCAACGCGGTGACGATTTCGAGCACGAACATGACGGGATTCTTCACGAGCGTGCGCGGGTCGAGCTTGACGAAGGCGGAGCCGATGGCCGGCACGACGATCTTGGGATCGAACAGCGCCGATACCGGCATGCTCTTGCGCGAATGTGAGCTTTCCATCGAAGTTACTCCGAAGGCTAATTGGATGAGAAAAGCGTCCCGGCGTTCATCGCAAGCTGCTCGACAATCGGACCGAGCGCGAGCGCGGGGAAGAAGGTCAACCCGCCGACGATCACGATCACACCGACGACGAGACCGACAAACAAGCTGCCGGTGGTCGGGAACGTCCCCGCCGATGCCGGTACGGATTTCTTCGCCGCAAGCGAGCGGGCGATGATCATGGTCGGGATGATCATCCAGAAACGGCCGACGAACATCGCCATGCCGCCGCTGAGGTTGTAGAACAGCGTGTTGGCGGAAAGTCCGGCGAATGCCGAGCCGTTGTTGCCGTCCTGCGACACGTAGGCGTAGAGAACTTCAGTGAAGCCGTGCGGACCGGGATTGTTCATGGCTGAAACTGCGGACGGCACCTCCATCGCCACGGCGGTCCAACCGAGATACATCAGCGGCAGAACGAGAATGGCGAGCATCGCCATCTTCACTTCTTTCGTCTCGATCTTCTTGCCGACATATTCCGGCGTGCGGCCGACCATGAGGCCAGCGACGAAAATCGAGATGATGACGAAGAGCAGCATGCCGTAGAAGCCGGAGCCGACTCCACCGACGATGATCTCGCCCAATTGAATATTGATGAGCGGTATCATGCCGCCGAGCGCGGTGAAGGAATCGTGCATGGCGTTGACGGCGCCGCACGAGGCCGCGGTGGTGACAACTGCGAACAGCGAGGAAGCCGCGATGCCGAAGCGGAGCTCCTTGCCTTCCATGTTGCCGCCGGTAAGCCCGAGCGCATTGAGCGCGTCGTTGCCGTGTGCTTCGGCCGCGTAGCAGGCGATGACGCCGGCGATGAAGAGCACACCCATCACCGCGAGGATCGCCCAGCCCTGGCGCTGATTGCCGATCATGCGCCCGAACACGTTGGTCAAGGCCGCGCCCAGAGCGAAGATCGAGATGATTTGCACGTAGTTCGACAACGCCGTCGGATTTTCGAACGGATGCGCGGCATTGGCGTTGAAGAAGCCGCCGCCATTGGTGCCGAGCATCTTGATGGCGATTTGCGAGGCGACAGGGCCCACCGCAATGGTTTGTTTGGCGCCTTCAGGCGTGGTGGCATCGACATAAGGGCCGAGCGTCTGCGGGATACCCTGCCAGACCAGAAACAGCGCGTAAGGAACGCAGATCGGAATGAGGATGTAGAGCGTGCAGCGGGTCACATCGACCCAGAAGTTGCCGACGGTGCGAACCGAATGCCGCGCAAAGCCGCGGATGAGCGTCATGGCCAACACGATGCCGGTCGCCGCAGACAAATAATTCTGATGCGTCAAGCCGAGCATTTGCACGAGGTAAGACATCGTGTTTTCGCCGGCATAGTTCTGCCAGTTGGTATTGGTGATGAAACTGATCGCGGTGTTGAACGACAAATCTTCCGCCACGGCGCTTTGCCCGGCGGGGTTGAACGGCAGGGCCGCCTGCAGGCGCATCAGCAGATAAAGAATGAGGAAGCCGCCGACGTGAAACAGCAGCATGCCGACGGTGTAGGTCACCGCATGTTGTTCCTGACGTTCGTCGACGCCGGCGAGCCCGTAGATTGCGACCTCGACCGGGCGGAGAACCGGCGTCAGAAAGGTGCGTTCGCCGTTGAAAACGCGCGTCATATACGCGCCGAGGACCGGCGTGATCGCGACGATGATCGCGCAATACGACAGAATCTGGACCCAGCCGATGGCGGTCATGGTCGTTGTCCCTTCAGAACAGTTCGGGCCTGAGCAGCGCGTAGATGAGGTAGATGAGAAGGCCGGCGGTCACGAGGCCGGCGAGCGAATAGTCGAAAACCATGATCGTTCCCCTCAAAGCCGGTCGCAGGCGTAAACGTAAGCGATCGATACTGCGAAAAAGCCGAAAGCGATCGCCAACATGACGGCGTCCATCATGGCAGTGCTCCGAGAAAGCGCATTGATGTTGCAGCAGAAGACCACCGGCGGTTCGCGAACTTCAATTTGCGTCAAACCGCCTGTGAACGTTCGTCGTTCACAGCCCACTATCTGTCATTGGCCTATAGGAATTCGAGAGAGGAACGAGGGATGAAGTTATAGGAATTCCATAAGTGCCGGCGCCCGCCGGCCGCAGCGGCGCTTTACTGCGATGCCGCTTTGCGGTTCGCGACAAGCCTTTCGAGACGGGAGATATCCCTCTTATTTGCCTCGACAATTCCCTCCAGCCGCGAAATGTTCTGCAACAGGCGCTCGGTGGTCAGGCGCAGAAGGTAATAGCCGAATTCTGGA
>JBAPZR010000813.1:0-2647 GCA_049285335.1 Xanthobacteraceae bacterium | reverse complement strand
GCTGGGGACGGATTGGTCTTTGCCGCGGGCGCTTGCGGGATCTCGGCAACCGGCGACTGAGCGACGCGCGCCGGAGCGAGCTGATTCGCGGGCGCCGGGTGCGCCGCCGCGGCGCTATTTTGCGAAGGTGAAACCACATGCGCGGCGAGTGCGATCAGCGACGAGGGACCGGCTGCCTGCTGGGCCGCCACAATCCCGAACGCTGCCAGACCTAGCGTCATCAACGCCGCAATGACGACTCCTACGACCCGCATCGCAACCCTCCACGCTCGTGCTTGTTCAGCTTGTGCGGAGTGAAAGCGCAATCAGGGTTCAAGTCAACGGATACGAAGGGTTTAGGAATCAAAGATGGGTGTTGTGGTTTCCGTGCCGTTGATAGTGGTAATTCCCGCTATTTCTCTTTGGGTTATCGACCGAAATGCTCGCTCCAGCTCGGCCGGTCATCCCCAGATATAGCTCCAGGTAAAGCGCGCGCCGCGAACACGCCGCGGGCGATAGCGCGCGCCGCCACATTCGCCGCAAGCGCACCGAGACGGGCAAGGTCACGCACGGGGTCGGCGAGCGGCCGGCGGCCGGTCGAGGCGGCGAACACGATGTCGCCATCGAGCGGGCTATGGACGGGGTAGATCGCCCGCGCCAAGCCGGATTGGGCCATCACCGCCAATCGCTTCGCCTGCGCCTTCGTCAGGATGGCGTCGGTCGCAACCGCAACCAGCGTGGTGCTCTCGCGCACGGCGCCTTTCATTAGCGGTTCGAGGGTTTCCGGTGAGAGCGCATCGGGAAGACCGCGGCCGCCGAACTCGCCGTCGATTTCAAACGGCGCCGCCCAAAACCACGGTCCGTCGCCCACAACCACGCTGCCGACTGCGTTCACCGCCGCGAGCGCCCCGACGCTCAAGCCATCCGCGCTCTGCGCCGAAGCCGAGCCGAGGCCGCCTTTATAATTGACGGTGGTCGCGCCGGTGCCGGCGCCGACGCTGCCGAGGGCAAAATCGAGCGCGGCATTGGCGGCAGCGCTGTAACCAAGCTCGCGATAGGGCGGGAAGCGGCCCCAATTCTTGTCGCCCGCGCTCAAGAGGTCGAACAGAACGGCGGCAGAGACAATTGGAACCCGCACCGCGCCGATCGCGAAGCCGCGGTCTTGTTCGCGAAGCCAGGCCTGCACGCCAGACGCGGCATCAAGCCCGAAGGCCGAGCCACCCGAGAGCACGATGGCATCGATTCCCGGCACCGTCCGCTCGGGGTCGAGGAGATCCGTTTCGCGGGTGCCGGGACCGCCGCCGCGCACGTCGACCGAGGCCGCAGCCGGCTCGTCGAAGATGATCGCGGTCGCCCCGGAACCAAGCCGCAGATCTTCGGCATTGCCGACCGTCAGGCCGGGGAC
Organism: Xanthobacteraceae bacterium; assembly: GCA_049285335.1. GTDB lineage: Bacteria > Pseudomonadota > Alphaproteobacteria > Rhizobiales > Xanthobacteraceae > BOG-931. The sequence continues at coordinate 1,263 of JBAPZR010000813.1, read as the reverse complement.
GTCGGTAATGAGGTTACGCAATCGGTCCTCACAGGATAGGTCAGGCGGCCGGGAGGATTTCTCCGGATTAGTCAATTGCTTGGGATAGGTAGTGTAAAGCGAAATTGAACACAAAGCGCCGCCTCCTCACAACCTCGCTGGGCGACCAAGGGACGCTTGCGCAGTGGCTGATGGGCAGGCATGAGTTCGCGAAACGGAGTGCGCGATTGCCGAACGTCCCGATCCTTGCCGCAGCCGCGGCCGGCACCTTAAGCTTTCTTTCGCCCTGCGTGCTGCCACTCGTGCCGCCCTATCTCGTCTATCTTACCGGCACGTCGCTTGAGCGGCTGGCCGAGGCCGAGGCCAAGCCGCGGGTGCGGCGCGATACGCTCGCCGCCGCTTTGTTGTTCGTGCTCGGCTTCTCGACCGTGTTCGTCGCGCTCGGCGCCAGCGCCAGCGCGATCGGCGCTGTGCTGCGCGCCTATTCGAGCGAGCTCGCCATTCTCGCCGGAATTGCCATCATCGTGATGGGTCTGCATTTTCTTGGGCTCACGCCGATCGCCTGGTTGATGCGCGAGAAGCGGTTCACGGTCGCTAAGCCGATCGGCCTGTGGGGCGCTTACCTGATGGGACTTGCCTTTGCGCTCGGCTGGACGCCCTGCATCGGGCCGATTCTCGCCGCGATCCTCGCCGTCGCCGCCGCGGAAGCGACCGTGCTCAAAGGCGCGGGGCTACTCGCCGTCTATTCGCTCGGGCTCGGCGTCCCGTTCGTGGTCGCGGCGCTCGCCGTGGAACCGTTCGCCGCCTTCCTCGCCCGGTTCCGCGCTCACCTCGGTCTGGTGGAAAAGGTCATGGGCGGATTATTGGTCCTCACCGGCATCGCCTTCCTCACGGGCGCGATCAACGAGGCGAGCTATTGGTTGTTGGACACCTTCCCGTCGCTCGGGAAGATCGGTTAGGGGCGAGACTCATAACCACGGTGATCGCTTCGCGCCGTCGATCGCAATGGCTGCAGTCGCTTCCGACCAAATTTGGGTGTCAAGGGCAAAGCCGCTGCGCGGCGCCGAAGGCGCGGTCGACGGCTTTTCCCGAATGCCTTTATGAGTTTTGATCCTAAATCACCTGGCATGGCGGGGTTCAAAGCCGCAAAATAAAAAGCCCGCCGAACGGCGGGCTTTCAACATTGGCCAGCCGCGGCGGGCTACATCGCGCATCCCGAATCCGGACACTGGACGTAAGTGATCTTGCCGCTCGGATCCTTCTTCCAGATGTACATCACATAAT
>JBAPZR010000812.1:0-1810 GCA_049285335.1 Xanthobacteraceae bacterium | reverse complement strand
CGCTAGCGCGCATTTCTCATACAAACAGGCGCATCGGGTCTCCGAATCAGCGAAAGTTGTTGTGCTGCAACGACTTTGCGCAGGTTCGAGGAGCGCCCGATGCCGACAGAGTGTAGCACGCAATCACTTGATTTTGGAGCCGTGGGAGGTCGCCGTGTAAAAGCGGCATTCGATGGCGGGTTGGTGACCTCCGACGCAGGGGCGCTGCTGCTGGGCGCGACCGATCGAGCGATCCGAATGATCGACCGGTTTGCGTCGTGCTTTCACGACGAGCGGCGTCCTGAATACATCGAGCATGAGGTCGCGACCCTGGTCGGCCAACGCGTGTTCGGGATCGCGCTCGGCTACGAGGATCTCAACGACCACGACGAGCTGCGGCACGATCCAATGATGGCGATATTGGCGGGCAAGCTCAGGGCGCGGCGCGAGGATTGCGCGCCGGTTGCCGGCAAGTCGACGTTGAACCGGTTGGAGCTGAGCAAGCTTGCGCCGACGCGCTACCACAAGATCAGTCACAATCCGGTGGCGATCAAGAATCTTCTGGTCGACTTGTTTGTGGAAGCGCAGGAACGCGAACCGCGGCAGATCATTCTTGACCTCGATGCGACCGACGATCCGCTGCACGGCGAGCAGGAGGGTCGGTTCTTCCACGCTTATTACGATTGCTATTGCTACCTGCCGCTCTACGTGTTCAGCGGCCGCCATCTGCTGGTCGCCAAGCTGCGGAGCGCGGCGATCGACGCGGCCGCCGGCGCTATCGAGGAAGTGGCGCGCGTGGTGGCACACATCCGCCGCCGGTGGCCACGCGTGCGCGTTCTGTTGCGTGCCGACTCAGGCTTCGCGCGCGAGGACCTGATGGCTTGGTGCGAGGCCAACGGCGTCGACTTCCTGTTCGGACTGGCCAAAAACGAGCGCCTCATCGCCGAGATCACGACCGAACTCGATGTGGTCGCCGCCAAGAGCCGACGTACCGGCAGGATGGAACGCCGCTTTAAGAGCTTCATGTGGACGACGCGCCGGACCTGGAGCCGGCGGCGCCGGATCGTGGCCAAGGCCGAGTGGACGCACGGAGAAGCCAATCCGCGTTTCGTGGTGACCTCGCTCGGACGCCACGAATGCAAGGCCAAGTACCTCTACGAGAAGGTCTACTGCGCGCGCGGCGACATGGAGAATCGGATCAAGGAATGCCAGCTCGACCTCTACGCCGACCGCACCTCGACCGCCACCATGCGGGCCAATCAACTGCGCCTGTGGTTTGCCTCCATGGCTTACGTGCTGCTCTGTGCCTTGCGCCGTATCGGGCTTCACCACACCGACTTCGCCACAGCTACATGCGGCACCATTCGTCTCAAGCTGCTCAAGATCGGGGCGATCGTGCAAGTCAGCGTTCGCCGCATCAAAATCGCCATGGCGTCCGCCTGTCCGGCCGCTCGAGACTGGCTCCGCGCCGCCATCCGGCTCGCGATTGCCGCCCTGGCCCGTGCCTCGCCGGCATGACACGCGCCGCCGCAATGCGTAACCGACGCGGCACCAACCCCAGGCTCACCGAGATCAATTCTTCGCTGCCCCCGCAGCCCGCAAATGTCCTAGTCGAGGCCGCGTCTCCAGACGCCACGGGAAACTGCGGGGACAAAAACCGCAGATATCCCGCTCTCAAATCCGCTCGATTACGTTGCTGTAGTGTGAGATATCCGGGCTAGCAGGCCGCTGAAATTTACGAATTTCCGGACCGTATCCGGCTTTTGCAGCCAGCGTTTGTCGTACATCAAGGGCGCTTGCTTCCGAAGTCTGGGTCTGTTGCCGCTCAGGC
>JBAPZR010000811.1:0-1520 GCA_049285335.1 Xanthobacteraceae bacterium | reverse complement strand
GCCATGCACGGTGTGCCGCGGCATGATATTGACCCAACAATCGGTCATCTTTAGCTCGCGGCCGGCGAGATCCCATTCCACGGCGCTGCTGAACGCCACGATATGCCGCTGAAGCTTGCGGCGCAGGGATTCGAAGGTCGGCGAGACCGTCTGCAGGCGATGCACCGACCCGTAGGAGGTGTATCCGCCGGGATAATTCTTGGCCGACCAGCGCCTTCCCGCGGCATCATCCAAGCGCAGTTGCCGGCATTCCTTGAGAAGCTGTTGGTTGAATTCGCGCGCGTTGCTTCTTTGCAGCGCGGACGAGTACACAAATGTCGGAAATAAGGCGTGCAGGGACCGCAATGGGCGCTTGGGCTCGCTCAAGCCGTCAGCTTGACTTCGTTGAATTGAATGATGGGCGCAACATCGGTATAGCGGGGGATGTCCGCTTGCAGCTCCGCTGCGGCAGCGCCCCAGACTTCCGCGAACGCGGCAATGCTGTCGAAATAGAATTGGCATCCGCCATGGAAAGGCGGCGGCTCCCCGGGCGCCCCGCCTTGCAGTCCGGCGTCGACCTCGGTTTTGCGCAGATTCTTCTTGAGCAAGCGCATCGCCAAGGGCATGTGCGTGGTGACATAGTAGTTCACGTCGAAGTGCGAACCGGGCTTGTTCGGATACAGAATCGAAAGTTTGATCATGGGTTCCCTCGTGTGAATCGCGAATCGCTGCGAATCGCTTAGGGCGCCGCCGCCGATCCTGCCGGGGCGCGCGAATCGCTCGCGCCATAAAAGCGCCCGGTGCGGGGGAAGCCGAGAGCCTTGGCGGAATCCAAATCCGGTGGCGCGATTCCGATCACCTCCGCGGCATTTCCGGATCCCCACGGTTCGAGCGCGACCACTTTGTATCCCATCTTCGTCAGCGTCATCACTGTATCTGCCGAGAGGGCGAAGGGCTCCGCCGCCAGCGTGTCCGGCAACCACTGATGGTGAAGCCTCGGCGCATCCACCGCTTCCTGCAGCGTCATGCCGTTGTCGATCACATTGGCGATGACTTCAAGAACGGTCGTGATGATGCGCGCGCCGCCCGGCGATCCCACCACCAGCACGGGCTTGCCGTCCTTGAGCACCAGTGTTGGCGTCATCGAACTCAACGGCCGCTTGCCCGGCGCGATCGCATTGGCCTTGCCTTGCACCAGGCCAAATCCGTTCGGCGCTCCGGGCTTGGAGGTGAAATCGTCCATTTCGTCGTTCAAGAAGAATCCGGTATTTGCCGCGATCACCTTGGCGCCGAAGTAGTCGTTGATGGTGTAGGTGACCGACACCGCGTTGCCTTGATTGTCGACGACCGAATAGTGCGTCGTGGTTGCATGCTCGTTTGCCGCGGTTGCTCCGCTAAGCGCGGAGGAGGGCGTCGCCCGATCCGGCTGGATCTGTGCGCGGATGGCCTTGGTATTGCCCGCGGACAGCAGGCGCGCGATGGGGTTGTCGACGAACGCCGGATCGCCCAAATAGGTGTTGCGATCGCGGAAGGCATGGCGC
>JBAPZR010000810.1:0-2144 GCA_049285335.1 Xanthobacteraceae bacterium | reverse complement strand
TCTTTCGGAACAGCTCGGCGAAGATCCGCACCTTAGCGCGCAGCACTTCCGGCACGACAGGCACCGGCACGTAATCGACCGCTCCCATTTCGTAACCGCGTAGCCGATCGACCTCGGTGAGATGAATAGCTGAAATGAAAATGATCGCCGTCTTGCGGAACCGGGGATGTTCCCGAATCATTGCCGCCAACTGAAAGCCGTCGAGTTCCGGCATGCAGACGTCGATCAAGACGACGGCAACGTCGTTCTTAAGCAAAAATTGCAGCGCCTCGCGCGCGGACGCGGCTTTGACGAGATTCTCGCCAAGCTCCCCGAGGATCACCTCGTAGGAAAGGAGCTTGTCAGGTTGATCGTCAACCAGCAGGACGTTGACTTTGTCTATCATGGACGGCGCCCTATCGATGCAACCACATCCGCAGCGCGGAAAGAAGCTGCTCGGTATTGACCGGCTTGGCCAGATAGTCCGACGCACCGGCTTGCAGACATTTCTCGCGGTCGCCCTTCATCGCCTTGGCAGTGAGCGCGATGATCGGCAAACGGCGATAGGCGCGGTTTTGCCTAATTTTTTCGATGGTCTGGTAACCATCCATTTCCGGCATCATGATGTCCATCAAAACAATCGCAAGCGACGATGTTTCCTCGACCAACGCGATCGCCTCCGCGCCGGTGGTCGCAGTCAACACCTGCATGCCGCGACGCTCGAGTGCGCTCGAAAGCGCGAAAATGTTGCGCGGATCGTCGTCCACCAACAGCACGGTACGGCCAACCAGATCATCATCAGACGAATTCAGTCGCTCGAGCATGTGTTGTTTTTCTGGCGGAAGATCGGTGATGACGCGGTGAAGGAACAATGCAGTTTCGTTGAGAAGCCGCTCCGGCGATTCCACTCCCTTGACGACTATGCTTCGCGCCATCGTGTGAAGCTGAGCGTCTTCCTCGACGGACAATTCCCGTCCTGTGAAAACAACAACGGGAATATCGGCAAGCGAGGGATCGACTCGCATGCGCTCAAGCACCTCGAATCCCGACATGTCCGGTAACCGCAGATCGAGCACCACGCAGTCGCATGGATTGCCTTTGAGCTCGGCGAGAGCTTCGCCGCCGGTCTCGGCATTGGCGATCTCGATATCGTCGTGGTCGAGCAGTTCCCTGATGCTCATTTGCTCGGCCTGATTGTCTTCGACAATCAGCAGGCGTTTGCGCCGTGGCTCAGCGAAGTGCTTGATGCGGGATAACGCCTCTTCGATGCCCTCTCGTGTGGTCGGCTTGTTGACGAACGCAAAGGCGCCCCGCGCGAGGCCATGCTGCCGGTCCTCGTCGAGCGAAACGATCTGCACCGGAATATGCCTGGTGAGGGGATTTTGCTTGAGCTGGCTGAGCACATTCCAACCCAGCATATCGGGCAGAAACACATCGAGCGAAACAGCCGTCGGTTGATATTGCTTGGCAAGATTAAGCGCGTCATCGCCCCGCATCGCCAACAGAGCTTTGAAGCCCTTGTCACGGGCAAGATCGATCAAGATCCGCGCGTAATGCGGATCATCCTCGACGATGAGCAGGATGGCGTCGCCCGCCTGGATATCCAGTCGATCGTCCGGGATCGGTTCGACGGCCCTTTCAGGAGCGATCGTGAGGCCCGGCGGTAAGCCCGAACCTGTCGAGGCGGCCGTCGTCGCGGTATGGACCGTCGCGTTGGGACCGACATATTTGATCGGCAGATAGAGCGTGAAAGTCGAACCGGTGCCGGGCGCGCTATGCAAATGGATTTCGCCGCCGAGCAGGTTCGCCAATTCGCGGCTGATGGCGAGACCGAGACCGGTGCCGCCGTATTTGCGGCTGGTCGAGGCGTCCGCCTGCTGGAACGCCTCGAAGATAATCTTCTGCTTTTCCAACGGGATACCGATGCCGGTATCAGTAACTTCGAAGCTGACCACGACGGGAGCCTGATTCAATACGGGATGACCCGTGCTCCAGCCGCCAAGCGCCACCGCGACGTTGAGACGAACGCCGCCCTGACCGGTGAATTTGAACGCATTCGACAAAAGGTTCTTGAGAACCTGCTGAAGACGTTTGGTGTCGGTAGTGATGCTACGGCCGAGATTGGGATCGACATGGACTTCGAACGACAGCTGACGAGTCTCGGC
>JBAPZR010000809.1:0-5755 GCA_049285335.1 Xanthobacteraceae bacterium | reverse complement strand
GACGCAGGCCGTCGGCCGGCGCCCCCGCACGCTAAAAGATGGCGACACATTTGCGGTCCTTGACAGCTACGGGGATATCGTTGCAACGCCGGGTGGTCCCGACGGCCTATTCTATCAGGACACGCGGTATCTCTCTCATCTCGAATTGCTGATCAACGAAAAACGTCCACTATTGCTTGGCTCCAACATACGCGACGACAATTCGGCCCTCTTCGTTGATCTGACTAATCCAGATTTCATTCTTGGCCAGCACGTCGTACTCGAGAAAGACACCGTACACATTTCGCGTACAATATTCCTCTGGCGCGAAACGGCATATCAACGGTTCGGCGTGCGCAATTATTCAGACCATTCGATCGACCTTCTCCTTTCGATATTGTTTGAGAATGACTTTGCCGACCTCTTTGAAGTGCGTGGATCGCACCGCGAACGTCGTGGTATCGCCACGACGAAGCTTCGAGGCGATGACCAAGTCCTGTTGAACTATCTCGGCCCAGACGCGAAAACGCGGCATACCACGCTAACGTTTGATCCACCGCCCGATCGACTCGCGACCGGCGTCGCCAACTACGACCTTCACCTGGCTCCCGGTGAAATGCGGCCAATCTTTCTAACCGCGGGTTGCGATCAAACAAAAGCACGTCCACTCCCGTTTCTGCGCGGTTTCATAGCGGCTCGCCGCTGGATGCGCGAAGCGACACGCGACAGAACATCCGTTGAAACTTCGAATGAGCGGTTCAACGAGATGTTGTGCCAGTCGGCTGCCGATCTTGCGATGTTGATGACCGATACACCGCAGGGCAGTTATCCCTACGCCGGCATCCCCTGGTACTCGACAACGTTCGGCCGCGACGGTCTCATCACAGCGCTTCAGATGCTTTGGTGGAGACCGGACGTAGCGCGTGGCGTGTTGCAGCGCCTGGCGGCCTATCAGGCCAAGACAACCGATCCGCTTGCCGATTCTGAGCCGGGAAAAATCCTGCACGAGATGCGCCTCGGCGAAATGGCGGCGCTGCGTGAAGTGCCCTTCGGCCTGTACTACGGAAGCGTTGATTCTACACCGCTGTTTGTTTTGCTTGCTGGTCTTTATGCGGAACGTACTGGCGATGATGCCGCGATCGCGGCGCTGTGGCCGGCCATCGAAGCGGCCTTGAACTGGATCGATGGCCCCGGCGATCCGGACGGCGATGGATTCGTTGAATATCAGCGAGCAACCGAACAAGGACTCGCCAATCAGGGCTGGAAGGACTCGCATGACGCGATATTCCACGCTGACGGACGACTGGCTAAGGGCAACATCGCACTCGCCGAAGTGCAAGGGTATGTCTACGCCGCCAAACGCAAGGCGGCGCGTGTGGCGCAGCGTCTCGGGCGTGACGCCGATGCGCTCAGACTCGATGCTGAAGCGAGCCGTCTCTCGGAGCGCTTTGAGGCGGCATTCTGGTGCCCGGAGATCGAGACCTACGCACTTGCGCTCGACGGCGCCAAAAATCCCTGTCGCGTACGCACTTCGAATGCTGGTCAGGTCCTGTTTAGCGGCATTGCCGGTTCCGATCGCGCCGCGTGCGTTGCCGCGGGACTAATGCAGCCACGCTTCTTCTCCGGTTGGGGAATTCGTACTTTGGCGAGAGGAGAACCCCGATACAATCCGATGTCGTATCACAACGGATCGGTCTGGCCGCATGACAATGCGCTTATCGCACTCGGTCTCGCGCGTTACGAACGCAATCGATCAATCGAAACCCTTTTCGAGGGCCTGTTCAGCGCCGCGACGTACATGGACCTTGGGCGGCTGCCTGAATTGTTCTGCAGCTTCAAGCGGCAGCCTGGCTATGGATCGACGCTCTACCCCGTTGCCTGCCTGCCACAGGCCTGGGCCAGCGCGACCCCGTTCACGCTGCTCGAAGCTTCGCTTGGCCTAGAATTCGATCCGTTCAACGGTGAAATCCGGTTGCGCAATCCTCGCCTGCCGGCGTTCCTTAATGAGGTCATTCTGCACAACATGCAGCTCGGTCAATCGAGCGTCGATGTGAGAGTGTGGCGCCGCAATGATACAGTTTCGCTCGATACGCCCCGGACCGACGGCGATATTCGCGTTTCGATTGTTTTGACTCGCTGAGCGCGGCCTGTCGGCAACCGAAAACAGAAAACCTTGCGTACCTCAGCGTACTGATCACACCTGGGGTATCCGCGGCTTGACCTTGCCGCTATCGATCAACTTCGCGCCGCCACGAGCACCCACACGCCTGAAATGTGGCCTGTCGACGCCGATCGCACGCGACGGCGCAGGAGAGATTATGGCGGCATTTCTAGGTTGCCATGCGAGATCTGCAAGAATCCGATGATCTTCACGTTCTACATTCGCGCCTGCTCTGTGTGTAGCCCCAACTCCTCCGAGCGATTTGGTACTAGGTCGCGCATTTACCCTTTGTCGCCCTCGCGTGATCGCGGAAGGCATAGTGAAGCAACCCGGACCAGCCGCACGGGCATTTGATAAAACCTGTCTGCGGTCCGTCTGGATTAAACCAAGCTCTAAAGCCGTTCACGTCGCTTCGCATGGCGAGCGTGGTTGTGACAAAACACATATCCGACGCCAGTGTGCGCCGTGGCAATTGGCGGTCGAGCATGGCTGGCTGTCGCCGTACTTGCATGGCGGTTGCGGCGTTGGCTCTAATCGCATTCGACCTCATTGTCCCACAGTGTTTCCATGTCAGGCGCGATAGTTGACGTGCGGACCGCACGCCATGCCCGCCTCTCAATCAACCGAAACGACGACCACGGAAAAAACCCTTATTCGTTTTGTTCTGCATAATATTTGCAGTGTCACCGTACCCGTCTTAATGGCAACCCTTGATCTTGTTGAGAACGGCTGCATCGCGGTGATGTTGTGGACGTGGCCTGACCTGTCACATGGCCTTGTCGAGGTCTCCAGCCTCGCGACACGGGTCAAGATCATGGCTGGAGTGTTGACTGAAGCACTGATGGCGCGCTTGCGGTAATCTGGCTGATGCGGTGCGGCATAAGACGCGCCGTGTGACGGCGGTGCAGTATGGGTCGGATGGGTGCGAGTAAGGGTCACTCCGACCTCTCGGAGTGACGCCGCGCTGGTGCGGAACCCGATGCTCGGGTCCGTAGTTTAGGGTCGGGGGCTGGTCGGCCTTCTCAGGCCGCTATAAAGTTACGCACGGTTTTTGACTGGGTAGCGGATCATGCTTAGCCACTCGAACGCGGAAGCTCCTGAGGGTCGCAAAGACCTCGATGGGCCGGACGACATCCTCGAACTTCATGAAACCAGCGCGCTGCTCATTCAGGAGGACGACCTCAAACCCCTGTATAACCGCATCCTTGACGCTGCCATCGGTTTGATGTCGTCCGACATGGCAAGCATGCAGTTGCTCGATCCTCAACGTGACCACCTCCGGTTACTCGCGTGGAAGGGCTTTCATCCGCAATCAGCAACTTTCTGGGAAAGCGTTCATTTTAATTCCGCCAGCACCTGCGGGTTTGCATTAGCCACGGGGTCTCGCGTGGTGGTGCCGGACGTTGACATCTGTGATTTCATGGCAGGTACGGCTGATCTTGATGAGTATCGTCGATCAGACATTCGCGCCGTGCAATCCACGCCGCTCGTCTCGCGTTCCGGCCGATTGCTGGGCATGATTTCGACCCATTGGCGCGAGCCGCATCAACCCACAGAACGTGCACTGCGGCGACTGGATGTGCTTGCCCGACAAGCCGCCGATCTTATCGAACGCACCAGAGCCGAAGCCGCACTGGACGAAAGTGTTGCCGCACTGTGCAAAAGTGATGCCGCATTGCGCGAAAGTGATGCCGCACTGCGCGAAAGCAACGATCAACTTAGGTGGTATGTTTCCATTGTCGAAAACAGTAACGACGCAATCATAGCGAAGAACCTCGATGGCATCATTATGAGTTGGAACGAAGGCGCTGAGCAGGTCTTTGGCTATACGGCTAAAGAAGCGGTTGGTAAGTCGGTCACACTTCTCATTCCACCCGAACTCCATCATGAGGAGCCTACCATTCTTGAGCGTATCAGGCGCGGCGAGTGCACAGACCATTATGAAACCATTCGCCGGCGCAAGGATGGTAGCTTGATTAACATTTCGCTGACGGTCTCTCCCGTCAGAAATGCACAGGGCAAGATTGTAGGCGCGTCAAAAATCGCCAGGGACATCACGGAGCGAAAGCGGCACGAGGAGCGCATCACCATGCTCGCTCGGGAAGCCGAACACCGAACCAAGAACATCCTCGCAACCGTCCAGGCCACTGTTAATCTTTCGCATTCGGATACAGCCGATGGCGTTAAACGTGCCATTGAGGGACGCATTCAGGCGCTCGCAAATGTCCACGCGCTGTTAGTAGAGGCGAGCTGGAAAGGAGCCGACTTATCCACCCTCGCTCGACGAGAGCTTGCGCCCTATTTGCAGGACAACGGTGCACGCACCCACATTGACGGTCCAAAGTTGTTCTTAGAGCCCAATACGGCTCAGACAATCGCGGCGATATTGCACGAACTCGCCACCAACGCTGCTAAGTACGGTGCTCTCTCTGGGGCCAAAGGCCGCGTTGAGGTCAAATGGTCCGTTGCAGCAAACCAGCTTGTTCTCACTTGGACCGAGAATGGCGGTCCGATGGTCGAGAAGCCTACCCGTCAAGGCTTTGGCACCCGCGTGATGGAACGGATGATTAAAGACCAACATAAGGGGAACCTCCGCCTCGACTGGCGCGCCGAAGGTCTTGCGTGCGAAATCATCCTTCCAATGCTTGGTTATTAGAACCACCGTCAGACCGCACGGATTGCGGAACCGCCTCTGCGATTTATTCGTGCCGATCGTCTATTTCTCTCACAACCCTCAAGCGCCTCGGCCCATCGCTGGCTTCCCACCAAGTGGTCCCAAACAGTAGTCTCCAGGGCGCGGCCGTCTCCTTTGGGTTTTTTCAATGTCCGATCGCCGAGCCGGCGTTCTAACGAAATCGGGTGGAACAAAAAACAATCTCAATTTGAACGGAACCGTTACCGCTGAGGCTTCGTTGAATTTGAATGGGCGCTTTCACGCTTGAGACCAAGGATCCGAGTCCGCGCGTAAGGTTTTTAACATTCAGGACTTTCGATGGGCTTCAATCGCCGCAAGATGGAAGATCAGCGCCGACAAGTCGCGGAGAAGGCAGCCGTCGCGCGACTGACGCCCATGACTTTGAAGATATCGAACGCTTGATCGCAGCTTGGAACGAGCGCTGAGCGCCATTCGAACGAGTCTCCGCCACTGTCGGTCTCTGTTTCCCGGAAACGGGATTTTGCGGGGCAGAGACAGCGGCGCCGAAAAAGGCCGTCACATTCAACCGATCATCAGCAGAGACAAAGCCCCCGCACGAAAACCCACCAATTCGGCGCTATTTACACGACGCCGGGAAATCTCGATTATCGGCCGCTAGCCCTTATGGGATTTCGCGCGGCCCTGATGATTGGCTTAAGTGAGGCAACAAACTCCAAACAACACAAGGCATTCTCACCAAGGGTGATTGGGAAACGGCTTCGCTGCGTGAACTGCTGATCGCGGAGTTGGAACCCTATGGAGGGATAGACGCCCCGGGCCGATCCTCGGGTGCCCTCGTGGGGCATTTCCAGAGTTCCCGATTAGATTTAAGATAATTGGCTGCCCTCCTTGTCGCTTTCGAGCCTCTAGCATCTCGATAACTTGAGAAAGCCGTTCGAGCGCAGTTCGCTCTCCTGGGA
>JBAPZR010000808.1:0-1738 GCA_049285335.1 Xanthobacteraceae bacterium | reverse complement strand
GTCGCACGCAATCAACGAGGTAGCAATTTGTAAGTGCCTAGACACGCTTAATGGACGTGGGCTCAACAAAGTGGTCTTCGTTTCCACTTGTTCTAATTATGGGCTTATGAAAAAGGGTAAATTGGCGAATGAGTCTAGTCCGCTTCAGCCTTTGTCGCTCTATGCCAAGGCTAAAGTTGCAGCCGAAAAGCACATTCTCAAAATGAAGGGTAACAGCGATTTCTGTGGTGTAATCTTGCGCTTTGCTACCGCATTTGGTCTAGCGCCCCGGATGCGTTTTGATTTAACTGTGAATGAATTTACCCACGAGATTTTTGCGGGCAATGAGCTGGTCGTTTACGATGCGCAAACTTGGCGGCCTTATTGCCATGTGAGGGATTTTGCCCGGCTCATTGCGCAAGTGTTACTCTTCCCCGCTGACCGAATTGAATATCAAGTCTTTAACGCAGGCGGCGACGAAAATAACCACACCAAGCAAAGTATAATTGACGTCGTGCTGAGCAAGCTGCCCCGTGGGAAAGTCAGTTATCGAGAGTTCGGATCAGACCCACGAAATTATCAGGTTGATTTTCGAAAAGTGCGTGAAGAATTGTTTTTTCAACCATCATATGATGTGCAGTATGGAGTCACAGAATTGATAGGAGCGCTCGGCAACGGATTTTTTTCAGATTATGCCGATAGGAAGAATTTTTATGGCAATTATGAACTGCCTCACACGGATACTTCGGCTACCCGTCCGATATTGTCATATAGTACTGCACACTGAACAGTTGCATGGAATGCCGCCCGTGACCGGTCAAGTGACCTGAAGCAATGAGCAAAGACAAAAATGCCGCCTCGGAGTTGAAGGCGGTCATACTGGCCGGCGGCAAGGGTGTGCGGTTACGACCGTTTACAGCGAGCTTTCCGAAGCCGCTGGTGCCTCTTGGCGACGTACCAATTATCGAAATACTTATAAGGCGGCTGATCCAGTTTGGCATCACCGATATTACCCTCACGTTGGGGCATCTTGCAGAGTTGATTAAAGCATATTTCTTCCATCGACGGGATCTAACTCGCCAAATGACTCTTCATTATATCGATGAGGAGGAACCGACAGGAACGGCCGGATCACTCGCATTCGTACAGGATCTCGAAAAAACCTTCCTTGTCATGAATGGCGATGTTTTGACCGACCTCGACTTCGACCAGCTTGTCGCCTTTCACCGCCAGCAAGGTGCCACACTTACTATCGCCACGCACCAGCGCCAAGTGAAAATTGACCTTGGCGTGATCGACATTGACGTCAATCACCGCGTCGTCGGATATCGGGAAAAGCCACAGTATAGCTACGATGTCAGTATGGGAATTTATGTTTACGAACCGCGGGTATTGAAACACATCGAACAGGGCAAGTATTTGGATTTTCCTGATCTTGTGTTGCGTCTTCTGGCAGCTGGTGAAAAGGTTTGTGCGATGACCACCGATTGCATGTGGTTGGACATCGGTAGACCTGATGATTATGCGCGAGCGCAAGAGTTGTTCGCGGAAAACAAAGGGAGTTTTATCTTTGGTTGAATGGGCAATTCCACTTAGCGATCTGGACTACGATTCTGAAGAAATGAGCGCAGTTCAGCGCGTTGTCGCGAGCAAATGGCTTTCGATGGGTGCCGAGGTTCAGTCCTTCGAAAGGGAATTCGCGGCAATGCTCGAGGTAAGACATGCGCTGGCAGTTGCGAACGCCAGCTCGGGCTTGCAT